>JAEYPQ010000023.1 GCA_023410645.1 Bacillota bacterium | reverse complement strand
TGTTGGACCTGTTGGGCCTACACCAGATGGTCCTGTTGCTCCCGTTGGACCTGTCGGACCTGTTGGACCTATTGCACCTGTAATTCCTGTCGGGCCTGTTGGGCCTGTTGGACCTGTTGGACCTGTTGGACCTATTGCACCAGTATTACCTGTTGGTCCTGTTGCTCCTGTTGGACCTGTTGGACCTGGACAACCTGGACATCCTCTTGGGCCTGTTGGGCCTGCTGGGCCTACACATGAACAGCATGATGGTATACATCCTTGGTTATTTGTATATCCATTGCAATTACTCATTGCTTGTATTCCTCCTTCTTTCTTAATAGAGTTTTGCTCTATACTTATATTATATTCAAGATTTATACAAGCCGTTATTATTTGTAAGTTTCTAATTACAATTTATCAAAAAAATTTTTATTATGAATCACACTTTTATCATTTGGTTTTATTTTTTCAGCTTTTCTATTGTATAATTTTGCTTTTTCTATATTACCTATTCTATAATAGCATAAACATAACTGCATATAGGGTATAAATTTATGATAATCCATATTAAAAAAAGCATTTGTTTCATTTTTTATACTTCTTGTAGATGCAAATCTGTACCAAAATATTGCTAATTCATAATTCCTATTATCAAAAAAATGATTTCCTATATTGCAACATACTTCTGGTCTTGGAGTATCATACTCAAAGCTTCTAAATAAACTAAAAATAGAATTATTTATATCCATTTTTATTTTATAGCATTTTGAAAGTTCTAAACAAGCATTTATCTTATTTTCTAAAGTGGCCTCTTTATTATCTAAAAATTTATTGAAATTTTCTATTGCATCATCATATTGCTCATTATAATAAAGTTCTCGTGCATAGTAATACTGCTGCCTTGCACTAAACTCTATATTTTCATCAATCATTTTCTTAAATATCCTTAAATTTCTTCCTTTTTCAGTTGAATGAACCTTTTTATGATCTATACTTATATCTACAAATTTGATATTTCCTACAGGTGGTATAGCTTCATGAATCGGACCCACCCATTTATATTGTTTTTCGCCTTTTACTATTCTTTCCCTATAATATGTAAAATTTGGTTTACCTTCTGAATCAAAACCAACATTATATTTTAGCATATATATATCAACAGTTTTATCAATATTTTTCTTTAAAGCTTTTATCTTTTCTATTTCATCTTTTTGTATTACATCATCTGCATCTAACCACATTAAATATTCTTTTGTAGCTTTTGAAAAAGAAAAATTCCTTGCATCAGCAAAATTATCATTCCAAATATAATCATAAATTTTCTTAGTATATTTTGACACTATTTCCTTAGTCTTGTCAGTTGATCCAGTATCTACAATTATAATCTCATCTGCAAACTTTTTCACACATTCTAAACATCTTCCAATTACATCTTCTTCATTTTTTACAATCATGCACACACTTAATTTAACCATAAAATCACTCCAATATATCATATGTGACTTTACTTCCTATATGATTACGTAAAAAAAGCAAAGTAGAATCATAAATTCTATTTTGCTTTTCTATTATTTTGACTTTTTTACCTCATTTATTAAATCATCAATTTTCTCTTCTTCTTTTTTCAAATGTTTCTTTTCTATACTACGACTAATTGCATTTAATATAAGTGTTAATATTAATAAAAGTATCGGAATTCCTGTATACTTATTTAATACTGAAGATATAATAGCCATAATTATTGTTATTGCACCAAAAATAAATGTAAGAATTTGAAAAATAAGTAAATTTGACATATATTCACCTTCCTATCTTTAATCAAATATTTCTAGTGCAACAGGACAATGATCACTTCCCATTATTTCACTATAAATATATGCATCCTTTATTGTATCCTTTATATCACTAGATACAATAAAATAATCAATTCTCCATCCTATATTTTTTTCTCTAGCATTTGCAAAATATGACCACCATGAATATGCATCCTTCATTTCGGGATACATATATCTAAATGTATCAATAAAACCATTTGATAAAAGGGTAGTCATCTTTCCCCTTTCTTCATCAGTAAATCCAGCACTTTTTCTATTTTGCTTTGGATTTTTTATATCTATTTCTTGATGTGCCACATTTAAATCTCCACACATTATTACAGGCTTTTCTTCATTTAATCTTTTTAAATATTTAACTATTTCGTCCTCCCACTGCATCCTATAGTCTAACCTTTCAAGTTCTTTCTTAGAATTAGGAGTATAAATATTAACTAAGATAAAATTTTCATATTCAAGTGTAATTACTCTTCCTTCTTTATCATGATCTTCTATACCTATACCATATGTTACATTAATTGGTTTTATTTTAGTAAAAACAGCAGTACCTGAATATCCTTTCTTTTGTGCACTATTAAAATATATATAATAATCTTTAAAATCTAAATCCAATTGCCCCTCTTGCATTTTGGTTTCTTGTAGACAAAAAATATCAGCATCTATACTACTAAAGAAATCCTCGAATCCTTTTTTCATTACTGCTCTTAATCCGTTTACATTCCATGACACTAATTTCATTATATCACCTCATATTCAAATTAAATTTTATCATAAGTAATAAATTAGTTCAATCAGAATGTTAATAAATTAAAAAAAATAACCAAAATAGAAATTCATTTCTGATTTTTGGTTATTTATATATTGTAAATTTTAATAACAATAAGGTAAATTAATTGGCATAATGCTATAATTTATAACAAATGTTGGTATTCCACTTGAATATGGTGCTATATCATATTGTTGATAATATATTGCAACTCCAAGCGGTGTTAAATAAAAACTTTGTGGATTAAAGTTTTGGACTAATAATTCTGAATAATTATCAAAATAATAATTTTCTCCAATACTTATTTCATTTGCTATTTGCAAATTTATTTCTTTTAGTATATCTATTATGTAATTAGAATTATTTTGGAATAGCTCACTTAATGTAAGCATATCGCCACTTTTCAGATTCCAAGTTTGTGAACTCCTAATTGTATTTCCATGTGCTCCACCAGTGAATGTATATTGATCTGAATGTAAACTTACTACACAAATCTCATTATATGTAACAGTATATTCAAGTATTAATTCGTACTGCATTACTGGATAACCATTTTTCTTAGCAAAATCATATGAATCAACTGCCATTTTATATAATTCATTTTCAGCATATGATTGTAATTCTAACGCTTTTTGTCTATAAAATTCATTAAATCTTGTTTTACCAACTTGAAAACTAGTAGAACCAATCTGTGGATACTCAATTCTATATTTTAATATTACTTCATTTTGATATGACATCTCTTTTACTAGTTCATTTTTTATAATTTCATTCAAAAAAAATCAACCTCCTATTTCGGATAGTTGACTCTATTTTAATAACTATCCTATATTAATATATGATTATTTACAGTCATATGTGATGTTATTTAATTAGTATTAATATAGGATTGTTAATTATTTAAAACTCTTTTTTCAAGTAAATATTATATGATATTTTATACGATATTTTATAAAAAATATAATAAAGTATAATTAATATTATTGGTATAAATAACTTAAAATTATCAAATAGTTTTAATATTTGGCTACTTAAAACATCCAAATCAATTATATTTTTTACTAATAATGCTCCGGAACCAATTAATAATGTAATTATAAAAAATAAAATAAATAGTTGAAGTCTTCCTTTTTCTACACCATATTTATATATTATTGGAATTTGAATAAGTCCAACAATGTATATAGTAAATGTTGATGATATTATAACCATTAATAATTCTTTAAAATCAATATTATTATATAATAAAGTTTTTACTATATATATTAGGATTGTACTTATTATTATACTTAGTATATTAAGTACAATGTAAAAATAATACTTAGATTTTACAATTTCTTTTCTATCCGTTGGTAAAGTTAAACCAAATTTATCCCATTTTGCCTGTTCATCATAGCTAAATGTCGATATTGATGCCATGAAAAATATAAGTGGTAAGATTATTGGTAGCATATATAGATTATTCTCATTTACTATTCCAACAAGTATATAAACAACAGAAAATAATAGCAGAGTCTTTCTATAACTTTTTAAAGTTAATAAATCTTTATAAATTAATCCTCTCATACTTTTTCCCCCCTTATATAAAGCAGCATTATATCTTCTATTGTAGGTTTATCTATTATATTATTTGGATATTTAGTTCTGCACTTGTTTTTATTTTCAACTAATATTTCATAATCATATTTATTTTTCTTAAATCTTATCATATCATTTTTATCTATGTTCTTAAAATCTTGTTCTGAACATTTAAGTATACCAAAATTATCTAATGTTTCTTCTCGTGTTTTTGTAAAAACAATATTTCCTTTATTTACAAATGTTATATAATCCGCAATATGTTCCAAATCACTAGTTATATGAGTAGATAAT
This sequence comes from Bacillota bacterium, assembly GCA_023410645.1. Classification (GTDB taxonomy): domain Bacteria; phylum Bacillota; class Clostridia; order TANB77; family CAG-465; genus CAG-465. The sequence continues at coordinate 132,786 of JAEYPQ010000023.1, read as the reverse complement.
AATACACTTCTTTTATCATCTTGTATAAATTCCATAAGTATATCTAATATTTCATTCCTTGCTACCGGATCAAGACCACTAGTTGGTTCATCAAGTATTAATAATTTTGGATTATGAGAAAGCGCAGTAATAATTTTTATTTTCATTTTCATACCTGAAGAAAATGTTTTTATAAATTTGTCTTCTGGTAAATTAAATTTTTTTAAATAATCGCTGTAAATACTATTATTCCAAGTATCATAGAATTTACTCATTATTATACCTACATCTTTTGGTGTTAGATACTCAGATAAAAAGCTATCATCAAGAACAGTACCAATATCCTTTTTAATTAATTTTTCATTTTTTTTAACATCCATTCCAAATATCTTTACATCTCCAAAATCTATATTTATAACATTTAAAATCGATTTTATTATGGTAGTTTTTCCAGCACCATTTTCCCCTATTATTCCCATTATACAGCCATAGGGAATAGTTAAATTAATATTTTCTAATTTAAAATCTTGGTATATTTTATTTAAGTTTTTTACTTCTAAAATATTTTCCATAAATTCCTCCTATATATAAGTTTTATAGATTTTCATTATCATCATATAATAATAATAGTATATTTGCTAATTCTTCGTATGAAATATTGCTTCTTTTTGCAATGTCAACTGCTTTTTGTAAAAAAACTTCAGATAATTTTAACTGCTCTTCTCTTATAAAATCTTTATTCTTATTTGCAACATAACATCCTTTTCCTGGAACTACTTCAATAAAACCCTCCCTTTCAAGATCTTCATAAGCCCTTTTTGTAGTTATCACACTAATCTTTAAATCTTTTGCAAGAGATCTTATTGATGGTAGTAAATCGCCAGACTTTAGAGAGTCATCAATTATTTGATTTTTTATTTGATTAACTATTTGTTCATATATTGGACTATCACTACTATTACTTATAATAATATTCATCTTTCACCTCAAAAAATATACTGTATATATACACTATATACAGTATAACATTACTTTATTACAAAGTCAATTAAAAATATTAATTTTTTAAAAAATTTTAAAAGTAATAAAACTATTTGTGAGAATCATACAGTTAAAGATGAGCCATCTTTTCTTCTAATTGATCATTAGAAATATACGAATTATTTTTCAAAAGATGGCATATCTTATATCCTTTTCCTTTAAATGCTCTTGAAACAATATAAAATCTGTGACACTCAGATGGATCTTCTTTTGTACACATTACACATACATTTTTAACTTTGCTTAATTCATCAAGTTTTGATATTCCATCTTTAAAACTTTCGGTTTGTGATATTTTATCATAATCAATTATACCTTTTTCATTATATAGTTCCTTATTTTTACTTCTACCACCCAATTCTTTTCCGTACCATTCATAAAAAATATCGTTTTTCATTAAATATTCCCTTAAAGATTCTTTATTAAAATCTTTATTTTTCTTGCTGTATGGCCTACTTCTAATATCTACTATACAATTAACGTTCCGATCTTTTAAAATTTTAATAAAGTCTTCTATAGAAAGTCCACCATACCCAATTGTTAAAAAACCTTTCTCTTTTTTCATATTACCCTCCTATATTAATATTTGGTATTTACAAGTTATTTTAATATTTATATTTTATCATATTTTATTTTTTATGTAAATAGATAAGTAATAATAGTACTACATATTCTATAACAAAAAAATTGAACAGTTCTTATATCTGTTCAATTTAATATATATTCTAAAGTCTATTTATATTTATTAAGTTCTTTGTAATTCTAGAATTTCATTTAATACACTATTTTTAGAATTTATATCATCTAGAATTTCTTTTTTTAGTGTTATAATCTGGTCCATTACTGATAGTGCACTATCATATGATTTTGCTCTTATATTATCAGAAAATGTAATCCATAATCTATCCTTTTCATTAATTTTATTTGTAATTTGCAATTGCGTAGCAGTAATTTTTTCAAATAAAGGAGCTGCGTTATCAATTTTTGTTTTATTGTTATTTCTATAGTTTCTAACATCATTAATTAATGGATCGATCTTATCTTTATTTGTTTTAATTTCAGATCTTACATCTTTAATCTTACTTGTTAAATCATCTATTTGATTTCTATATGTATTTGCAAGTTCGGTATCTCTGTTTTTTACTGCATTTTGCCAATTATTCCTTGCATCATTTCTATTATTTATGTATGTTTTTGCTTGATCTACAAGATCCCTATTTGTTTGTTGAACATTTCTTATTTCATCAACCTTAGACTTAACTGTAGTTCTTTCCTCATTATTAAAATTATTTTTTATTTGCTTGCTTAAATCATTATTTTTATCTCTTGCAGTTTCAGTTTGTTTTACAAGATCTAAAATGACATCCATTTTATTTAAATATTCTTCTATAAAGGATTTTCTATCCATTGTACTATTATCTTGTGCAAATATGAAATTTCCACTACATATTGTAAATAATATTAAAGCAATTATTATTCCAAAAACTTTTTTCATATCAATCTACCTCACACTTATTCTTCTGGAATTTCATCTAAAGGATTTTTTTCATTTAAAATACTATCAATTTGATCTGTTAGATTATCATTTTGTGGAGTATCTAAATCTAACCTTTCTTCTTTATTTAAAGTATTTTGAATTAGCTCCTCGTCACTCATATTTTGAACATCATTTTGTTTTATATTTTGTGAACCATTTTCATTATCTATATTATTAACATTATTTTTATTAATCATATATATAGCTATTAATATAACTATAGATATAACTAATATTCCAATTATTACATAAACAGTATTTTTTCTATTCATATAAACCTCCATTTTACTAATATGTATATTATGAGTAATTTTATATTCTTAAATCCATTCTTGATATTTTTTCATATATTGTTTTTTTGCAAATAATGCAACAATACAATATAACAATGGTACTATAATTATAACTAATATATAATTAAATGTCATTGGAACAAGACCTATTGCTTTTCCAAAAAATGTATATGGTATTGCTATTGCAATTATACTAAATAAGATTGATGTAAAATATACTGCTTTTGAAGCATTACTTTGTATAAATGGAGTTTTAATTGTTCGTATTATATGCAGTCCAACAAGATTTGAAACTATACCATATGAAAACCAAATTGTTTGGAATAAAGCAGCTTGAGGTTCTCTAATTTTAAATACAAACCACAATGTAGCAAATATAACCAAATCAAAACATGAACTAAGTGGCCCCATAATTAACATGAATCTTTTTAGACTTTTCATATTAAGTCTTTTAGGATCCTTTAAACTTTCTTTATCAACATTATCAAATGGAATCGAAAATTGTCCCATATCATATATTAGACTTTGAACCAATAATTGTACTGGAGTAATTGGAAAAAATGGTAGTAATATTCCAGCAATTAATACAGAGAATACTTCACCAAAATTAAAACTAGTTGCAAGTTTTATATATTTCATTAAATTAGTATAAGTTGCTCTTCCCTCCAGTACTCCATCCATTAATACATTTAAATCTTTTTCTAAAAGGATTACATCAGCTGTTTCCTTTGCAATATCAACTGCAGTATCAACAGATATTCCAACATCAGCATTTGTAAGTGAAGGTGCATCATTTATACCATCACCAATATATCCAACTACATTTCCACTTTCTTTTAAAAGTCTTACAATTCTTGCTTTTTGTATAGGTGATAATTTTGCAAATACATTAATGTTTTTCAAAAGATGTTTTACTCCAGAATCATCTAAATTTTCAATTTCTGATCCTATTATAATTTTTGATGTATTAATATTAACTTTTTTGCAAATTAATTTAGTTACAGCAACATTATCTCCTGTAAGTACTATAACTCGTATCCCTGATTCATTTAAATTCTTAATTGAATCAACAGCACTTTCCTTAGGTGGATCCAAAAATCCAATAAATCCAAGTAAATTCATATTTTTTTCATCAATAACTTCAAAATTTTGTATGTTTTGAGTATCTACCTTTTTGCAAACTGCAATTACTCTCATTCCCTCTTCATTTAAACTATCTGCAATATCCTTTACTTTTGACTTTATTTTATCATTTATATCTGATACATTTCCATCATACTCTACATAAGAGCAAATATTTAATATTTCTTCAACAGCACCTTTTGTAACAATTATCTTTGAATCGTCTTTTTTTACTACAATTGAAAGCCTTCTTCTATTAAAATCAAATGGCATTTCATCAATTTTTATATATTCATCAGTAATACTACCTAAATTATTTTTTAAAGCTCTATTAATTATGGCATCATCAATACTTCCTTTAAGTCCTGTTTGAAAATATGAATTCAAAAAGGCATATTCTAGGACACTCATATTCTCATTACCATATACATCTAAATATTTTTCTAAAACAATTTTATCTTCAGTTAATGTTCCTGTTTTATCGGTACATAGAATATTCATAGAACCAAAACTCTCAACAGAATCGAGTTTTTTCACAATAGTCTTTTTCTTTGACATTCTAATTGCACCTTTTGATAAACTTGAAGAAAGTATTACAGGAAGTAAAAGTGGAGTTATTCCAATTGCTATTGCAACTGCAAATGTAAAAGTTACCAATATATCATGTTTCCAAGCATTGATAAAAAAAGTAATTGGTATCATTATTAACATGAATTTTATAAGTAAATTACTTATATTTTCCATGCTCTTTCTAAAATCGGTTTTAGGTTTTCCTTTAACTAAAGTATGGGCTACTTTCCCAAAATAAGTTTCATCCCCTATTTTTATAACTGTTGCTCTCGCAGAACCACTAATAACATTAGTTCCCATTAAACAAATTGTATCTAAATCAGATATACTATCCAAGTCTTCAATAGAAGCCTTTTTGCTATTTGTAGATTTTTTTACAGCATCTGATTCACCTGTAATAGATGATTGACCTATATATAAATCAGTTGATTCTATTAATCTTAAATCACATGATACCATATCTCCGGCAGATAGAATGACTATATCTCCTATTGTAACATCTTTAACAGGTACTTTTAATTTTTCCCCATTTCTTAGTACAGTTGTTGTAAGTGATACTAATTCTTTTAATTTTTCTGCCGCTTTATTTGATTTATATTCTTGTATAAATTCAAGAAAAGTACTTATTAATACCAAAATAACTATTACTAAAATATTAGTATAATTAGGAACATTTGATAGTATTACATCTGTATAAAATAATACAGCTGTTATTCCAAGTAAAATTATATTAAATGGACTTAATAGACTAGCAAAAAAATAATGATACCACTTTTTAGTTTTAGATTTTTTTATCTCATTTTTCCCATATTTACCAGTTCTTTCTAGAACCTCTTTATCATTAAGACCATTTGTATTAATTTTATATTTATTTATAAATTCATCTTTATCTAAAATGCATTCTTCACCATAATTACTCTTTATATCAAACTTTTCTGATTCCTGATTTATCATATATAAAACCTCTTTTTTATATAATTATTATACTTCATTTTAGAACTCTTATCAATAATATTATCCGTAATATTATAATTAATTTTGACATATAAATTAATTGAAATATCAATAAAAAATATAATTTTATTCTTAATTTAAGAATGGAGGAATGCTTTATGTCAAGAAGAAAGGTAACTCGTATACTTGATCACATTAATTGCAGCCCTGGTGATTGTTTTAATAATTGCCATGTTGTAAGTTGTGAATATTATCAAGGATACAAGAATCCTGACAATCCAGAAACTACAGAAATTGAAATTGATATTAATGATGAAAAAGAATTAACAAGCTAATAATTTAGTAAAAAAATGAAAATAGTACTATGATATATATCTATAGTGCTATTTTCATTTTAATTAAAATAGTGATAACTGATTATCTATTTTCTCCTTTTTATATGCTTTAATTATATCTTCCATTTTATATAATAAACCATACTTTTCACATTCTTTCTTAAATATTAAAGCTAAATTTTTATTAATAGATTTGCAATAATACTTATTTCCAAATGTTCTTATATATTTTTCTTTTAAACCTGGAAAATACTTATCTAATTTATCGTAGAAATACTCTCTCTGATTTTCCCTTAAAGTCACTCCTCCAATAGAATATATAAACTTTGCGCCATTTTTTGCGGATAATTCTATTATTTTTTTTATATTTTCCTCAGAATCTGTTATAAGAGGAATTATTGGTGTAAGTAACGTACCAACAAATAATCCTTCATCAGATAATTTCTTTATTGCTGAAAATCTGTCAGAGCTCGTACATACATTCGGTTCAATAACTTTTGATAATTCATCATCTGCAGTTGTTATAGTTAGTTTTAATATTACATCCGCTTTTGAATTTATATCTTTTAATATATCAATATCTCTTGTTATTAAATTACTTTTTGTATCTATTGCAACTCCAAATCCACTATTTGATATTATTTCTAAAGCCTTTCTTGTTATTTCATGTTTTTTTTCAAATGGATTGTATGTATCAGACATTGCTCCAATTCCTATCACTCCACTTTTCCTTTTTGATTTTATTTCCTTTTCAAATATTTCAATTACATTTTCTTTTATTCTTACCCTATCGAAATATTCTATTTTATAACAATTACTTCTGCTATCACAATAAATACATCCATGTGGACATCCTTTATACAAATTCATATTGTAATCAATACCAAACCACATATTTCCATTTTTTGTACTTGTTAATATAGTTTTTGCTGATATATACTCCATATATTTAAATACCTTTTCTTATTAAAAATCTTCAACATCAAACTCATAGTTTTTATAATAATATTTTCTATCTTCTTCCGTAATTTCACGTATAACTTTACATGGATTTCCCACTGCAATCATATTATCAGGAATATCTTTAGTAACGACACTTCCTGATCCAACAACTACATTATTTCCAATATGTACTCCAGGATTTACAATTACATTGCCACCAAGCCAAACATTATCTCCTATTGTTATACTAATACCATATTCATATCCAGAATTTCGAGAATCGGGATGTATAGGATGTCCTGCTGTATATAATGAAACATTTGGAGCAAATTGCACATTATTACCGATTATCACCTTTCCAACATCTAAAATTGTGCAGTTATAATTTGCAAAAAAATAATCTCCAACTTCAATATTTTTTCCATAATCACAATGGAATGGTTGTTCAATATGTACATCTTTACCGGATTTTCCTAGAATGTCCTTTATTAACTCATTAAGCTTTTCTTTATTATTAGGTGAAATATTATTGTACTCATATATTTTCATTTTATTTTTCAGTCGCTCTTCTGGTAATCCATCGAGCCACGCTTTATATGGTAAACCTGATAACATTCTCTCCTTTTGATTCATACTTTATATACCTCTCTTAAAAACTAATATTTTTGGTTACTCAATATTTATCAATTACAAACTTTACATTTTTTATCTATTATTTTTTTATTTGTTATTGAATAATATATTTCAAAAATATCCTTAATAAATCGTTCTTTTTCATATTCATAATTGATATTAAAAAAATATAGCGTATATATAACATTAAATAAATCTATATCAATGTCAAGTTTATTAAAATTTAGATTTTCATAAAATTTTGCTCTTCTCATTCTATTTTCATTTTCTAATTCATCTTTCCCTAAACCAATTTTTTCTATTTCAACAAATATTCCTTTGCATTTATTATACTTTTCTTTTAACTTTACTATTGCTTTTTTACCATATCCATTAGATCTATATTTTTCAAATATTGCAAAATAATCTAATTGAATTAATCCATATTCATCTATTATATTAACAGACATGAATCCTATTATTTTATTATCATAAACTATTTTTAAAATATGCAATACGCCATCCATACTATTTTTTATAATTTTATATAATGGTTTTCTTTCTTCTTCCGGAAATATTTTTTTATATTCTGGATATATATATCTAAAAAACTCCAATAAATTTGCCTCTTTTAAGTCTAAAATATTAACACCTCCTAATTTATTAAATCAATACTAAAGTTACAATCCAACTAATATATTCATTAACAAATCAATTACTACATCTTTTTCCTTTGAACTAGACTGAGCAACAAATAATGTAATTGCAACCAATGTCTCTGGTTCTACAATATTTTTTCCATCCTTTCTAAATAATCCATAAAAATTCAAAAAGTATAAAAATAATGTTGCACCAATTCTTTTATTACCATCAATAAAAATGTGATCTTTTACAATAAGATATAAAAAATTACATGCTTTTTCCTCAATGCTTTGATAAACATCTTGTCCATCAAACTCTTGATATATATTATTAATTACTGATTCTAATCCGTTGATCTCTTTCAATTCCAAATATTTTACTTGATTTTTTAAATGGCATTTTATTAATTACTTCAATACAATCTTTATAACTAATCTTTTTGTTTATATCAGTATTACCTTTTGGTCTTTCAATTTGATTATGATCATATTTTTCCAAAGTTTCTAATGCTTTAGTGTACTCAGAAATTATTTTTAGCATGTTATAGCTTTCATCACTTCTTAAATTTTCATCAAGTCTTGTAGCTATATCAATTAATCTTATTGTTTTTTCTAAATAATTTAATCTTTTAACATTTATTGCACAACCTTTTAGCATGTAATCTTTTAATATATTAGTCGCCCATCTTCTAAATACCACACCTTTAGATGATTTTACACGGTATCCAATACTCAAAATCATATCTAAGTTATAATATTCTATATTTCTTGTTACATCTCTTTGCCCTTCTTTTTGAACTGTCGCAAATTTTGCGACAGTTGGAATATCACTTAATTCTTCTCTTAATGCATTATTAATATGTTTCCCTATAGTTTTAATATCTCTATCAAATAAATCTGCCATTTGTTGTCTATTTAACCAAACAGTATCATCTTGAACATTTACTTCAAGTTTTACATCCACGTCATCAAATAATATAATCTCATTTTTTTCTTCCTTCATATTATCACTTCCTTGTAACTTTTATTATATCAAACATTAGTTTTATTTTCAATAATACTTGTTGATTTTAATAAATTAGTATCTAATTAGATTTTTAAATTATAATCCAAATTTAATTTTTCTTTATTAGTGTATACGAATAATTTAATTATATCTTTATTATCAATATCAAATGAAAAATTCATTCCAGTTATATATGGATCTTTAGTAGTTTGAAAAATTGAGTATTCAAACTTATCAGATATATCTCTATAATCTAATATATTTTTTATATTAGATAAATTTCTCTCTTCAATTTTTTCAAATAACTCCGTAGCTTTTTCTAGTCTAAATACACTATTACTTCCATCATCAATTTGAGAATCACTTTTATATTCTGAATGTATATAGTGATTAGAATGTATATAATAATCGGTAATATATTCTACATCTATCGAATCTTTATATACCTCAATAGATACTGCAATATTATTATTAATATCAAGTGCATTTACATGATATCCTGAAGCAGGTCTTATCTCGTTACATCTTTTTACTAAGTCATCTATTGATCTTGCTTCACTGATATGTCTTTGAGAAAAATATCTTGGCAGATTTTCTTCAATTATATTAGGATCATAACAATAATCTATAGTTTTTATTATTCCAAAACTATTCCAGCTAAATCCATTTCCAAATGGCATATTATAAATATCATTTGTTGCAAACCATCCATCTTTTGTCGTAACTTTGCTTATACAGAAATTTCCTTCAATATAATCATCATCTTCATTGTGACTTATAATAAACTTTCCATTTTCTTTTTTACACATTATAGTAGTACAATGACAATCACAACCTAAAATTTCAGGACACATCATAGCAAAAAATGCATTAAAATCCACTTCTGCTCCACTTGCTTTCCCCTTAATTTCCTCATAATATTCTGGATATTTTGACTTTAGTTTATTTAAAATATAAATGCATTTTTTAAAAATTTCTTCATTTTTTATGCACTCTTTATATTTTAATATATTTTCTTGGATTATATTTTTAAAAAATACTCCAGATAATCTTCCGTTTTCATAATAATCTTTATTTAGATTTAATATTTTTGTTTTCATAATATAAATTTCCTTTATAATAGTTTTACAACAAATTTAATCATGTTTTATATGATGATGTCTATCATTTTCATATATTAGATTAAATAAAGACATAGTAACAGGTAATGCTAAGAAAAGTATAAGAGAAATTGTAGGATACGAAATTGATAATAAAGTTATTGCAACTACAGCAATTATCATCATAATAAATCTATGCAAAAAATTATTTTCCTCAATTTTCATTTTACTCTTATCAGATTCAAATTCAACATCTTCCTTAACAACATCAACCCATATAAATTGATAACTAAAATTAAGTAGCAAAAATATAATCTCATATCCAATAGCAGGTACAACTTGACCAGGATTTTCAATAATCCATTTTGTAAAAATGGGTAATAAAGCTAAGAAAAATAAGAATAAGAAATTTCTCCATATAATCTTATTTGTTATTTCCTTGATATTATCAAATAAATATCTGTGTTTATTCCACTGCGAAGCAACAACAATAAAACTAACAAAAAATACAAATATAGCGTGAAATAATACTAATATCTCATTCAATTTAAACTCTTTTGGTAAAGGTATATCAAGTACCATTATCGTAATAATTATAGCAATTATAGCATCACTAAAATATTCTATTCTATTTTTTGAAATTTTCATATTTTAACCCCCAAATATTTTAATACTTATTCATCTTTATAAAATTCATAATGCCACATTCTTTTTTATGCTTTGCAATTAAGTTTTAAGTTTTCTTTATTTTTAATTAATATTTATATGTGCATCTAGCTCTTTTAATAAAATTTTCATAACTATAATTTATATAACTAATACAATAATAGGAAATATAATACAACAAACATTTATTTTTTTACTTATATCATATTCTTAAATAATTCTCAATACTTACTATCAATTCATATATTATTTTATCAATAAATATCTATTAATAACTTATAGAACAAATGCAAAAAAGTTAGGATAATTGTTTAGAAACTATTATCCTAATTTTATTATATATATTCATCAACTTAATTTTACCTAAAACTATTTAATTTTAAGATTTAAATTTTGTGATCTCGTTTTTATTTTATAATTACTACTTTCTAAATTATTACTTTCATAATTTAAATCATATTCTTTGTCATTTACCATATTTATTACATTTGGTAAATTTAGCGTATTTAGTTTAAAATAATACTCACTTATATCTTTGTTATTATTTATATTTACGTTTAATTCTTTAGAATAATATCCTTGATTATCAAAGAAAGAATTTTTTAATGTTATGTTGGCTTTCATATTATATAAATACTCATTTGATGATTCATACTTATTTCCAATTACTAAACTATTTCCATTTACATTTTCTAGATTAAAATTAATATCCCCCTCAAAATCAGTACTAAATGATTTTATATTAGAGTCTTTTACATTAATTATATTATGATAATGAACTTGCAATTCATCTGAATTTACATTTGACATATTTAAAGTTCCTAGTTGATCATAGTCAGCTATAGCAAGCATCCTAGTGGCATTTATACCATCTAGATTTATATTTTCTGCACTTACAAGAAATATCTCTAATTTTAAATCTTTTGGTACTAAAACCTTTACTTTTTTATATTTTTCTATTTCTCTATTAAAAACTAATTCATATTTGTTATAATTAAAATTAGCTGAATAAGAATATTGATCTTGTTGTGTTATCTCAATCTTTACATTAGGTAAATTGTAATATTGAACTGTTATATTACTTACTTTATCAGTTGTTTCTATATCTAGGTCATTTGCGTGAATAAAGAAAACTTTTGTATTTTCATTAGCTATACTTTCAGTTTTTAAAGCAGCTATATCTTCATTAGAATACATTCCACTTTTATATGGACTAATAATCAATTTACTTAGGGTTGATATAAATGATTCGTTATCACTTGTTGAAAAGAGTATAATCATTACTAAACCAATAAAAATACAAAAAAGACTTATTTTTAAAAATTTTTTCATTATATCTTATCTCCTTCCACTTTTATTAATATTTTCTTTAATGATATTGAAATTTTACTACTAATTTTTTCTGAAAATTTTAATATCATATATATAATAACCCCTGTTATTCCTATAACAATAAATGATATTGCCTCGATATAAGCTAAAGAACCTGATAGATTCCATAATAACCTATTGACTAGAAAATAATATCCAATAGTTATAAGTGGGACTATTATAATAGAATCGAAAACCATAAGTACTCTTTCCACTTTTTCCTTTGATTTTTTAAATATATTTATAAATATGATTATTATTTTACTAATTATCCAAATTGCTAAAAATGAAGCAAGTGGAGCTAATGCTAGCAATAATAAAGTAGATAGCATTATTATAAATACATTTGAAGTACTAAACATATTATCTTGAACTATTACCGATGAATAAAGAAAAGTCAAGCTTAAGGTTGTCCCAACTAAAAATACTATAATTAAAGCGATATACAATATAATTGTTATTATAGAAAACCCAAGCAACTTTGTAATTACACTAATAGAAGTTTTAAATGATTCAATAAATGGTATTCTTTTAAATAAAGATATTATAGCCATAATTAAATTACCTATTTTAGGCTCTTCATCTAATTTCTTTATATGATATTCACTTTTAATCTTACCAACTATCTTATCAATAGATCCTAATTTTTCAATTACTTTTTCTTCAGTAGTATTTTGATCAATTGCATCTTCAATAAAATTACTATAAAATTCTAAAATAGATTCTTTTTCCTTATTTTCAAATTTTTTTAATTCTTTATCTAATCTAGATAAAAATTGTTTTTTATTCATTATTTTTCCTCCTTTAATATAAATTCAATTATTTTGTTTAGATTATGTAATTCATCTTTCATTAACGCCAATTTTTCTCTTCCAGATTTAGTTATACTATAATATTTCCTTATCCTTCCTCCTATCTCCTTATTTATAATTACAACAAGTGATTGTTCCTCAAAACGCTTTAATATTGTATAAAGAGTAGATTCTGGTAATTCAATTATAGATGAAATATCTTGTATAATCTTATAACCATATGTATCCTCTTTTGATATAATAAGTAAAACTAAAATATCTAAAATCCCTTTTTTTAATTGTATTTCCATGAATACCTCCTTATACGAAGTATTATATAAACAAAAAAAAATAATGTCAATACTTTTTCTACATTTTTATAAAAAAAAATACAAAATTATCCAAAAATTATTTAAAATAGCATATTTAAAAGTTTTAATTATTTCAAAGATTGCTATATTAATATTGTTTAACTACTTGACATATATTTATATATGAGTTATACTGAACATGTTCAAATAAAATTCAATTACATGATGGGAGATTAAATATGAATACAAATGATGAAAGTACAAAACAAAAAATTATTAATATCACAAAGATTTTAATAAATGAAGTTAATGACATTGAAAAGATTACAGTTCGCCAAATTGCAGAACGATCTGGTGTAGGAATTGGATTAATAAATTATCATTTTAATAGTAAAGATAATCTTTTAAGTATAGCAATTGGAGATATTATGACTGAAGCAATAAATAAATTTACTAAAATAAATTCAAATACTCTTTTAACTCCAATCTCTAAACTTAAAATTTTGTTAAAAGAATTATATTCATTAAGTGGTACCAATGAACGTTTGATAAGATTTATTTTATCTCGAGAAGTTTTAAATGGTAACTTTAAAACAGCTTTATTTTTAGTCCCACTACTAAAAGAAATATATGGTAATCAAATAGATGATATACAATTAAAAATAATTACATTACAAATTCTACATCCAATACAAGTAACTGGTCTTAATCAAGCGGCATTTCATATGTACAGTGGACTTGATCTAAATAACCCAGAACAACGAGATCATTTTATAGAATTGCTAGTTGATAATTTAATATTAAATGAAAAAGAAAGGAGGTAAAATTATGAAACTTGCTACATTAATAAGTGCAATTATTACAATATTATGCTTAATTACAACCATGATATGTGGATTATGGATAAGAGCAAATAATATTACTGAGTCAAGCTCTATTAATTTTCATGTAAATAGCGGTATACTATCTATTATTTTTGCTGTAATTACTTTAATATTGGTTATTATCTTATTAAACCGTTTAAAAAATAAAGAGGTTAAGTTATGAAAACTTTAATTTTATATGCAACCAAATCTGGTGCTACTCGTGAATGTGCAGAAATTTTAGCAAATAAAATTCCTAATTGCTCAATATTTGATTTGTCAAAAAATATTCCTAATATTGAAGAGGTAGATAATCTTATTATAGGGTCAGGTGTACGAATGGGACATGTATATAATCCAGTTAAGAAATTTATTGCTAATAACATTGAAGAAATATTGGATAAGAATATAGCTATATATCTATGTAATGCATATCCTGATACATTTCTAAAGACACTCGGAAGTGATTTTGCAAAAATACTAATAAATAAATCAATTTGTGTTGAATCTTTTGGTGGCAAACCTCCATTTAGTTCACCAAAAAATCAAGATTGGATTAAAATGGAAAATATAAATACTATGATACAATTAATAAATTCAATCAATTAATATTATTAAAATAAAAATTATGAATTATATAATATTTATAAAAATAAAACTATATTAATGGTTGTTTAAACAATCATTAATATAGTTTTGTTCACTTTATATTACACTTGAGTAATTTATCTTATTTAAATATTTTATAAATTTCATCTCAGCTAATTATCTACAATTAAAATTATATTCTACAGTATTTCAATTTTTTAACAAAACTATGTTAAAATACTACCTGCTAAATTAGACACCCAATGTGAAATAATAGATCCATAAATTGAATTTGTTTTACTATAAATAAAACTCCAAATAATGTGCATAACAACTAATTGAATAAACCAACTAAAATTATCAATTACTAAAGTTTGTAATGTCATTCCATAAGCAATCATTCTATATGGTAAATGCATAATTGCAAACATTAGTGCTACTATTAAAATAGCAACTAACCTATTACCTATAACTCCATACATTCTAGTTTGTATAAAACCTCTAAATACAATTTCCTCACAAAAAGCTATTATTAAGTAATAAATTATCAATGAGATAATTATTTGTGGACTTTTAAATATTCCTCCATACATTAAATAGTCTATTCCAAAATTAGTCATAAAAAATATGAATCCAAGTATTAGCCCAATGATAATACTTTTTTTCCAGTTTCCTTTAATAATTCCTATTGTTTTTATGCTCTGCTTATTTAACACTACAAATAAAATAGTTATAGATATAATAGTTAAATTTAGAATATTTCCAACCATTATTATATTATTATTTATAAAGTCAAATTCTCTTTCTAATATAGCCGTTAAACAATATAGGGAAATGAATATTATAAAAAGTATAATAGCAAGTATTCCATCCTTTTTGCTATATTTTTGTACACTACTTCCGTAATTTTTATTGAATTTTAATACATTACTAATCATATTTCTCCTTAACTATACAAATATTTTATTTATTCGTGAAAACTATTAGATTTATTTAAGACAAATTTATCAAGTATATATGAAAACATACCACCAAAAATTTTACCACCAACTCTTATTGATAAAAATAAGAATATTTTGGTATATAATAATATTGACATTAAAGCTAGTACATTGAATTTAACTTCCAATTTTTTTAAGTATTTTAAATATATATCATCATCCTTATTAATTATGCTTTTTGCAACATACTCGCCAGACATAAGAGCATAAGAAATACCTGCTAAAGTGAGAGGATCTACTGCACCTACGGCATCTCCGACTAAATATATATTATTTATTATTTTATTTTTTTTGATTCCGAATGGAACGAAAAATCCTTTGGTTTCATTCTCATTTAAGTAGTCTTTATAACCTAGTTTTTCAACAAAATCTTCAAATATTTTTTTATAATTAGTATTTTTATCATATATATCACAAAAACCTATATTAACATATTCTCCACTACTTGCACACCAAGCATATCCCTTTTTGGCAATTGCAAAAAACATATCTATTTTCGGATCACATTTATATTTGAAATTAATTTGCATAGCAAAATATTTCTTTTTTTCTTCATTGTATTTACTGCTATACCCCATCTCACCATCTGCGAATATTATATTTTCAAAAGTATATTCTTTATTATTACTAAGTGTTACAAGATTTTCTTTTTCACTAAAAAATTCTATTTTAACATTTTCTATAACATCAATATCATAATCATATAATTTCTCAAAAAGTTTATAATCAAGTATAGTTCTATCTACTAGTTCTTGACAATATAATCCATGATTATTAGCATGCATTCTCCTTTTATATTTATAAAAAATTGATAATCCTTTTACAAGTTTATAATTGATATCTTCCACATTTAATCCAAGTTTTTCTAAATAATTTACACTTTTTTTAGTTAAATAACCTGCACAAAGTTTATTTCTTGGAAATTTATTTTTATCTATGACTAATACTTTTAATTTATTGTTCAATTTCTTTAAATTAATTGCAGAAGAAACTCCTGCAATACCTGCTCCAACTATTAAAACGTCATAGTGATTATATGGTTTCATTATTATACTCCTAATTAAACTTAATACATAAAAATACACATTACAATACGGATGTAATATAATAATTATGTTTAATTACTTATACCACATTTTACGATAATTCTCAAGACATACAATATATTAATATTTCTTATTTTGTACTATTTATAAATTGAATAATACAGTTATTAATTTCTTCACCATGACCTGAAATAAGATGTCCACCAGTATCAAATATTGCTTTTTCTGGATTAATACGAGAAATGAATTTTTGTATATCTTCGTATTTTGCCATAGGATCATCTTTAGCATGAATAACTAAAACTGGTGCCTTAATATTTTCAATCGAATAATCATCATAATTTAACATCATATCAATATTTGTAATATTAGTATCAGCCATAATTCCTGCTCTCCTTGGTTTTACTGGAAGCATTGTATCAAATAATTGCTCAGTATTTACTTTTGATCCCATCATAGAATTGAAAATAAAGCTAAAATATTTCATACAAAACCACATTGGAAAATCATTTACAAAAAGGGATGGTGGACCCATCATTCCCATTTGCTTTATTTCCTCTTTAGTTTTCTTTATGCTAGGACAACCTGAAGATAGTAAAATTAGGCCCTTTGTTCTTTCTGGAAAATCTATAGCGAATCTAATACCTGCTGCTCCACCTGCTGATGTTGTAATAACATATGTTTTTTCAATATTTAATTCATCTAGTATTTCTTTAAATACTTTTGCTTGATTTTCTGGAGTAGGATTTTGAGGTAAATCTGACCCTACATAACCAAACCTAGAAACGGAGATTTTTTTATAATTTTCTCCAACTAAGCCCTTTAAACTTACATATCCTTGATCATATCCTCCAAAAATACCATGAGATATTAGTATTGAATCTCCTTCCCCTTCTACAAAATAATTTGCTTTTCCATATTCTGTATTTATTGTTTTAAAATCATATTTATTTAGTCTTTCATATGAACGTCTAATATCTATATTAAATTGAATAATTATAACAATACATAACAAAACTACTATTAAAAAAATATATATCCACATATCTTATACCGCCTTTTTAGTTTAATTACTTATATCATATTATAAAATAAATTTCAATTATACCTCAATATTTTTATAATTCTTATCATAAGTTAGTGGATTTTTAACTTATTTTTATATACTTTCATAGCAAATATATAAAATAAAATTATCAATCCCAAGCACCATAAGATAGCAGTAGTTGTAGTATTATCAGCAGGATTTCCTAATGTTAAAGAACGTATACTTTCAACAATTTTAGTAATTGGCTGATTTTCTGCAAAAACACGAAGAGCACTAGGCATAGTATCTGTTGGTGCAAATGCAGAACTTATAAATGAACCGGAATATTATTATGTAGGAAAAGACACCTGCCCTTTCATTACTTTTTGCAAGAATACCAAAAGCTACCGCCATCCAGGTCATAGCAATTATAGTTAAAAATAATATAAGTGTAATAAGTAATCAACCTAATATATCTGCTTCTGGTCTAAACCCTATAAAAAAAGCTATTCTAAATATTGCAATAACTGAAACAACATTTAATATAACTGAAGAAATCACATGACCAATTAAGATAGAAGATTTTGCAATAGGCATAGAATGAAAACGCTCAAAAATTCCTTTTATAACATCATTATTTACCCTAAGTGCTGTATATCCAACTGTACTTCCAATACACATAATAAGAATACCAGGTACAACATATGTTACATATTTTACATCTCCTGTATTCATTGCACCACCAAAAATATATACAAATGTTAGCATCATAAATATTGGAGTAACAAGTACAGTAATTATAGTATCCGCACTCCTTGTGCTATATTTTATAATACGATTACTCATAACAATAGTATCACTTAAAAATCTTTTTAACTTCATTATTTTATCTCCTTTACAATTGTTAAAAATACATCCTTAGTATATAGTAATACTTACTACTACTATATTAGTATACTAGGTACTGAAAATGTCAATATTTTTTATAAAAATATTTTTGAATAATTTTCAACTCACATAGCTGGTAGTTTAGGTACAAAAAAATAAAGTGCATAAACACTTTATTTTTTAATTCTTTTCCTAATTGTTTATAAATATTTATTAAACTTTCACATGTTATATTTTTTATATTCTAGCTAAATCTCATAGCATATTTTAAAGTGCATCTGAAACAACCAAAACAGGACGAAATCCATAACTACCATCTGCATTACCATTTCCGCCAGGGTAACAATCAAATGCAAATAATCCAGCTGTAGCTAGCCCATAGCAATAGTCACCACGTCCAAAAAATGGTCCATAGAAAATGTCGCTTGAGTTTGGCATAAAAGATTGATCTCCATACCATGAAGATTTAATTTCTATAGTATTGGCATCAATTTTAAGTCCGCCATTTAATGATGTTTCATAGATTGCATCACCTTTTTTACTTGAATTTATAGAATAATTTGTTACATAATCATCAGTTGCACCTTTAGTATATATATCTTTATACTGTGCTGCAGAATTTACTAAGCTTAAGCCATATGTTGTTAAATAACTACTTCCATTATTAACATAAGCTGCTGTACGTTCGTCTGCGCCGCCACTCATGTCATACACTCCATATATGTTTCCTGTAGTACTTGCATTTATTCCATAAGTTGCGTTATTGTATGCATATGTATCTGCCGTACCAGCTGAACTTACATTAATTCCAGCTTGACCAGTTATGAAATTTTTATTTGGGTTTATCCAAACTTCACTATTTTTACCATAAATACTATTTGATAAATAAGCTGCTGATCCCCATTCAATATTTTTCATTAAGTGAGTATCAAATCCAGTACCACTTGTTCCCCAACCATATTTACTATTTGTTTCCATATTTCTACATGCTGTAAACATTGCATCTATTGTTATACTTCTTAATGATACTACATTTGGTTTTACGTCTACTGCTGTTGTTGTTCCACTTGCCTCAAATTTTGCTACCCATATTCCAGTAAGTTGTGTACTACCAAAAGTAAATGAAGGATGCATTGTATATCCACTTGTAGTAGAAGTACTTGTACCACTTACAAAATTTACTGCTATTGTTTGAGCTGTTGAGGAATGTGGAGTTGGTATTTTATACTCATACCTTGGTATCCATACCCACATTGATCCATCTGCTGTTTGAGCATTTGCCCAACGTTTGTTTGAATAATTGTACCAAGAAGAATCTGAACTTGTAGTAGTTACAATGTTTCCATTTGTATCCCATTTTATAGGTGTCATTCCTGGTGCTAACAAAGGTGCATTCGCATTTGAAGTATCAGATGTATCATTTATTTGGAAAATTACAGATTTTGTAATTGTAGCATTACCTAGATTATCATTTACTTTTATCCATAAATAATAATTGCCTAGATTGCTATTTGTTAAAGTTGCACCACTTGTAAATGTAGTCCATCCATTACTTGGTGTTGTGCTATTTTGTGTATCCCATACATATTGTAATGTACTTGTATTTACTCCACTTCCATAGTCATTAACTGTTACTATAGTGCTAGCTTGAGAAGTCACTGTACCACCATTTGTACTAAATGATACAGTAGGACTTGTTTTATCTATATTTACTACATATCCTGTACTTTCTGCTCCATTTACTCCTACATTGTTTACCGCTCTTGCTTTTACATATGTTGTTCCTTCTGTTGATATTACTATTTTATCTGTACTATTGTATGTTTGCCATGCTCCATCATTTATACTGTATTCATATCTTGCTATTTCAATTGATGTTACTTCATTTACTGTTAATGTTACATTGCCATTTGTCCATGTATTACTTGCTACTGTTCCTGTTATTTCTGGTGCTACTGGTATACCAATATTTGTTGCCACACCACTTGATAATATTTCTCTTCTGTTTCCTGCCTTATCTACTAACAGTACATGTAAATAATACACTTCGTTTGTACTTGATGTTACTGTTATTGTTTGTGTCGAATTTGTAAATACTGTTGCTGTATTCCATATTTCTTCTGTATCTCCATATGGAGTTGATACTGTTGAGTAAATATATTTACAGTTACTTAAATCAAGACCACTTCCATTTGTATTGTCACTCATTGTAACTGTTGCTTGTACACTACTTGTTGTTGTAGTACTTGGTATTGTTATATCTGCTTCATTTGGAATTGTTGCATCTACTATTATTTTACTTGATGTAGAAGACTTTTTGTTATTTGCTGAATCGACTGCAAGTACATGTAAATAATACTCTCCATCTGCTGGTACTTCTAATGCCAGTGTAGCAACATTTCCAACGTAATCTGTTGAATTAAATGCTGTTGCTGTATTCCATGCAATATCAGCTTCTGTGTAATTTGTTGATGTTTTATCTATTACATATTTACTTCCAGTCTTATTTATTCCACTTCCACCATCATTATCGCTTAATGTCACTGCTATAGGTGTTACAATTAATTTATTTGAATAGTTTGACATTACTATTTGTGCTGCATTTGGTGCTACTGAATCCACTGTTGACACTACTTTTATTTCTTTTTGCCTTACATCTGTCAAATTTTCCATCTTTACTTCTACTTTTATATAGTAAGTCTTATTTGCTTCTATTCCATCTGTTATACTGTAACTTACTGTTGCATTTTTTTCTTTTATTTCTTGTATTGCTGTAGAAGGATAGCTTCCACTTGTATCTGATATATATATTCTATAGTAATCTATTTTATTTACATCTACAAATGCTCCTGTTAGACTTATTGTTAAGTCTAAACTTGTTTCAGATGGCACTACTGTTGCATCTATTTTAAAATCTTTTGACTCTATAATACCATCACACCATGATGATTCTTTTTGACTATCTCCTACATATACTAGCTCACCAGCTATTACTTCCAATTTATCTGGATAATTAGTATCTTTCATTGATGTTATAATATCCTCAATTTTTATTTCTTCATTTTTTTCTTTTGCTCCATTTTCATATGAACCTGATTTATCTGCATTTAATAATTTTGCATCATAATTTCCATCAGTGTTTGACATTTTTCCTGACTCATACAATGACAAGTCACTTTTAAATGTATCTATATCATTTAAAAACTTTGCTTTTTTAGCTGAATCAATTGGATTATTTTTACTTAAATTAAGTATTACTGCTCCAGCTAATATTATTATAACGATTATTGTTATTATTAATACTATTAATGAAATGCCTTTCTTTTTCACTTTACGCCTCCTAAGCTAAAATTAACACAATAAGTATACATCTATGTTATAAATAATTCAATATTTTCAAATCATGTAATGTAAATGTTATTGATATGAAACAAATTTGAAATATATAAAAATTAGTAAGCAATTTAAAAATCACTTAATATTTTTTATTTGATTAATATATTTTTTATAAGCCTGCTTTAACTATTAGAACAGCCCTGAATCCATATGATGTTGATGCAGTTGAACTAACTCCACCTTTTTGCTTAGCAATAGCAATTATCTTACACTGTGACACTTTCATCATCTCCTTTCTATATAAATTTAGCCACCTTATAAAATTTATAAAGTGGCTATGTACTAATAAAAAAAAACTGATATTTCTATCAATCCTTTATATGTTCAATTATTTTTTTTAGTGCTTCTGAAATATCAATTAACTTTAAAAGTAAACTATCAATTTCTTCCGTATCCTCATTTTGAGGATCTAATTTATTTCTTTTTTCATATAGTCCATTAATTATAATTCCCATATCATATCAAACCCTTATCTTACTAGGTTTTATCATTTTCCTTCAGACTAATACACATTCAATGTGACTTGACTACCTATTATTGTATAGTAACGTTACTCTTGATTGCTTATAAAAAATAAGTCTACATATATTCAAGCATTCTGCCAAATTACAAATTATAAAAAAGTCTATAAAACTAACTTTTTATATTTTCTTTTACATTTTAAACATTGTTTTTAATCTCTCAGGTGAATTTTTTTATTGTTAATGTGTATTTTAAGCCATATCATCATCAAACAACCTTACTTTTTTAGGTATCTTTTTAATTTTTACTTTTTTAGTATTTTTTATATCTATAATATTTATAATTATTCCTCCAATAAATTCAAATATTATAGTAGTAGTATAAAAAGTAATATCTCCATTTTGATATATAGGATTAATAGGTATCATATGATAAGTTAAATTATATGATATATGAAAAAGAATTCCTGATATAACACTACCATTGGATTTATTATAAAGCCACGTATACCAAAATGTATCTGCAATACATGATAAGATAAATATTGAAAATGGTACACTATTACTATATGCTCCAGGTATAAGAAAATAAAAATAATGCCAGCCACTCCATATTATACCTAGTATAATTGATGTAGTTATTGGATTAAACTTTTTTTGTAATTCAGGTGTAGCAATTCCTCTCCAACCAAGTTCTTCACCAAATGGAGAAATTAATACTGTAAGTATTGTATTTGGGAACATAATAAAATAAGCATAATAATTTTTGATTAAACTCGACCCTATTAATTCACCTAACAGCATAATGACAAATGGCAACATTACTGCTAATATATAGATATACAAAGAAAATTTAAATTTAAAACTTTGCTTAAAAAAATCTTTTATACCTAGTTCTTTTCTATACAACATAGTTACTATAATTGAACTAAACAATGGACCATATTGTGCAAAAAATATCAAAATATAATATATTATACTTCCAGAAATTGTATCATTTATTATTAAAGGAAATGCGAAAATTCCCGAAATTAAATAAGCTAATATAATATATACTAATAATTTATTACTTTTTAAAACTTTAACCATATTTATTTTTTCCTTTTTACCATATTTTTGCTATTTTTATTTTGTAAATATTCAATAAAAGCGTTATTTACTTTCTTTCAAACTAAGTAATGCTATACATTCAACATGATCAGTGTATGGAAAAAGATCAACAGGAGTAATTTCATCGATATCATACTTTTCACTTAACAGTTTTAAATCTCTTGCAAGAGTTGCTGGATTACAACTAACGTACCCTATTTTTTTAGGGTTAAATTCTAAAATATACTCTATACTTTTTTCATCTAAACCTTTTCTTGGTGGATCAACTACTATTACATCAGGCTTAATATTTCTATTTTTGAACTCTATTATTTTATCCTCAACACTTCCAGCAATATATTCTGCATTTTCAACATTATTTTCCTTTAGATTCATATTTGCCATCTCAACAGCAGATTCTTCAATTTCAATACCGTATACTTTTGATACACTATCACTTAAAAAAATACCTATTGAGCCAACTCCACTATAAAGATCAAATAAAATCTCATTTTTACTTAATTCTAACCTTTCTTTTAATACACTATAAAGAACTTCTGCTTGAAGTGTATTTACTTGAAAAAATGATTTTGGACTTATCATAAACTTATAACTACCAATGTAATCTGTTATATAATCTTTTCCATATATTTTCTTTATCTCTTCACCTAATATTTCATTAGTTTTACTAGTATTTAAATTTAAAAATATTCCCGTTACATTATCATTTTTCTCAATGAGATTTTTTACTATTCTTTCAAATCTTATATCATTTAGTAATTCTTTTCTATTTACTATAATAATTATCATAATTTCTTTAGTATGATAACCTCTTCTAATTAATATATGTCGAATATCACCAGTACCTTCTTCTTCATCATATCCAACAAAATCTAAATTTACAAGTTCATCAAATACATTCTTTGATAAAATATCAATTACTCTATTTTGAATATAGCAACAAATATTTTCCACTATTTGATGGCTTCCTTTAGAATAGAATCCAATTTTAGTATTACCATTTTTATCAACTCTTACTGGATACTGCACTTTATTTCTATAATAATATGGCATACCCATACCAATAGTATTATTTAGTTTTTTATAGTTTAATTTTTGTTTATCCAGTAATGTTTTTACTGTATTTCTTTTAAGTAAAAGTTGCATATCATACTCAATATGTTGGCTACTACAACCACCACATGTTTTATACACTTCACAAAATGGTTCACATCTAAAATTACTCTTGTTATTTATTTCAAGTATCTTTCCAATTGAGTAATTTTTATTTACTTTTATTATCTTGACTTTTACATTTTCTCCAACGATTGCACCAGGTACAAATATAACAACATTATTTAACTTAGCAATACCTTCAAAAGAAGGACCATTATCTATTATATCTAAGTCATATATTTCATTTTTATTCATAAATATTTACATTCTCCGTATCTTTAAGCACTTTATCTAATTCTGAAGTATCATTTTTTACAGTGTCAAAATTAATACCATATTCTCTTTCGAGATCAATTTTTCTAATTAACACATCTTTAGTTTGAAAACTACCATCTGCAGCTACAACTGAATTTACAATTGATACAGTATCAAGGTTATCACAAGAACTAAACATTATTGCAGCAGTCTGTTTTATAAATGCTAAATATTGTTTATAGTAACCTTGGTCATTAACTAAACTTTCATCTGTTTTAAAATTAACTACAATTTCAGCTTCATCTGCAACAACAATTTGAGATATATCCTTTAATTCACTATCATAATTAAAATCAACTGTAGCAAGTGATAATGAATCTTTAAATAAAGTTTTAGCCTTTTCACTTTCTATGTTTGTATCTTTGTTTGATTTTATATAATCTTTCAAATCCTCAGAGTATTCAGATCCCTGATCATTATCATTTGGTGTATTATATATTAAAGATGTAGGGTATAAAAATAAATACGGTGCCGTAAATATTGCTAAAATTATAGATACGCTTCTCTTTTTTCCATCATCTAAATCTAATTTTTTAAAAGATATTTTTTTATTAAATACATATATTAAAATTCCAGATACAATTATACAAGCTATAACTACAATTAAAGAAGAAATATCTTTAAATGGATTAAATGAAATGTTTGCAACAAGATCTGAGTACCATTTACTATTAATTGGCAATATAGTAATCAAAATTAGAATTAATGCTCCTATTATATCTGCAATAAATCCAAAGATCCATATTTTAATTATACTACTCTTGTAATCTTTCCATATATTAAGACTACTTACAATTTTTAAAGATATTAAAAGTACTATTGAATCAATCACAAAATTCCCAGGTATTGCTATTAGCCAAAATTGTGGTACTAGTACTAAAAACCACACTGGAAATATAATATTGTAAAGTTTATTTTTTTTCATATAAATTCCTCCATTTTTTAAAAATTATATCATGTATGTATTGATAAGTAAATATTTTGTTATTATTTAACAATTAAAATAAGTAAATTTATATAAATATTCTGTAACCATTTTTTTATAAAAGAATATAGTATATTAAGTTAGATAAAACATTATTTAACTTACTTCAAAGGAGTGTTATATATGTGCAAAGACAATTCATGTATATGGTTAATTCTGCTAATTACTATACTTTTTCGTTGCAGTAATAGAGATAGGTTGTCTACACCATTGAACTTTGATAATTTTTTTAGATTAGAAGGTTCATCTCCATTATAATGGAGCAATCTCATTTGCAAAGGGGTGAATTGAAGATGGATGAAAGATGCGGATGCGGCGGCGGATGTGGCGGATGCGGCGGATGCGGCGGCGGATTTGGCGGAGGTTTTCTAGGTGGAAATTGCTGCTGTATATGGATTATATTAATAATAATCGTATTACTATGCTGCTGTTGCTAACAAGCACATATAACTACATAGTCTAAATGACTTATCAAGAGTAAATTTGATTAATTTCAGATTTACTCTTGACTTTTTTATGTAATCCATGTTATAATTGTAGAAACTTGTCGAAATTTGTCAAGCTTTAAAATAATTTTTAAAGGAGATTATCAAATGACTAAAGAACAACAAAATTTTGAGCAGTTAAAAGAAAATGCATTTTCAATTGCACTCAGAGGTGCCTACATTTATCCAACTACTCATAAGCAGCTTATCGATGATATCGTTACTACCTGCCTTGTTGTAAAAATGGCAATCCGAGAAATTTTTGAAGATGAATCAAAAGCATATGAGTTCTGCCTTCATTTAATTGAAAATGTATTGAAGAGCAAGAGAACTTCAATTCGGGCAAATCAACCTATATATTGTACAATAGGTTCATACAACGGAAAATTATCTCAACCTTGTGCTGATGCGTTAGTTTCTGCGGATCTGGTTAAATGCCACGAAGACATTAACATTAAAATCATAAAAAGAATCCCAAGTATTGCAGTTAATATTAGTAATTACTGAAAACAAAAATCCCCAAGAATTTATATATTCTATGGGGATTTTCTTTTTTATTTTAAAACATTTTTAAGAAATCTTCCTGTATAACTTTCTTCACATTTTGCAACTGCCTCTGGTGTACCTGTTATTACTATATTTCCACCTAAGTTACCACCCTCAGGGCCTAAATCTATAATATGATCTGCAGATTTTATAACATCTAAATTATGCTCTATTACAACAAGTGTATTGTTTGCATCTGTAAGTCTTTGTAATATTTCTATGAGTTTATGAACATCTGCCATATGAAGACCAGTTGTAGGCTCATCTAATATATATAATGTTTGTCCAGTTGATCTTTTTGAAAGTTCAGTGGCAAGTTTTATTCTTTGAGCTTCTCCTCCTGATAATGTTGTTGATGGTTGTCCAAGTTTTATATATCCAAGTCCAACATCCATTAATGTTTGTAATTTGTTTTTTATTGTAGTAACATTTTTAAAGAACTCTAAACCTTCTTCAACAGTCATATCTAAAACATCACTTATATTTTTCCCTTTATATTTTACTTCTAAAGTTTCTCTACTATATCTTTTCCCTTTACACACTTCGCATGGAACATAAACATCCGGTAAGAAATGCATTTCAATTTTTATTATTCCATCTCCAGAACATGCTTCACATCTACCACCTGGAACATTAAAACTAAATCTTCCTTTTTGATATCCTCTAATCTTTGCTTCGTTAGTTGCTGCAAATAAATCTCTTATAGGATCAAACATACCTGTGTATGTGGCAGGATTTGAACGTGGAGTTCTACCTATTGGCGATTGATCAATATTTATTATTTTATCTATTTTATCAAGTCCTAATATTTTATCATGTTCACCTGGTTTTATTCTGCTATTATTTAAATTATTTGATACTGCTTTATATAATATTTCATTTACAAGTGTAGACTTACCACTACCTGATACACCAGTAACACAAGTAAATACGCCTACTGGAAACTTAGCATTTATATTTTTTAAGTTGTGTTCTCTTGCACCTTTTATTTCTAAGTATCCATTTTGTGGTTTTCTTCTTTTTTCTGGTATATCAATTTTTAATTTTCCACTTAAATATTTACCTGTAACTGATTCTTCACATTTTTCTATCATATCTGGAGTACCTGAAAATACAACATTTCCTCCATGAACACCAGCACCTGGTCCAATATCAACTATATAGTCAGACTCTCTCATTGTATCTTCATCATGCTCTACCACTATTAAAGTATTTCCTAAATCTCTCATTTTCTTTAAAGAATTTAATAAACGTTCATTATCTCTTTGATGTAAACCTATACTTGGTTCATCGAGTATATATAAAACACCTGTAAGACCAGATCCAATCTGAGTTGCAAGCCTTATTCTTTGTGCTTCTCCTCCTGATAAAGTACCTGAACTTCTTGATAATGTTAAATAATTAAGTCCAACATCTATCAAAAATTGTAATCTACTATTTATTTCTTTTACGATTTGCTCAGCAATCATTTTATCTTTTTTAGACATATTATTTTGATATGCATCATTTATATAATCTTTTATGTCTGCTATATTTTTATTGCATAATTCATGTATATTTAAGTTTCCAATTCTTACTGCTAATGACTCCTTTTTTAATCTTGCACCATCACAAGTGTTACAATGACTTGTTGACATGAATTGTTCATAATATGATTTCATAGCTGGAGATTTAGTTTCTTGAAATCTTCTTTCTAAAGTATTTACTACACCCTCAAACTCAGATTCAAATTCTCTAACTAAAGTCTTAGTAATGTGTTTAAATTTAATCTTTTCTCTTCCACTACCATATAATAAAATTTTCATAAAGCTATCAGGCAAATCTTTAAACTTAGTATTGGGATCAATCTTATAATGATTGCAAAGTCCTGAAATATACATTTTACTTATTCCATCTACTATACTGCCACTACCAGACCAAGCTTGGATTGCAGCATAATCACTTAATCTCTTTTCTTTATTAGGTATTATCTTATCAACGTCAATTTTTAATATTTCACCTAGACCAGTACAATCAGGACATGCACCAAATGGGCTATTAAATGAAAACATTCTTGGAGTTAATTCTTCTAAGCTAATTCCACAATCTGAACATGCATAATTTGCACTATATAAATGTTCATCACCATCTACTTCACTTATTAAAACTAGATTGTTTGCTTGTGTTAAAGCAAGTTCAACTGAATCAGTAAGTCTTTGATTTATACCTTCACCAACAACTATTCTATCGACTACTATTTCAATATTGTGCTTTTTTTGTTTATCTAATTCTGGTATTCCATCAGATAAATCAATATTTTCACCATCAATTCTTGCTCTTACAAAACCATCTTTTACTATTTGTTCAAGTAATTTTACATGCTCGCCTTTTTTTCCACGTATAACTGGAGCCATAACCAAAATCTTAGTATTTTCTGGTAAATCCATTATTTGATCTACTATTTCATCTACTGTTTGTTTTTTTATTTTCTTGCCACATATTGGACAATGAGGAACGCCAACTCTAGCATACAATAGTCTAAAATAATCATATACTTCTGTTATTGTACCCACTGTTGAACGGGGATTTTTTGATGTAGTTTTTTGATCAATTGATATTGCAGGAGATAATCCATCTATTGATTCTACATCTGGTTTTTCCATAAGCCCTAGAAACTGTCTTGCATATGCAGATAGAGATTCAACATATCTTCTTTGACCTTCTGCGTATATTGTATCAAATGCAAGTGATGATTTTCCAGAACCAGAAAGTCCTGTAAAAACAACAAGTTTATCCCTTGGTATTTCTAAATCTATATTTTTTAAATTATGTTCTTTAGCACCTTTTATAACTAATTTATCATTCATATTATTTTAACTCCTTATAAAAACTAATCAATATTATAGCACAATTAAAATTTATAATCAATAGTTTTTAGAACATTTGTACTTTTTTGTCAAATATTACTAAATACAGAAAAATGAGTATGATTAAATCATACTCATTTTTTAATACGTTTTGTATAAAATTATATCTTATTTTGAATAACTTTCTAGGTTAAAAGGCTCCACCGCCTCCACCACCTCCGGCCTCCGCCACCAGAGCCCCCACCTGAATAACCTCCAGACGAAGCTGAACCTGTTGACATTGCCGCATAACTATTTAATGTTGATGAATAAATAGCCATATTTAGTATTGGATATGAAGTAAATATATAGTCATCATCATATCCTTGTTTTATCAATTCTTCCTTAAATTCTTTCGATACTTTATTTGCTATACCAAACATAGTAGCAAATACTAAATATCTATCCCAAAGTGCTATTTCTATTGGATACCTCTCTTTTATTAAACTATAATCATTTAAATATTTTTTGAGTCCTATTAACATCTTATAATCATTCATATACTTTTCTTTAACTATGTATGAAGAACTATAAACTATAAGGCTTGCTATAGCATAATACATAATAGAAAGAAAAGTATATAAAACTGTAATACCAATTTTGTCTCCACCATTTAAAGGGGATACTAAAAATACATTAATTGTACATGCAATAAATATTACTATAACAAAATTTCTTACTATTTTATATAAATTTCCTGGTGATTTTTCGAACATTTCATCAGATGCTTTATTACTATGACTTTGCATTTTTTTATTATATTTTTGAGTTTCTTTATAATTTTTACCTAATTTTTCAAAAGTATTATTTAACTCTATTTCTTTATTTTCAAATTCATTTATATCTGTTATATCACCAATTTTACCATTAAATAGATAATTAATTATATTTATCTCATATTCAGAAAGATTAGCAAAGTTTTTATCACTATTTAATTTTAAATGATAATTATATTTTGCAGAATTAAAAGAGAACTTTGCTTTTTTCTCGCAATTCATAATTATATATTTTTTATTTGATAAGTCAAGTATTGTAGAAATTAAAAGATATGAAGAATAATAGCTATACGATCTATTTTTTAAAGTATTATACTCATCTAATCTTAAGTTATCTAGTGGCTCTTTATAATAATCAATATTCTTTTCTTTAGGCATTTTTTTATTATAGTTTGATATGCACATTCCAACAACTACTACAAATGAAATCACACTTCCTAATACAATAATACCAAATATTCTATTTGAAAGGAAATAATTCTCTTTGTCAATATTCATTTGATTTTCTATATTATTTAATTCCTCATAATTATAATTTTCATTTATTATTTTACTAGAATATCCTATAAAACTAGAAGGAAATATAATCCTTGCATCTATTGCTTGTGATACGTTTACATTTTTACATGTAAATGATATTTCACCATTTCCAATTAATGCATCTGAAACATTATTATATGAATGAATAAAAGTTTTCACGTTCGATAAATCATATTCATTTTCAAAACTAACATTAACTTTTAAATTGTTGATATCACATTCCCAATCTTTACCTAGAAAATTCCAATATATTTCAGCTGCATCATTATACTTTACAACGGCTCCAATGATATCATATTCATATTTTATGTACTTGCTAGAGCTAGCAATTGCTGGAGTATAAACTTTTATATTCTTTGTATATGGATTACTAACAATATTACTAATAGAATAATATCCATCTATACCATTATATAAATCTTGTTCATTTGAAAGAGCTGATTCTTTCATGTTATCAAAAGATGTATTTGATGTATACACTTTTAAATTTTGTATATCATCTGCCTGATATCTTAGTGATGTTGGTTTCATATCATTTTTTTGACCACTAAAAGTATATCTGTATAAAATATCTCTATATACACCATTTTTTGCTTCATTGAAATTATACTGCAATAATTCTTCAATGTGTATATTCCCATTATTCATTATTTTAGCATTAATTTCATAATTTTGAACCGAATACTCAGATGTAGATGCATTAACTGAATTAATAAGTATAAATAATGTAAAAACTAAGAATATTCTTATACATTTATTGTATTGTTTTAATATATTAATCATAATTTCCTCCTATTTTATAGCTTTTAAAATTATCGTTTTTGCTACTACTGAGTCTTCACTATTTTTTGAAGTAGTTGAAGTAGTATATACTTGAATTGTATATCCCTCTTTTAAATCTCGTACATTTATAATTTTATCATCATTATTTGAATCAACAATCAAAGTATTATTTTTAGCTACAACATATATTGTTCCTTCTCCACCTTGTTCAAAATTACTTCTTGTTGAATATATTTCAATGCTATTTGGATCAATTCTTCTAATTACACCATACACATAATAGCCATCCGAACTATATATCTTATTTTTATTATTAGCATAGTTAACTATACTAAATACAATATATGCAAGTAACACGCCAATAAAAATAACTTTTATAATCCTATGCTTTCTAAGTAAATTCCAACAAATTCTTAATATAATTATACTTACAAAAAACGTAATAATAACCTTTATTAGTTCAAAGTCTATATTACCACCTAAAAAATCAAGCATAACATACCTCCTTAGTTTAATCCTTTCATGCTAAGGCTTACTTTTCCCTTTTCCTTATCAATGCCTATAACTTTTACTTTTACGATGTCACCCACAGATACTTCCTCCATAGGATTTCTTACATATTTATCACTCATTTGTGAAATATGAACTAAAGCATCATTTTTTATTCCAATATCTACAAATGCACCAAAATCAATTACATTTCTAACTGTACCTGTAAGTTCCATACCTTCTGCTAAATCTTCTATCTTCAATACATCACTTTTTAAAATTGGTTTTGGCATCTCATCCCTTGGATCACGCCCAGGTTTTTGTATTTCTTTTATAATGTCTTCTATTGTAGGCTTACCAACATTTAACTTTTCTGCAATTTCATCAATATTTATTTTACTTAATTTTCCTGTTATCTCAATTAATGCATCCTTATCTAACTTCTTTATATTATATCCAAATGATTCAATAAGTTTTTCTGCTACATCATATGACTCTGGATGAACCATTGTATTATCCAACATATTTTTAGATTCTGGCACTTTAAGAAAACCTGCACATTGAACAAATGCAGCCTTTCCAAGTTTTGGTACCTTAAGTAATTCTTTTCTTGAATCAAATTTACCAAATTCTTCTCTATATTTTACTATATTAGTTGCTATATTCTTATTTACACCAGATACATACGAAAGCAAAGATGGTGTTGCAGTATTTAAGTCAACTCCAACTGTATTAACTGCATTTTCTACAACTCCTGTTAAGGCTTCATCTAATCTTTTTTGATTTACATCATGTTGATATTGTCCAACTCCTATACTTTTTGGATCTATTTTTACTAGTTCAGCTAAAGGATCTTGAAGTCTTCTTGCAATTGAAATTGCACCTCTTATTGATACATTTATATCCGGATATTCTTTTGTTGCAAGTTCAGATGCAGAATATACACTAGCTCCAGCCTCACTTACAATAGTATAATATACTTTCCTCTTTGACTTTTTAATCATATCTGAAACAAATTTCTCAGACTCACGAGATGCAGTACCATTACCAATTGCAATCATATCAATTTTATCTTTTTCAATTAGCCCAAGTAATACCTTTTCTGCGCCTTGAATGTCATTTTGTGGCATTGTAGGATAAACAGTAGTAGTATCTAATACTTTGCCTGTTTCATCTATTACTGCTATTTTACATCCAGTTCTGTACGCAGGATCAAATCCCATAACAGTCATACCTTTAAGTGGTGCCTGAAGTAATAGATTCTTAGAATTTACTCCAAAAACTTTAATAGCTTGTTCCGAAGCTTCTTCAAATTTATCTGACCAAATTTCTCTTTCAATAGAAGGTTTTATTAATCTTTTATATGAATCTTTTATCGTATTTACAAGTATATCTTTAAAAATACTATCTGATAGTATAATTTTACTTTCTAAATAGTTAAATATTTCATCTTCACTAACTTCAAATTTTACTTTTAGTATTTCTTCTTTTTCACCACGATTAATTGCTAAAATCCTATGACTAGGTATTTTATTTACATTTTCAGAAAAATTGTAATACATATCATAAACAGTTTTTTCATCAGGATTATTTGCACTTGTTATGATCATTCCTGTCTTATATGAAATTCTACGTATATTTTTTCTATATTCTGCATTATCAGATATTTCCTCTGCAATTATATCACAAGCACCAGATATAGCATCCTCTACATTTGATACACCTTTTTCCTCAGAAATATACTCAACTGCAACGTCTTCTATGTTACCTGTTTTGATAGCTTGTTTTAAGATTACTTTAGATAGAGGTTCAAGTCCCTTTTCTTTTGCAATCGTTGCTTTTGTTCTTTTTTTAGGCTTATATGGTCTATATATATCTTCTACTTCACTTAATATATTTGAATTTAAAATATTATTTTTAATTTCTTCTGTAAGTTCACCAAGCTCATCAATAAGTCTTATTACTTCTTCTTTTCTGTTTTCTAAGTTCTTAAGATAATTTAATCTATCATTTAGATTTCTTAAAATCTCATCATCTAAATTTCCAGTTACTTCTTTTCTATATCTTGCTATAAAAGGAATTGTATTTCCTTCATTAATTAATTTTATTGTATTTTCAACTTGTGATCTTTTTATTCCAAGTTCTATAGTTAATTTTTCTATTATTTTTTCCATTATATTACTGCTCCTTAAGTTTTAAATTATAATTAGATTATACTTTAAATATAATAAAATATCAAGTCAATAAAATATCTATTTAGTATTTATTTGACTTTACAAGTTTATGGGTGTATAATAATGAAAAATTGTAACCGTTCAAATTTAATTAAAAAAGGAGGATATTACTATGGCAGAAAAAAAATATAAGATTTTTAATCTTATTATTATTGTTTGTGGGCTAGTTCTTTTGACTATTGCAAATTTTACTACATTTAACTTATTAATACCAGTAGTTTTATATTCGTTTGTAACAATAATATTTTCTGAATTTGAGTTATATACTGCATTTAATTATACTCCTATGAAAAATTATTTCAAATTAATGTACTTTATTTATTGACTTATACTAAACATGCATAATAGATACCATTAACCTTGATATTTAATATACTAAGGAGGATATGTATTATGATGAAAAAGATAGTGAATTTTTTAAGGAAGAAAACAGAATTATTAATGCTTTTAGAATTTATAATTTTTGCAGTAATGCAGGTAACGAGCAACTTAAATACAAAAAGATTACTATTTCCTACTCTAATTATTTTTTCTGTAATTTCGATTATAATAGTAATTTCTTCTAATTTAAAATTTTTTACCAGATTATTTAATTGCATGTATTTTATAGCATTTATATTACTTTCAAATTGGTTTTATACTAATTTTTACTTTATGAATGTATAAAAATTCCCCAAGTTTTTT
The DNA here is from genome assembly GCA_023410645.1 of Bacillota bacterium. Taxonomy (GTDB): domain Bacteria; phylum Bacillota; class Clostridia; order TANB77; family CAG-465; genus CAG-465. The sequence continues at coordinate 97,258 of JAEYPQ010000023.1, read as the reverse complement.
TACTTGGGGAATTCTTTTAATAATTTTTATTATTTATTATTTAACAGTACTTCCTTTAATTCATCTGCCGATTCGCCTGGATACTTTTCAGCATCAAATTCTTCATCATCTTCAAAGTCATCATCAAAATTATCGCTGAAGTCATCTTCAAGATCTTTTGTTAAGTACCGATATGCTATTCCTATAATTCCAGCTATTGCCACAATTGGAATAAACACCTTTAAAAAATTTTTCATATTGTATATCCTCCTTTAAAGTATTTACTAAGGTTACAAATAAAACTAACAACAAATATTATAGCACTTTTTTATTCTTATGTCAATTAATTTAGATTAGTTAGTACAATTTAACCATATATTACTCTCTTTAACATGAACATATACTTTTCTTTTTAAGAAATTATTTGACATAGTAAAATAACTATTATATAATATTCTAAATGTTTTTAGAGTTTATTTATGATTTTATTAAATTATGAGGAGGATACTATGAAAGAAAAAATTATTGCATTTATTGGATCAATAAGAAAATATCTTTATAAAATTATTTTAATAATTTCTATTTTTTCAATTATTTTTAGAATATTAAATTATTTTAATGTTTTTAGTCAAATAACATTATTATTTTTCTGTTTATTTATGATTATTTTTACTTTTTTAATAATTTTAGCTTGTATAGTTGAATTTATCAATACCTATATAAAAGTTACAGTTGGAGATGTATTAAAACTAATAACTTTTGTTATAATTTATTTTATACTTATATGAATCTTATGAAAAAAAGGCTGCAACAATTGCAGCCTTTTTACTTTATTTTCTTTTTCTAAAATTATTAGATTTCTTTTTTGAATTCTCTGGTTTTCTTTTAAAATTATCTTCTCTTTTTCTTCTACTAGATACTGATGGTTCACCTGTTGATATTTCAACTGCAACACGTCTTCCATTATATTTAGTTTCATTTAATCCTTTTATAATTTTTTGAGCTGCCTCTTCATTAGTAGTGACAAAAGAAAATTTATCTAAAACTTCTGCATCATATATATCTGATTTTGATATATCAGATTCTTTTACAACTAAATCTTTTAAATCTCCTCTTTTTAAATTATCCATTTTACCTAAAGTAATAAATAATCTTACACTATCACTTTTTGAATTATTTCTTGCTGTACTAACATCATCAGAAGCACTTAATTTATTTTTATCCAACTTCATTTTTAAAAGCATTGCTGCAAAATCTATTGTAGATACATCAGAAGTTGTTAAATAATTTTCAATTATTGATATTTCTTCTGTAAGATCATTAGAATTTATTTCACTTGCTATTTTTTCAAGTAAGCTATTTGTTCTCTTCTCATTTAAGAATTTAGCAGTTGGTACTTCATATGGTTTCATTGCAACATTCGTATATTTTTCAATAAACTTTAATTTGTATTTTTCTTTTGAAGTTATAAAAGTAATTGCTCTTCCAGACTTTCCTGCTCTTCCTGTTCTACCTATTCTATGTACATAATATTCTTCATCAGTCGGCATATCATAGTTAAATATAACTTCAATATCCTCAACATCTATACCACGTGCAGCAACATCAGTAGCTATAAGAATATTAGTTTTTCCATTTCTAAATTTTCTCATTACAATATCTCTTTGAGATTGCTTCATATCGCCATGTAATGCATCAACCTGAAATCCCCTAATTTTTAAATGTTCTTCTAATTCATCAACTTTTCTTTTAGTATTACAGAAAATTACAGCTAAATTTATTTCTTCAGAATCTAAAATTCTTGTAAGTACATCTATTTTCTTTGATTCTTCAACATTAACCATAAATTGTTCAATTTTAGGTGCAGTTAAAGTTTTATGCTTAATTTCAATTTTAAGGGCATCTGATTTTTGATATTTTTTAGTAATATTCATGATATCCTTAGACATAGTTGCAGATAAAAGAACTGTTTGTCTATCTACATTTGCTTTTTCTAATATTATATCTAAGTCTTCTCTAAATCCCATATTTAGCATTTCATCTGCTTCATCAAGAACTATCATTGATATATTATCAAATTTAATAGTTCTTCTTCTCATGTGATCCATTATTCTTCCAGGTGTACCTATAATAATTTGTGGTTTTTTCTTTAACGCAACTATTTGTCTATCAATTTGTTGGCCACCATATATTGTTGTTAATTGTAATCCTTTTATATTTGAAGCTAAAGATTGTAACTCTTCTCCAGTTTGTATTACAAGTTCTCTTGTTGGGCAGAGTATTAATATCTGTACAGAGTCATTTTTTGTATCAACTTTTTCTATTGCTGGTATTCCAAATGCACATGTCTTACCAGTACCTGTTTGTGCAATTCCAATAAAGTCACGACCTGACATTATTGCTGGTATTGCTTGTGCCTGAATAGGAGTTGCTTCTTCAAATCCCATTTTTTCAATTGCACTTTTAATTTCTTTTCTTATGTTCATTTCACTGAACTTTTTTATTTCTTCCATTTTTTCTCCTTTTGGCTGCAATATTAGCTTGCCAGAGGACAAATGGCAACATAATTTACAACTATAATATTATATCATATATTTATATTATTTGCAATTAAATTCAAAAAATATCAATAATATTTTTTATTTATTTTATAGTAAGTATTAATGATTAATTTTACATAATATTTATTTACAAAATAAATTAGATGATAAAAACTTATCATCTAATTTAAATAATTACATATATATTTTATATTTCAATTGTTGCCTTCCATAATCCATGTAAATTACAATATGCATACATATCGACTTTCTTTGCATCTAAAATATTGAATGTAGCAGCTGGTTTATCACCAGGATTTAAATATTTTCTATATACAACACCAGTATCTGTAACTGCATATATTGATTGTATATAATGTTCATTTGTCATTGGATGCTCAACGCTTCCAACTTTTATTTCTAATAATGATTCATTTAAAGTTCCAACTGGTACATGTTTTTCAAAAGCAGCATCTACAGTATTTGGTACTAATTTTTTTGCATTACTACCACAACAAACTACATCAATATCTCCTTTATTTACAACTTCAATAATATTTCCACATTTTTCACAAATGTATAATTCAAAATTTCCCATATTATCCCTCCACTATATATTAATAATTCTCAGCTTTTACTTCAAAATAGCTTTTTGGGTGAGAACATACTGGACATATTTCAGGAGCACCAACTGCTATATGTATGTGTCCACAGTTTCTACATTTCCAAATAGTTACATCTCCTTTTACAAAAACTTCACCAGCATTTAATCTTTCAAGAAGCTTTTCATATCTTTCTTCATGTTCTTTTTCTATTTTACCAACTGATTCAAAAAGAAATGCAATATGATCAAACCCTTCTTCTTTTGCTGTTTTTGCAAATCCAGCATACATATCTGTCCACTCATAATTTTCACCATTTGCAGCATCTTTTAAATTTTCTTTTGTTGATGGTATATCTCCATCATGTAAAAGTTTAAACCATATTTTAGCATGTTCTTTTTCATTATTAGCTGTTTCTTCAAATATAGAAGCGATTTGTTCATAACCTTCTTTTTTAGCTTTTGAAGCATAATAAGTATACTTATTTCTTGCTTGAGACTCTCCTGCAAATGCAGCCATTAAATTAGCCTCTGTTTTAGATCCTTTAAATTCCATTATAATATCCTCCTTTAATTTTTACAATGTTGGCATATAGTATTAAAAATAACATCATGAGATAAAACTTTACAATTTAATTTATTTTCAATTTCATCATTTATAGATGAAAAGTAATCAGTGAATATATCTTGAACAGAGCCACACTTAACACACACTGCATGATAATGATTGCACAAATCACCATCAAATCTATCCTTAGAATTAGCAATTTTTATCCTTCTTATATCACCTGATTCAGATAATAAGTCTAGATTTCTATAAACTGTCCCTAAACTAATATTAGGTAATTCCTCTCTTACTTCGTTATATACTTCTTCAGCAGTAGGATGACATTTTACAGATCTAACATAATTTAAAATTTTATCGCGTTGTTTTGAATACTTCATAATACCATACTCCAAAATAGTAATAATTACTATTTTCTATATTTTATATCAATTAAATACTTTTGTCAATAAAAATATTAAAATATTTTTAATTTTATATAAATTTTTTTATTATATAAAAGAAAAACAAATATGATCATACTGATATCACATTTGTTTTCTTTTTTTCTTGTCTGAGTACATTCTTTCATCTGCAAGTTCAATAAGTGTTTTAGGATCATATCCATCTTTAAGTGTATTTGATATTCCCATTGAAAATTCAATATTAATAATTACTTTTTTACCAGTACATTCATCAATAATATCAAAAACTATATTATTAATTTTGAGTATCTCATTTATGTAATTATCAAAATCTAAATCTTTTTCTTTAACAATTACTATGAACTCATCTCCACCAAACCGGTAGCATAAAGCTTTATTATTTATTTTCAGTATATTAAATGTAAATTTTTCTATTAACTTGTCACCAGCCATATGGCCATATTCATCATTTATTTTTTTTAGGTTATCAATATCCATATATATTACACTAAATGCTATTCCTTTACTAGATATGCTTTCAATATCCTGCCACATTCTTGGCTTATTAAAAAATTTGGTTTGACCATCTATGCAAAATTTATCTTTTTCTTTTTTTAATATATGTTTAAAAATGCAATAAAAGAAAGTCGATAAGCTTATAATTGCAAAGATAGTAAAAAGAATGAAAATTCTTATTATATTCTCCCTTAAATCATTATAATCATTTTCAGTAGAAAAAAGACTTAAAATCTTATTAAGTGTGTATAATATAGTAATTAATAACATTGTTATAGCACCAAAATTAACTATACTTAGTACCTTTATTTTCATAATTTTCCTCCTTTGATTAAATGTGTAGTTAAACTGTTACTATACTAAATAATATTTTACCTTATTAATTTATATGCATAAGTTTAAAAATTATGCATATAATTATTCTTTTTTTATAAAAAAAGAACTGTAACAAATTATTTGTTTACAATTCTAATAATAAAGCGGAAAAAAATATCATATAAGAATTTTATATTTAACAATTATGCTATGTAGAGAAAAGCTAAAAAGCTTTTCTTTTTGAAAATAAATAGTAGTTATTTTAATATGATTTTAGAATTTTCTTCCGCAACCGCAACCACAATCTTTTTTCTCTTCCATTGGTTTACACATTAATTTGCACTCAAATTCATGTTTTTCTTCTTTTTTGCAACAACACATTGGTTCTACTTTCTTTTGACAACAACATGAACTTCCACAACATCCCATATGGCCTCCAAATGACATAATTTTCCCCCCTTAAAATACGTATTAAAGTTTCTAAAAAGTATCAATACTTCAATACTTTAATATATTTTATGTAAAATTTATATCATTTGATACAAGCTTCTATCCATTTTCACTTCAAAAAACAGAGAAGTTAATAAATTAACTTCTCTTTTAGGCATATGGAATTATCCGTTTTTAATCTTATCGAAAAAGAGAATTATATATGTTATGTATAGGAATTTTTTAATATATATATTTTTATTTCTCTTTTTCTAAACAATAATCGTATTATTTTAGTATGTTTTGTTAGTTTTTTACCCCTATATCATAAATCACCCCCTTTACGTATATATAATTTGTACAAATTAGAAATATTCTTTTTTATTTAAATAGCTTTTTCTATTAGATTTTTTCCTTTTTTATATTTTTCAAGGTCATATACTACATTTACATTATCTGATACAGTATGTGAATGAGTAACTATGATAACACATTTTTCTTTTTCACTTGCAAGTTTTTTAAATATATCCATGATCTGTTCTTCAGTATGTCTATCTAGATTACCTGTTGGTTCATCTGCAAGTATTACATCTGGATCATATGCTAATGATCTTGCAATGGCAACACGCTGTTGTTCTCCACCAGAAAGTCTAAGTACACGTCTATTTGCTTTCTCTTCATCAAGTCCAACATCATTTAATATACTTAAAGCTGTTTCTTTTTTATTTTTTATCTTCACTCCTGATACATCCATAGATAGTACAACGTTTTCAAGTGCTGTTAAATGTGGCAGTAAGTTAAAACTTTGAAATACTACACCAATATGCTTACTTCTATATTTATCTTCATCAATTTTTGATATATCATTATCATTATATAGTATAGTTCCACTTGTTGGTTTATCAAGACCAGACATTAATGAAAGCAATGTTGTTTTTCCAGTTCCAGATCTACCTGTTATTGCATAAGTATTTGATTTTTCAAATTCATAATTTATATTGTCCAAGACCATTGTTTTACCATTATCATATGAATAACATAAGTCTTTAATTTTAAATATACTCATTTTATCTCCTTTCTTAGTGTTACTATGTTCTATTACTTAATATTTTAAGTGGTGTATATCTAGAAATAGATATCATTGAAATACAACTACTAATTAATGTAAGTATAACACCTATACTTATTAATTCTAATACTGTATTTAAGTCTATTATAGCATTTATTTTATCAACATAATTTACACTTGAATTACCAGAAAATGTATTTCTAATGTCTCCTAGCTGGCCTCCAACAGTCACTGCTCCGCCCTTTTGACCTGCTCCTGTTGTAAGTCCAAAGTTTTGATTAACTTTTGAGCTTTCACTTTCTTGTGATGAAATCTCATTTGCAAGCATTGAATTTGCAACTGGTACTGTTAAGACAGATCCTGCAACTGTTCCTATAATAATTGATATAAATGTTACAGCAAATAATTCAACTACAAATTGTGCTAATACTTTATGTTTTTTCATTCCTATTGCTCTTAAAACACCAATCTCATATTTTCTTTCCCTTATATTTATCATATTAATAACAAGAAGTATTACACCACCTATAGCTAAAACTATTATTAAAAACATAGTTGAAAAAGATGATAAATTTTGTATTGGCTTAAGTGAATTTTCAATTGTATCTAAATTTGTGCTTACAGTATAATAACTATTTAAACCTTTAGTTGTTAAATCTTGTTTAAAAGAATCAATTACATCTGAAGATTTTAAGATAAATGTTGAATTTACTTGTGAACTTAATTTAGTATCTGAATTTGACTCAGAATTTTTTATAATTGTTTCCAATGTACTTGAATTAGTAATTATTTTATTTGCCGCATTTGAAAACATACTAAATTCGCCACTATCACTTGTATCTTTATATATACCTGTAACTGTAAAAGTATATGTTTCAGATTCATTATTTGGATTTACAAGTGTAATTTTACTACCTACTGATAAATCATTCTTCTCAGCTAATTCATCTGATATAACACACTGATTATCAGTTGAATCTATATCAAATATATTACCAGATGTGATTTGATATGTTGAATTTACAAATTCAGTCATAGCCTCTAGACTATTATATCCAACTATAGTAAAGTCTCCTCCTGATAAATTGGCTATAGTCAAACCGCCTTGTCTCATTCCACCGCCTTTATTAGACTCATTTTCTGTAGTATCGCTAGTTACTTTTTCTATATCAGAACTATTTAAACCTGTCTGCATTGAATATTTATAACTATTTACATATTCAGATGAACCATAATCTTTTATCATATCTGCAGTAAGTTGAGGTATATCCGACATAAATGAAGTAATAGTTTTTGTAGAATCTGATCCATTTGTATTTTTGAAATCATTTCTCATTGAATCCCTATTTAAAGTTAATGTAGCTTCAATTTCACTTGAATCCTTATAGCTTTGAATTAATTTATCTGCTGAATTTTTTATTGATAGTGCAATTGTACTTGATATTCCAATAATTACAATTATTACTCCAATAAGGATATTTCTTAATTTTGTTCTTGTTATACTCTTAAAAGCATTTTTAAATATATACATTCATTTTCTCTCCCTTCTGCACATATTATATCTTCCAATTGTGATGAGAATATGATAATAAAGTAAAAGGTAAATGAAATACTAATACATTATATAAAAGGAAAGAAGTGAAAGTCTTGATCTTTCACTTCTTATATTATTAAGTTCCTATTAATGATTTTATTGTGCTTGATGTTGTATAATATGACTGCTCAGAACCATGTTGTATAATTAATTTTATATAATGTTCCCCAGTTATATCTGACACATCAAGTGTAAGTGTTCTACTTTGTTTAGTTGTACCATAAGTGGTATTTGATATTGATTTTAAATATGTAGTATTATGACCAGTAGAATCTGTAACACCTAAATATGCTCTATTTGTATGTCCTGGACCATTACACCATAAATCTACATCCATTGTAAGTGTATTTATATTAGTTAAATCTATCTTATTTTTTGTTTGTATAACACTATATATATTTGAATTTGATGCTGAGACATTATAACCATCTGTTGACATTAATATTTTATCGTAAGTTGTATTCCCAATATATTCATACCAATCCCCAGTTATTTCTGAATGTTTATTATTTGCAGTTATTATTTCTAACCTATCCAATGTTTTTACATTAGCCATATTAGATTTTCTAATAGTTCCTTTATCATCTATTGCTACTACCTCTACAGCATAATTTGTATTTAATGTTAAATTCTTATTACAAATATATCTATCTGTATCTCTTACAAAATCGTAATAATTATTATTTAAAAATATCTCATACCCAATTATATTACTATTATCAGATGTAGCATTTAATACTATATCAAATGTAAGTCCTGCTACATTTTCTATTCTAGGTGTAAATTCATTTATTGTAGTAGGATTTGTTGTGTTAGAATTAATTGTTACTTCTTTTGGTTCTAATGTAGTTACATTTCTATTTGTATCTGTTATTCTTAACCAAAAATAGTTTATTCCAGATATTGTAGGAAATGTTAATGTATTATTACTATTATATAATGTCCATCCAGTTACTGGAGCTGTATTAGTAACACTCCATGCATACTCTAAAGTATTTATATCTAGTCCATTTGCTTCCGTCGGTTCCGATCCATTTACGATTATTCCATCTACTTCATTTGCCCAACCTGCTGTAACATCGCTTGCAGTATATGTTAATTTTCCATTTGTTATACTAAACTTTGTTAAATCATATTTACTATTTGTCATACTTGGTATTATATCTGTCAATCCCGGTGTCGTAGTAGTAGTCGCATTTAATGTATTTGAATTATCTACTCCTAATGTATCTGTTAATTTATTCATTATATATATATCTAACTCTGTTTTAAAATTATTTAAATCATTTAAAAATACTGATTTATTTGCCTGTTCTATTGGATTATTTTTTGATAGCGATAACACTAATGTCGTTGCTATAATTATAATAATTATTATTGTTACTATTAATACTATTAAACTTATTCCATTTTTCATTTGTAATTCCTTCCTTTAAAATTTTTTAGACTTGCTTGAATATACATTTCTTATCATTATAAATATTAGTATATTTATTTTATAGGAATTTTATAATTTATAAATATTTTTGAAATTAATTATAACTAAATATTTAATGTTATTATTTCTAACTTTATAATTATTTTTATTTAATAACATTATAATTAGATATTAAATTCTTAGTTCCTTTTTTCGTTATCTCATAAACAACTTTTAATAAATTATCCTTACTAATTTTTGAACTATCTATAGCTTGATTTATAATGCTTGTTTGTTTATCCTTATCTTCCATCAATTCCTCAGTTGTTTCATATGCTTGTAATTTTCTTTCATTATCATAATATAAAACATATTTTGGAACCCCTGATTCAGATTCATCCTCTGTAAATCTTGTTATATATAATCTATACATATATACATAGTATTTATCAGTTTTCTCTTCAATTTTATATGGTATTTCAGTAACATAATACAAATCACTACCTGCAAACCCCATCGGTAATATAATGTATCTGTTATTTTGAGCATCATAAGATTGTTCATCATCAAATAAATTACCATGAGTTATATTACTTGTATCTAAGAAATATTCTTTCATTACTGTTTCTAAATCTTTAACTGTTATAAAATATCCAGCATAATTTTCCGCTATTCTTAACATATCACTATACTCAGTTTCAAAATTAATTTTGCTAAAAGTAAACATTCTTTTATACTTTTCACTCATACCATTTTTTTCTAACTCGTTATATAAATTAGTTGAATAAATCTGGTTAACATCTAGCATAGCAGTAAGTTCATTTCCAATTTTACTATTTACTACTACCTGTTTAATATCATCGTTATTGTTTACTGGTTCTATATTTTCATTATTATTACCACTAACATTATTATCTTGATCATTTTGATTATTTGTATTATTTTGATTATTATTTTTTAAATTAAGTGTAATATATCCAAGTGAAATACATATAATAATAGTAGATATTACTATTACTGTTGTTATAAATTTCTTTCTCATTGAAACCACCTCAAATCATATTTATTATACCATAAAATGTTGATTTTGCAAACAAAAATAGAAATTTATAACTAAAAAGTAATTAAAGTATTGACATTATAAACATATTGTGTTAAAATAATGACATATCAAGAGTGTGCATAAGTATTTATACGAGCTGCACAGCCATTTGGTACACTTATATGAATATCTTCATACAAGGAGTCTTGAAAGTTTTTCAAAACTTTTTGTATGAGGATATTTTTGTGCGGAAAAATAAATATTTTTTCCCATGTTCCTCTTAAATTAACTAATTTAACTGAAACTAATATAAATAATATTAAGAAAGGGGTTTTCACAAATGGAAGTTAAAATGACTATTGTAACTTTTAAATTTTATGACATATCGCTTTATATAAAGGAGCAAAAGAAAATAAAAGAAAGATTATCAAAAAATGGTATCAATGAAGTTATTTCTTTTAACAATCAACCTGAATCAATGAAAATTATTATAACAGTACCTAACTATTACATTCCAAGTATATACAATGTATATGGTGAAATTACTCATATTAATAATTTGAAGGATTGTAAAAAAAGTGATTGTGTTATTGAAATGGATTTAAAAAATTCAGAAGAAGCTCGAAAAAATAAACGTACTTTATTATTAGTATAATTAATTTTGTCTAACCTTATGGTTAGACTTTTTTTGTATAAAAAAAGATAAGCATACTGCTTATCTTTTTATTACACTTACCGCTATTCCATCACCTATATCAAATACATGAGAATCTAGTATTTCATTTTCATTAATTGTTTTTATATAACTTCTAAGCCTATTTACTGCAGTTCTATTTCTATGTTCATTATAATCAGACATTACTCTACCTTTAAATAACACATTATCTGCAATTATTATTCCATTGTCATTTATAAGACGAAGTGCATTATCTAGAAATTTTGGATATTGTCCTTTTGCTGCATCAATAAATATAACATCAAATTTTTCTATATTTTCATCAATAGTTGGTAAATATTCAGTAGCATCTGCAAATATAACCTCAATTTTATCTTCTAATTCCATCTCTTTTATATTATTTATTGCTTGATTATACATTTTTTCATTTATTTCTATTGTTTTAATTTTACAATCCTTACCACTTAAATATTTTGAAAAATTTATTGCTGAATAACCAACAGCTGTACCAAGTTCAAGAATTTTATTTGGTCTTTTTACACTAAGTATCATTTGTATAAAATCAAGTGATACATCTTGTAGTATTGGTACATGATTTTCTAAAGCTTGTCTTTTTATATCGTTTAATTTCTCTTGCTTATCCATTATTACCTTCCTTAATTTTTTATATTTCTTAATATATTTTTTTCTTTAACACTTCCATATAACATTTCATAAATTAATGTTATAGACTTTATATTTATTTCTTTTTTACTTAGTATACCATGTAAAGCCTTTAAAGTTAATACCCCTTCTACTGTTTTACTTTCCATTTTATCTAATGCTTCTTTTAGTTTCAATCCTTCACCAATGTGCTTTCCTAAAGTATAATTTCTACTTTTATCACTCATTGAAGTTAAAAGTAAATCACCAATTCCAGCATAAGAAAATGTAGTCTGTTCTTTCCCACCAAGAAGTTCAATTACTTTTCTTAAATCATTTACTATACAAGTAAGAATTGCTGCTCTAGTAGATTCACTTAATTTTTGACCATCACATATGCCAAGTAAAATTGCAAACACGTTTTTTACAGAAGCCGCAAGCTGTACGCCTATAATATCTTTAGTTGTATTTATAACTATAAATTCATTTTCTAAAGATACTTTAACTAAGAGATTTGCAGATTCTTCATTTGAAGCTACAACAAAACCTTGTTCTGACTCTTCTGCAAGATCTTTTGCAAAAGATGGACCAGATAAAAAGCAGATATTTTTACTTGATGTTTCTTCAAAAACTATTTGACTCATAAGTTTATTAGTTTTTGATTCTATTCCTTTAGATACAATACAAATTACTTGTTCTTCTGTTATAACAGAAGATAAGGCTTTTGCAACTTCTCTAACTGAACTTGATGGAACTGCAATAACAATTATTTTTGATTTTTCTACACATTCTTTTAAATTAGATGAAATTTGCACCTCATCTGGTATCTTTACACCTGGAAGCAATCTTTGATTTTCTCTTTTCATAAGTACAGTTTGTACCTCATCTTCAAACTTACTCCACATATATACCTTATTATCATTTTTATAAAATGCTTTTGCAAGTGCAATTCCATATGCACCAAGTCCTAATATTGAAACTTTCATTATATCCACCTTTTCTTAAGTTTACTTTATAATATATTTTTCACTTTAGTAAATTTTATACTTTATTTTCTTTATCTTTCTTTATAACTTGTATATGTACGTCATCTAATTGTTGTTTGTTTACAACAGATGGAGCTTTCATTAAAAGATCACGTGCTTTACTATTTTTAGGAAATGCAATAACTTCACGAATATTGCTTTCATCTAAAAGTAACATAATCATTCTATCTATTCCAGGTGCTGCTCCAGCATGTGGTGGTGCACCAAATTGGAATGCAGTAAATAATGAACCAAATCTACTTTCAACTTCCTCTCTAGTGTATCCAGCTATTTCAAAAGCTTTAACCATTACATCAATTTCATGATTTCTTACTGCTCCTGAAGCAAGTTCATATCCATTACATACTAGATCATATTGATGTGCAAGTATATCAAGTGGATTCATATTTTCTAATGAATCTAGTCCACCTTGAGGCATTGAGAAAGGATTATGACTAAATTCTATTTTACCATCTTCATTTAACTCATACATTGGAAAATCCACTATAAAACAGAATTTATATATATCTTTTTCAATTAAATCTAATCTTTTACCAAGTTCAATTCTAATATCTCCAGCTGTTTTACAAGCTTTTAAATATTCATCTGCAATAAAGAAAACTGCATCATTTGGTTTTAAATCAAGTATTGATACTAAACCATCTAAAACTGAACCAGTAACAAATTTAGCAATTGGCCCACTAATTTCCATGTCTTCAGAAACTTTTGTCCATGCAAGACCCTTAAGTCCAAGATCATTTACCGCAAATTCTCCCATAGAATCAAAGAATTTTCTACTTACATCTTTTGCATCAATTTTTATAGCTTTTATAGTTTTATTTTGAAATACTTTAAAGTCAGTTCCTTCAAAAACTTTAGTTACATCATTTATAACAAGAGGATTTCTTAAATCTGGCTTGTCTGAACCATATTTATCCATTGCTTCTTTATATGGTATTCTTATAAATGGTGCTTCAGTAACTTTCTTAGTTGAAAGTTCTTTGAATGTTGAACCAACAACAGTTTCAAGCATCGCTAAAACATCATCTTGAGTAGCAAATGACATTTCAAAGTCAAGTTGATAAAATTCACCTGGTGATCTATCAGCTCTTGGATCTTCATCTCTAAAACAAGGAGCAATTTGATAATATTTATCAAATCCAGATATCATAAGTAACTGTTTAAATTGTTGTGGCGCTTGTGGAAGAGCATAGAATTCTCCCGGATGTAATCTACTTGGAACAAGAAAATCTCTTGCACCTTCAGGTGAAGAATTAGCAAGAATTGGAGTTTGTATTTCAACAAATCCAAGACCATCCATTTTATCTCTTAAAGTCTTAAGTACTTTAGATCTAAATACAATTTTTCTATGAATATCTTCATTTCTTAAATCTAAAAATCTATATTCAAGTCTTAAATCTTCCCTTACATTTCTGCTATCTTCAACCCTAAATGGTAATGTTGACTTTGATCTTCCAAGTACTTCAATTTTCTCAATTCTTACTTCTATTTTACCAGTCGATATATTTTCATTTATTGTATTTTCATCTCTTCTAAGTACAAGACCATCTACACAAATAGTAGATTCTACTGGAATTTTTCTAATTTCTTCTAATATTTCAGTATCATTTGTAACTAATTGAGTTACACCATAATGATCTCTTAAATCCACAAACATAACAGATCCGAGATCTCTAATTGTTTTTACGAATCCAGATAATCTAACTTTTTCATCTACATTAACCAAATCTAGTTCACTACATTTATATGTTCTATATTTATGCATATTATTCACCTATTCCCTTATCAATTATCTCTTTTATACTATCTTTATCAAAATTAACTTTTTTCTGTAATCCTATTTCCATATTTTTAACAATGCAAACATTATTATTAAATTCTTCTTCACCTATTATACAAACATAAGTTGCGCCAATTTTGTCAGCATATTTTAATTGTGATTTAAAGCTTCTACCCGATATATCAATATCAACAACATACCCATTACTTCTTAGTTCAGTAACTATATTTTTGCATTTTGCATATGCATTATTATCAATTACCGCAAAATATATATCTACTCCTGAATTATCTTCTACTAGTAAGTTATATTCCTTAAGCAACAGTGCAATTCTGTCAATTCCAAGTCCAAAGCCAACAGCTGGTGTATCTGCCCCACCAAGCACAGATACTAATTTATCGTATCTTCCTCCGCCTCCTGCTGCAAGTCCTAAGTCCTTAGAAGTATATTCATACACAGTTTTATTGTAGTAATCAAGCCCTCTAACAATAGTTTTATCCACTACATATGGAATCTTTAAATCATTTAACATTATTTGTAAATTTTCAAAGTCTTTTTTGCAATCATCACATAAATAATCTGTAATCATTGGAATATTTTTATTTCTTTCTTTACACTTTTCTTCTTTGCAATCTATAATTCTCATTGGATTTTTCTCATATCTAACTTTACAAGTATCACACATTTCATCATATTGAGGTGCAAGATAATTCTTTAATACTTTTATATAATTTGCTCTACATTCTGTACAACCTATTGAATTTATAGATAAAATAATTTTATCAGCTAAATTTAGCCTTTTAAATAGTTCATATGAAACAGATATAGTTTCTATATCTGCAAGATATGTATCGCTGCCAAATATTTCTACACCAAACTGGCTAAATTCTCTATATCTACCTTTTTGCATTTTTTCATATCTATACATACTTCCAGTATACCATAGTTTAATTGGACTTACACTAGATCCAAGTCCATTTTCAATATATGCTCTAACAACCCCTGCTGTGAGTTCTGGTCTTAAAGTTATGCTTCTATTTCCTTTATCTATAAAAGTATACATTTCTTTATTTACAACATCAGTTTCATCACCAACTCCACGTGCAAAAAGTTCAGTTGCCTCAAATACAGGTGTTCTAATTTCATTTATATTATATTCTCTACATATTTCTCGAATATTTTTTTCAATATATTGCCATATTTTTATCTCATCAAAAAATATGTCTTTTGTTCCCTTTTGTCTTGAAATTTTCAAATTTCTCACCTCTAAAGTATTATACCATAAATGCAGTATATATGCAATAAAATTATAATCTAGCTATATAATATATGATTATACATTATATTTCTACATTTTTATACATATTTTATCATTTTTTATTATTTTTTTATTGAATAATTTTATTTATTATGATTAAATAAAATTATTTAGAGGTGATTTATATGTATGAAAAATCAAACAAAATATTATATGATAAAAATAAAGATGAAATTTTATCTATTGGAAACATACGCATGAGATTAGATTTTGAGACTTCTAAACTTATGGGAAAAAATTCAGTTGAATTATTAACTTTAAGATATAAATCTGGTGAAATAAAAAATGATGAACAAGCTATTAATGAGATAGTTTTAGGAGAATTAAAGGATCTTAATCAAAAAGACAAAACATCTTATATTGAATGGTTACGAACAATAAGTAAAGATGATAAAAAATCAATAAATGAATCAATAAATAATATAAGGAATGGAGATCACGTTACTGACTCACAAAATAATATAAATAGTACTCTAAATGGTATTGGAACTAAGATGTCAGATTTTTTTAATCTTACTGAAGAGGGTTATGATCTTTTGGTAAATCCATTATCAAAAAGCGATACTTTCAACCATAATGCAACAGTAAGCAGAAGTGATGATTTAAGTCATTTGAAATTCTTAGGATTGTCATTAAAAGATAGCAGAAAAGATATGTATTCTGAATATTTTAAAACTGAAAAGGAATGGGAAGAACACACATATTCAAAAAAATTTATAAAGGACGATTTTAGAGACGGATTAAAAAAAGCCGTAAATGGTGGAACTTATTCAACAGACTATAAACAATATGGTAACTATAGAAAAAAAGAATACAATGAAAGATAATTAAATAATTTAAATGTATTTTTATACATTTAAATTATTTTTCATTTCTATTGCATTTTTATGTTAATTATGTTATAATTTAGACACTGTTTTATGGGAGGTGATTTTTTGTGATTACAATATCAAAAATACCTGAAAAGGAGGAAATATTTGAAGAAATATTAAAAAGTAATGAAATCAGAAAAATACTTCTAAATTATTCTAATTTGGAGAAAGAAACAAAACGGAATAAAATTTTCAAAAAGTTAACTATTTGTTGCCAACAAAAAATAGAAGAATTTATTAAGGCAAGTTCTTTAGGTTACACGTTGCTAAAGAAATTAAGTATTGACACTGAGAGACTGGGTATAGTAATAAGATTTGATATTGAAGATAGAAATTGGAAAGAATACTTGAACATATCAAATTTTGTAGAACTATTTACTAATTTTAGTTATTTTAAGATAACTTACTATTACAGAAATGATAGTGGTAGAAAATTAGATTTTTATCAACTACTTATATATTCTAAATATGCTACTACTTCATTAAATACAGTTGAAAGTTCACTAATTTTTGACGATAACAGTAAAATATTTATTGAACTAATGAAACAAATTTCTATAAATATAATTGATCTAAAATATAATAGTATTTAAAAATGTTATACATTAAATAAATATATAATTTTATAATATTAAAAATAAACTCCCGCTAGATATTAATATCTAACGGGAGTTTATTTTATTGGCAGGGGTAGAAGGAATCGAACCCTCCTCTGTGGTTTTGGAGACCATCATTCTACCGATGAACTATACCCCTATATGTAATTGTAGTGAAACTACAAGAAATATTATAACATATTGTAAAATCCTTTTCAATACTTATTTTGTAAATTTATTTAATACTAGTATTTTATGTTAATAATATAAATTATTTACCAAATATCTTCTTATTTTTTATAATACATTTTTATTTTATTAATTTTAAATTAAAAGCACAAAATAAAAATATAGAGGTATTTATATATGAATGAATATTTAATTTTGTCTTTTAGAATTATTAGCATAATGATATTATTTTTAATCGGTACTTTACTCACTGGTAGAAGACACATTGGTGAATTACCAGTATTTGACTTTTTGGTAATTATGACACTTGGCTCAGTTGTTGGTGCAGATATCGCAGAACCTAATATTCCACACTTACCTGTTGCTTTTGCTGTAGTTTTAATATTATTATTGCAATTTATACACAGTGTTGTAGTAATAAAAAATAGAAAAATTGGTAAAATACTCACATTTGAGCCTGTGGTGATTATTCAAAATGGTGAGTTTGTAAAATCAAATTTAAAGAAAATTAGATATAGTATTGATATTGTACTTACTTTACTAAGAGAAAAGGGAATATTTTACTTAGAAGAAGTGGATTTTGCAATAATAGAATCTACTGGTAACTTAAGTGTTTTAAAGAAATCACAATATGATAGTATAACTAAAAACGATATGAACATAGCTGGTATAGAAAAAGGATTACCACTTTCAGTAATAATTGAAGGAAAAGTTTATGAAAATGTATTAAATACTTTAAATCTTGATATGAATTGGCTAACTAATGAATTAAAAATTCAAGGTATAACAAATATAAATGATGTATTTTTTGCTTGTGTAGACAGTTCAAAAAAGCTATATGCTTCAAAAGGAATTGAATATGTTGATAAAATAAATGATATTAAACATTAAAAGACATGGATTTTTATTTCCATGTCTTGTTTATTATAATTTAATTAATTTAAAATCTGTATGGTCACAAGAAACCATTACATACTCTATGTCTTTAATAAATCCTTCTTTTATCATAAATTTTCCATAACCATGTAGATGACCATATATACATTTTTTAACGTTATATTCTTGCATTATTTTTTGAAAATTACCTATAAATGGTGGATAATGAAGTGCAACTAAAAAATCTTTATCAATACCTTTTTCTCTTAATTGATCTTGTATCTTCTTACCTTCTTCAAGCGATATTCTTAGTCTTCCCTCTTCCCTTTTTATTATTTTTTCATCTAATTCTTTACTATTTCCCTCTGTATTTCCCCAACCTCTAGTACCACATAAAATATATTTTTCAATCTCAATAGCATTATTATGAAGTACTGTTATTGATGTTAAATCATTATCTTTAAAAAATTTCTCAAGTTTTGTTTTTGTAGCAAAATAATAATCATGGTTTCCTCTAAGTATTATTTTTTTACCAGGTAAATCATTTATAAATTTAAAATCAGGTAAAGCCTCAGAAAAGTTAATCCCCCATGAAATATCTCCTGGAATTACAACAACATCCTCATTACTTACAGTATTAATCCAGTTTTCTCTTATTCTTTCTTCATAATTATCCCATACTTTTCCAAAGACATTCATTGGTTTATCAACACCAAAAGAAAAATGTAAATCAGATATTGCATAAACTGCCATATATTACCTACTTTCCAATCTCTAAATTTGCAATTGCATTTAAATCAAGTTTATCTTTAATATCAAAGTATTTTCCAGAAATATAATTATAATATGCAGCACTACCAATCATTGCAGCATTATCTGTGCAATATTTTAATTCTGGTAAATATGACTTAAATCCATTTTCATCAGACATTTCTTTTAATTTTTCTCTAAGACATGTATTTGCAGATACACCACCTGCAAGTACAACTTCTTTTATATTTAAATCAAGCATTGCTCTTTTTGTATTTTCTATTAATTCTTCACAAACAGTCTCTTCAAAACTTTTACACATGTCAGCTATATTTAATTTTTCTCCTTCTTTATGTGCTATGTTAATTACAGCTGTTTTAATTCCACTAAAACTAAAATCATAATTTTCAAATCTTGTTTTAGGCAATTTATAAGTAAAATTGCCATTTTGAGCCATTTTGCTTACTTCCGGTCCACCAGGATATCCTAGACCTAGAGTTCTTGCAACCTTATCAAAAGCTTCACCTACTGCATCGTCTCTTGTTTTGCCAACAATTTCAAAATCTGTATAATCTTTTACATGTATTAAATGTGAATGTCCACCAGAAACTACTAAAGCCATAAATGGTGGTTTCAAATCAAAATGTGAAATATAATTTGCTGCTATATGACCAGCTATATGATGAGTTGGAACAATTGGTATATCAAGTGCATATGCAAGCGATTTAGCATAAGATACCCCAACAAGTAATGCACCAACAAGACCTGGTCCATATGTTACACCAATGTATTCTATATCTTTAAAACTTAAGCGAGCCTGATTTAATGCCTCTTCAACAACATAACTTATATGTGATATATGTTCACGTGATGCAATCTCTGGTACTACACCACCAAATTTTTTATGAATATCTATTTGAGTTGAAACAATATTTGAAAGAACCTCTCTTCCATCTTTTAATATTGCAACTGCTGTCTCATCACAACTACTTTCTATACTTAATCCTATCATTTCTTTTGCCTTTCATTATTTTTTACATAAAAATTATTTTATCTATTATATTTAAAATAAAGTTTATTATTGGAGATATTATTAATGAATCTAAGTTAGTAAATACAAAAATTAGTATTATATAAAATGAATATTTTTCTAATGTATACATTACATCTTTATATCTATTTGGTAAAAAGAAAAATAATACCTTAGACCCATCAAATGGCGGTATTGGCAACATATTAAATACTGCAAATACTACGTTAAATGCTATTGCATAATAAAACATCCTAATAAATGTTATATTAAAAGAGTCTGCTACTCCAGTTATAATTAATATTTTAAATATTGCTGTAAATAATATAGCAAGTAATAAATTAGACATTGGTCCTGCAAGTGCTACAAGCATATTATCTCTTGATCTATTTTTAAAATTTCTATCATCAACCATTACTGGTTTTCCCCAACCAAATCCAATTAGTGCAATGCATAAAAATCCCATCCAATCTATGTGTGCAAATGGATGTAATGTAAGTCTTCCCATTGCTTTTTGACTTCTATCTCCTAGTTTATATGCAACAAATGCATGTGCGAACTCATGTATTGCAAGAGATATAAGTAAAGCCGGAAGTGTATATAAAAAAGTTATTAACCCTTCTCTACTAAAAATATTAAACAAAAAAATCACTCCTTAATTTAAAATATTATATCATGTAACATTATATATGTAAATAGCTTTAATTTTATTGAGTGCTATTATGAACCTTAATATTTATTATATATTTACATATAATGCAGATACTATATATATAATTTGGAGGTAAAAATGAAAGCAATTGTATATGAAGGAATAAAAAATGTAAATGTAAAAGATGTGTCAGATCCAATAATAAAAAATAGTGATGATATAATTGTAAAAATAACATCAACATCAATTTGTGGTTCTGATTTACATCTTATTCATGGTATGATACCTGAGATAAGAAAAGATTTTGTTATTGGACATGAAGCAATGGGAATAGTAGAAGAAAGTGGAAAGGATGTTCATAAACTAAAAAAAGGTGATAGAGTAATAATTCCATTTCCAGTTGCATGTGGTCATTGTTGGTACTGTGAGCATGATTTATGGTGTCAGTGCGATAATTCAAATCCAAATGGTGAATCTGGTGGACTATTTGGTTATGGAGATATGTTTGGTGGATATAATGGCGGTCAAGCAGAATATATACGAGTACCTTATGCAAATGTTGGACCAGTAATTGTTCCAAATGAATTAGAAGATGAGCAAGTATTATTTTTAACAGATATCCTGCCAACTGCATATTGGGGAATTGAAAATGGTGGAGTAAAAAAGGATGATACTGTTGTAGTACTTGGATGTGGACCAGTCGGACTTTTAGCTATTAAATTTGCAATTTTGAAGGGTGCAAAAAGAATTATAGCTGTGGATTGTGTAGATTATAGATTAAATCATGCAAAAATACATAATGATGTAGAAATTGTAAATTTAAATAATCACGATGATACTGGAGATTATATTAAAGAAATTACCCATGGAGGCGCGGATGTAGTAATAGACTGCGTTGGAATGGATGGAAAAATGTCACCAATAGAAATTGTTGAAACAGCATTAAAAATTCAGGGTGGTTCAAAGTCAGCAATAGAAATTGCAAGTCATGCCGTTAGAAAAGGTGGCACTGTATCTATGATAGGTGTATATGGAGCTAAATACAATGGATTTCCTCTTGGTGAATTTTTTGGAAGAAATATAACATTAAAAATGGGGCAATGTCCTGCACATTCATACATTAAGCCAATACTTAAATTAATACAAAATGGTACCATAGATCCAACTGATATAATAACTCATAAAATATCACTTGATAAAGGAAAATATGCATATGAAATTTTTGATGAGAAAAAGGATAATTGTATAAAAGTTGTCTTAAAACCATAAGTATTATAAAATGTTTAAAATAAATAAAACCAGGTAACCCTGGTTTTATTTACTTATTTTTTTATTTTCTTTAATTTCTTGTTAAAAAAATCCTTTAGCATATCAATACAAAACATAATTATAACAATAATTATAAGACCTAATACTAATGTACAAAAGCCTATTATTGCTCCAAATGAAGCTCCTCCAATAACTAAAAATATTATATTCATATTTTCTTTAATATCTACTGTCACATTTAATGATTCAAAATTTATAGTCATTTTTTCTTTTTTAGGATTTTGTGAAAGTATTGAAACATAATCCTTGCCTACCCGTAAGTAACTATCTTCAGGTAAATTATATTTTTCAATAAGGTTCATTATATCAACTGCTAATTGTTTGTTGTTTAAAGCTTCTTCCTCTTTTATTTTTACATCTGGTTTTCCGCAACTTACTGAGTAAATTGAACCTGCAATTATAAATATAATAAAATAAATTATAAAAAAAATGTTTTCCTTTTTAATTCTAATTCTTTTCATACTCATCCTCCTAATTATAGGTTTATAAGATAAACTATTTATAATTAGATGAATTATATACTTATTCTTGGAATTTGTCAATAAGACATTAATTAAAAGCCTAAAGTACATATATTTAATATACTTTAGACTTTTCAAATTAATTTTAATATTCTATTCTCTCCCAACACTAGTATTATCTACAGTTCTATCTCTTAGTTCTGGTATTGGATTTTCTTCTGTTTCAAACCTATAATCTTTTGATTTTTCATTAATATACTCATCAATAACAATATGACTTGGAACTTGGCTTATATCACTATTAATAATTTGTTGATATTTAAAGAAATCAGCGTTTTTAGGTAATTGAGATACCTCTATGTATTCTTCTTTATTATCAGTTTGATTTACAGTGTTTTTTAGTATGTTTCTTACGTAGTCAATATTTGGACCTAATGTTAATAATTCAGGAAATTTTCCATCAGGTATTACTTGTTGCCACTCCTTATTTTCATATGTTTTTAATAAATCAGCAACCTTATGTAGATGTACTA
This sequence comes from Bacillota bacterium, assembly GCA_023410645.1. Taxonomy (GTDB): domain Bacteria; phylum Bacillota; class Clostridia; order TANB77; family CAG-465; genus CAG-465. Next base: position 74,037 of record JAEYPQ010000023.1, on the reverse strand, counting down.
TCTCTTGTTCGAAAAGTTGTTCCCATATTTTCTTTATATTAGCTTCTGTTTCATCTTGAAAGCAAGAATAATACAAATAACATTCTGTATATTCATGCATAAGTGCACCTTCTAGCCATGTAGCATTAGGATCCATTAGACTTCCATAATGTGTTACATGTTCTTCTTCAACAAGTCCAATTTCCTGATACAACTTCCTACCTAAATCTGAAGTATAAAAACTTCCAACATTCATATAATAATTCATAGTTTGTTGTTCTGCAGCTGTTATAATTCCAATATGTAATTTAGTTATTAATTCAGCATTTTTATAATCAACAAATTTTCTTATTGTATCATATGGATGCCTATGATGTGCAATCGTTGGTCTACCTGGCATTATTTCAGTATACTTTCCAACTAATTTTTCAGCATGTACATGATGTTCCATTTCAAGTAAATCGGCATAACGGTACAAATGATCAAAATCTTCAAGTAATGCAAAATCTAATGCTCCTTTTACATTTTGATCTGGCTCACTTAGTGCTAACCTTGCAGTTAAGTCTACTGCTAATTGTTCATAACTTATTGTTGTTTCAAGTATAGGCTCATTAATTGGTTTTGTATTTGCTATTTTCTTTTGTTGTTGCTGCTCTATACGTCTTATAAGAGCTATTTCTCTACGTAAATCATTGTTGTTACAATGTCTTGAAAATTGATGATAAAAAAAAGTTTGCTCATATTCTGTACCATTCATCAGTATAATACGTGTTTTAGTATATGGACTAACTTCATCTTTATCATATGATTTAGGATATAATTCTTCCCAATTTTGAATTGTATTTTCAATGTCTACTGGTTTTTGTTCAAACGGATTCATAAAATATCACACTCCCAATATTATTATGTGTAATATTTTTAATTATAAAAAAAATATTATATCAAACAATATATGCTATGATTATAAGCATATTGTATATTTGTATTTACATAAATGTTGATTTCTTAAATAATATATGTTATAATTTTGAATATTAATATTATCTATTTAAATTAATAATTTATTTATAAACTTTTTAATTATATTGATTAAATGATTAATACATGGAGGAAATAAAAAATGGAAATTCGGTTTTATGAAATAATTGGCATTAAGAAATTTAAAAAAATATTAATAAGTATTATTTTATTATTTTTTCATGATAGAAATATTCTAAAAGGTAGTAATTATTATATTGAATCTCTGACAATTTCTGGTCTAAAATCATTTTCTAAAAAATTAATGTTTAATGTTTTTAACCATATTATTGGATTTGTTGTATCTGTTATTTTTATTATAACTGATAAAAATTATTTTAATAAAGTTATTTTGTTTTTTATAATTGTATTTAATGTATATTGCGTACTACTCCAAAGATATAATTATTTACGTATGCAGAAAATATTAAAAAGATATGCTATCAAAAATTGATGGCATATCTTTTTATAAATCTTATATTATTACTAATTATATTTTTTTTCTATTGCTTTTTTTACAAATTCTCTAAATAAAGGATGTGGTTTGTTAGGTCTTGATTTTAGTTCTGGATGGAACTGTGAACCTAAAGCCCAAATGTGATTTTTTAGTTCAACAATTTCAACTAATTTGCTATCTGGTGATACACCGGCAATTACCATTCCATTTTTTAAAGCTATGTCTCTATAATCATTGTTAAATTCAAATCTATGTCTATGTCTTTCATATATTAGATTTTCGTTATATGCAGTATATGCATTAGTATTAACATCAAGGGTACAAGGATATTTTCCAAGTCTCATTGTTCCACCTTTATTCTCAACATTTACTTGTGTTTCCATTAAATTAATTACAGGATTCTTTGTATTTGCATCAAATTCTAGACTATTTGCATCTTTAAGTCCAACAACATTTCTCATAAATTCAATAACCATAAGTTGCATTCCAAGACATATACCAAACATTGGTATATTATTTTCACGAGCATACTTTATTCCATTTATTTTTCCTTCGATTCCACGATTTCCAAATCCACCTGGAACAATAATACCGTCAATGCCTTTTAATACATCTTCAACTTTTTCATTTTCTAATCTTTCTGAATCTATCCATCTAATATTTACTTTCGCATCATTTATATTTCCAGCATGATTCAAGGATTCATATATAGATATGTATGCATCTTTTAAAGATACATATTTACCTATTAAAGCAATTTCAACTGTTTTATCCACACTTTCCTTTTTTTTACATAGTTTATTCCACTCTAATAAATCATTTTGTGAATATTTTAGTTTGAATTTTTTTGCAATTATATCTGCAATATTTTGCTTTTCAAACATAATAGGTACATCATATATTGAATCAGCATCTAAATTTTCTATAACATTTTCTGAATCAATGTTACAAAATAGTGATATTTTTCTTTTTATATCTTCATCTAAAGGGTAGCTTGTTCTTGCAACTATAATATCAGGAATTATTCCAATTGACATTAATTCCTTACAACTATGTTGAGTTGGTTTCGTCTTAAGTTCTTCTGATTTTGGTAAATATGGTATAAGGGTAACATGTACAAACATTACATTTTCAGATCCTTTTTCAGCTCTTACTTGCCTTATTGCCTCTAAGAAAGGTTGACCTTCAATATCTCCAACAGTTCCGCCAATTTCTGTAATTACTACTTCACTATCAGATATTTCTCCTGCTTTGTACACTGTATCTTTAATTTCATTTGTAATATGAGGGATAACTTGGATTGTTTTTCCAAGATATTCACCTTTTCTCTCTTTGTTTAAAACTTGCATGTATATTCTTCCAGTTGTGATATTGCTGTATCTATTTAAACTTTCATCAATAAATCTTTCATAGTGTCCAAGATCAAGATCACATTCAAGTCCATCGTCAGTAACAAAAACTTCACCATGTTGACATGGATTCATAGTTCCAGGATCAATGTTTAAGTATGGATCAAATTTTTGTATTGTTACTTTAATTCCTCTTGATTTTAGAATTCTACCTATTGATGCAGCTGTGATTCCTTTTCCAAGTCCAGATACAACTCCACCTGTAACAAAAATATACTTTGTGCTCATATATACCACCCTTTCATTTTTAACATGTGGTTATTATATTATATCAAAAAAATATATTCAATAGTTTTCGACAAAGTTTTCGTTACATTTTAAAGTTGTTTTTATTACGTTTTGGTTACAAAGAATAATACTAACTAAATAATTATCAGCCGGTATAACCGGCGGTTTTACTTTGCGCCCTATAAGGGACTAACACGAACAAACTCTTAAGAGTTATTTTGGTTTTGACAGCCGCGAGTTTTTTACATGCTATCCTTACTACCCGTTCAACGGGTAGTTTGCTTTCGCCCTATAAGGGCATATTACTCGCAAGTGCTAAGGCACTCTGAGAAGTTTGCCATCTGCTTATTTTCTCATGCTACCACTTAAGTGGTATTTTTATTTTTGGCTTTTTAGCTGTACTCTTTTCTCCGGTAAACGGATCCACATATTCGAATAAGCTCATTTGATCTGTTGCAATATCTTCTTGTAGTTGATTTTTTTATATATTCTTCTATTACTTTTTTATTTTTTCCTACTGTATCTACATAGTATCCTAATGCCCAAAAGTTTCTTTTACCATATTTATATTTTAAATCTGCATGTCTATCAAATATCATTAATGTACTTTTTCCTTTTAAATATCCCATAAAACTTGATACACTTATTTTGGGTGGTATACTTACTAATATATGTATATGATCTGGACATGCCTCAGCTTCTAACAATGCTACTCCTTTTTGTTCACACAACTTTCTTATTATTTTCCCTATATCTGATTTTATCTTTCCATATATTATTTTTCTCCTATACTTTGGAGCAAACACGATATGGTACTTGCAATTCCACTTACTGTGTGATAAACTATCAACGTCAATTCTATTTGGCACAAAAATCACTCCTTTTCTTTAATATTTGCAGTTGGCTAAACTTGCTTGTATTTTATCAGAAAAGAAGTGATTTTTCTATTCATCGCTTCAAGCTCTTTTGAACCCTAGGTAGAACCTAGGGTTTTCGTTACACAATAAAAAATTAAGGCACAGTATTATTACCTGTGCCTTAATTAAATTATAATATTAATAACTTATTTTGAGCTTCACTTATAGCATTAATCCCATCTAAATAACCAGAAATCAATCTAAGTAATTCTTTATATCTTGATTTAGAATCAATGCTATACTCATAAAATATAAAATTAGTTTCATCTTTAAAATGTTCTTTTATAGGGCAGTCTTCCAAATCTTTTTCAATTTTATCAATAATACTTAAAATATTATAGTTATTTGCCCTTATATCGTTAATTTTTTCGGATATATGTGATATTTCTTCTTTTAAAATTTCATTATCACTATAATTAAAAAGAATTTCACATACACAATCAAATAAACTTATATAATCAGATTTATTTGAAATCTCCAATTTAATCTTATTTACTCTACCCTGTACATGATCTGGAAGTTTTCTTAAATTTTCAAATTCCTCAAGACATTTGTTAATAGAATCTTTAAGATCAATATCATCTGAAAAAGAATCAATAATTCTTTTAACATATATTTCAGCACAACCTAAATTCTTAATTAAATCGTTAACATTTTTAATAAATATAGAATTGTTTATACTCATAGTAATTTCCTCCTATAATTATATAGAACTTTCTTGTCATTGCTACATATAGAATTATATCACATTATGTAATCTTTTTCAACTACTATATATAAACAACAAAAAAATGAGATTATATAATAATCTCATTAATATGTTGGTGCGGGTAAAAGGACTTGAACCTTCACGTCGCTAGACACCGGATTCTAAGTCCGGCGCGTCTGCCAATTCCGCCATACCCGCTAACACGTATATAATAATAACATATTATTGATTGTTTGTCAATATATTTTTTATTAAACATTATAATTTTAAAATAAAATTATTATTATATAGTTGTAAGTTAAAATATAGCTTTTGATAAAGTTAAACTAATATTTTTAATACATAGTACCCTTTGTCTTTCTCATTTAAATACATCTTATGTTAAAGTTAAACATTATCAAATTGTTAATGGTTCTTTACAAGGTACATAATTTAAATACATCTTATGTTAAAGTTAAACTGGAATAACTGCTTTTACAGATAGAAGAAGATTTTATTTAAATACATCTTATGTTAAAGTTAAACTCCAAATGCATCAAATTTTCAAAAAAAAGTACACAATTTAAATACATCTTATGTTAAAGTTAAACTTTCTACAATCACATGCTACTACAAATGTATATGGATTTAAATACATCTTATGTTAAAGTTAAACAAGAAAGGAGGTATAAATCATGCCAAAATATACAAGATTTAAATACATCTTATGTTAAAGTTAAACTGGACGTGAGGTAGTAGGAAATGCCTTAATGTTCTAATTTAAATACATCTTATGTTAAAGTTAAACCATGTATAATTCAACGATTTATACATTAACTTATAATTCAATTAATTGATTTATCAATATTTTACATATTTTTTCCAAGTAAATACGCAAAAATGTATTTGGCTATTTTTAAAACAAAATTAACAAACACTTGGAAATTATAAAAATATATCTTCTGTATTTTTTTCAATGACACCTATATTTGTTTCTCCTATTGATTTAAAATTCATAATTTTTATTATCGAAATAAAGTCCTCATCTTGATTTATTATTTTTTTTAATTCATTTTCAAGTTCTATTATTTCAGAATTAGTTATTGAGCCTCGAAAAACAGATTTTTGCCAATGATTTAAATATTTCTTACATTTTTTAAATACCTTATTTACCCTTTTATCTTTTACATCATAAAATAAAAATACATAATTATAGTTTGTTTTATCTATTTTTTTCACATTTTATCCTCCATATTAAAAGCAATAAATTCTTTATTTTCAGTTATAGATTTTATCAGTTTATATCCATCCAATTTTATACACTGCTTATATGAAACCTTTCTTTTAAGTTTTTCATGTTCAAAAGTTTGATTTATTCTGTCTTCAAAAGCATCAATAAATATTTTCTTTCCTTCATCATTTAGTAGTGCATAATTTAATTTCTTATCAAAATGTTTTTCAACTGTTAATTTTTTATTATTAATTAACTCAAATATAGTTTTATATACTATTATAGGCTTAAAAGGTTCACTTAAATCAAGTGAAAGTGAAAATCTTGCTTCACTTGGTTCATGTAAGAATGAAATTGTTTGATCAAGGTGTGTGTTGTATATCTCTGTTATTGTTTTAGTATAAAGTAGTGTATTTCCAAATGATATTATGGCATTAATAGGATTATCAGGTGGTCTTTTAACTCTCTTACTCATAATAAAATCTTCAGGCAAAAAGTATTTAAAACTATTATAAAATCTCATCCAAATACTTCCCTCTATTGATAATACGACTTTTATATTATCTGCTTTATCCAAAAGATTTTTTATATCATATCTATAATAATCTAAATCATCTTTTAATTCTTTTTTACCATGCCTGTAATAATGATATATAGAATAATAAATATTATTTGCTATTGCTTGTACAATTGCTTTTGCTATAATTATTCTATCTTCATAGTATTTTTTTGCTTGTTTTATAACTAAACTTCCACTAACTAAACATTCTTTGGGATAAAATGTACCAATATAATTATTATAATAATTAAAGAAATGAACTATGATACCCGCCTTACTAATTATTTCAAATAACTTTGTAGAAATTGTTATATCATTAAATAAATATAATTCTTTTATTTTTTGTATAGGTAAATAAAAATTTCCTTTTTCATTTTTAAATTTTATTGAGAAATCTTCTCTTGATAAATCACCAGTAGAAAATATATATTTTGTTTCTTCTTTCATTTACACCTCCTATATATAGCAATATTCATAATAGGCGCATTTTTTACATCCTTTTATTTTGCTTGGCTCTGGAGCTATATCAGATGTAATTAATTCATATATAGATTTTTTACATTCTTCTAATTTCTTTTGATTTTCATCACTTAAACTTATAATCTCGGATATTTCATTAGTGTTTTTTTCTGAAAACTTTAATTTACCTTCTCTGATTATTCCTTTAGACCTTAATTTATCTAAATAAAATAACACTTGCATTTTGGCCGCATTGATATCAGCATCACTTTTTTTTAATTCTATCACATATTTACTTGTTATTTTATCAACAGATATATTTTCAATTTTAATTTCAGAATTGTTTTCTGTTTCAGCCTTTATTTCATGTATTATCCTGCCTATTCTAACATCTTCCGAATTATCTTCTAAATTTATTCTATTTGCAAATAAATAACATTGTCTTTTACAATGAAAATAATAATTTACCATAGTACCATTTATATTCATAGAAATATTCCTCCTACTGATTCTTGGTATTTTATTCTATTAAATTTTCCGTCTTCAATATAGTCCTCACCATTCTCTATATAAAAAACATTTCCTAATTTTTCATCATAATGTTTGCAACTATTTCCAGAATTATCATACATATTATATATAAATAGATTAAATTTTTCTTTTAATTTAGATAATTCAATTGATTTGTATGCAAAAGAGTATTTATTATTTACACAAATTTCCTTATATTTATTCCATACTTCATTTCCAATTATTATCTCATCACTAGCATATATAGTATGATTTAAGAAAATCTGATATGTATTATTATCTATTAATTTCAATTTATTACTTACATTTTCATAGTCTAATCTTAAACATTGAATATATAAATTTACAATATTATTTTTATTATATTCTTCTGTTGAATTATATATTTTTTCTAGCACTTTTTCATAGAATGTAATAAAATTCTTATCTTCTAATACTTTTCTTGACTCCACATTATTTAAATCATATTCTAATCTGAAATCTCTTTTATATACTGTCTTTGCATCATCTAAATTAAAGAAAAATGCAACACAATCACTTTTTTTACAGGATCTATTTATTCTACCTAGGAATTGTTCCTCACTATCTAAAAATGATATATCTTTAAATCCAACATCCATATCTATATCAACACCAGCCTCAATTGTCTGTGTTGCCACTACAATAACATTATCACTTTTATTTATGATTTCAATTATTTTTTTTCTATTATAATTATTATCATCACCTGTTAATTCATACACATTATTTATATCAGATTTTATTAAATTATAAAACTCACGTGCCGTTTGCTTTTTAATAAATTCAAGTAAAACCTTTTTATTCTTATACTGTAATACTTTTTCTTTTAACAATTCAATATTAATTTCAGAATCTAATAAACTATAATCTAATTTTACTCTACCTTTAAATAATTCATTGTCATAATACAAATCCCTATTTTTAATTAAATTACAATATTGTGAATCATGACTACCTAGCATTTTATCTAATCTAGGTAAAGTTGCTGACATTATAATGAATTTTATATTTAAAAGACTAGCATATTTATCAAGCATATTAATTATATTTCTCCAAATTTCATTGCTATATGCCTGAATTTCATCTATTATAACAATACTATTTATAAAGTTATATAAAGTATAATTTGATGATTTATGAACTCCAAATAATATATCGAATAAATTCACATGTGAAGTAATTTGAATATTATAGTGACAAAATGAATTTTGAATATATGCTGATTCATAATCTAGTATTTCTTTCTTCTCATCAACCATTGAATTAATAGAATTAATTACTATATAATCGTCATATTCCTTAAAGTATTTTTTAAAAGTGTTACTCGTTTGTTCAATTAGTGTATTAAATGGAAATATATAATTAATAGAGTTAATAGATTCTAAATTCTCATATATTATCCTTGCAAGATTTATAGAAATATTCGTTTTTCCAGCACCAGTCGGAGCCTCTAAATAAAATATATTCCTATCAATATTATTTTTTATTACATCTTCACTTTCAATAAACATGTCACTTCTTAATTTATTTATTCCTTGTATATTTATCTTATTATTTTTATAATCATTTATTTTGTTAAATAACTCACTACTTTTGTATTTATCAAATAATTTATAATCTTTTTTTATATCAAATTCTACACTTTTTCCACTCACATATTCATATGTTGCGTAATAATCAGCCGTTACTAAAATGGAATACAATAATTTATTTAATATATATATTGATTCACCATTTATTTCTAAATTTTTGCATATTTTTTCTAAATTTGAAGAATCCAATATTTTTTTCAATGTAATATCTTCTAATTTAAATGTATATATATCATCTAAATCAATAGAAAATAAATCAGATGTAAATTTATCTATATTAGTAAGTCCAGTATGATGTCTAGATATAACATAACCAAATGTATATGTAAGATAAATTAGAAAAATTGTATCTTCAAGCGAAAATATATCTTTATTATCAATTATATCTTTTATATATGCATCAATATATATTCTAGCTGAAAATATTGCATGTTCTGAATTACTATTAATTTCTTTATCTGTTATATTATTATTCATATTCTTGATCTGAAAAACTGGATTTATTTTTCCAATATCGTGATAAAATACTGCAGATTTAAATAAATCATAAGCATAATTTAGTACATTTTCGGTTATATTTTTACCTAAATTTTTAATTATATTTCTTATAATAATATTTAAGTTTTTATATTTCTCCATCTTTTCATAATAACTATATGTAAGTTTTAAATGATCATAAAGCGGCTCTTTTGGGCCGCCTTCTTTTGTATGTGCATAAAATATCATATCTTTAATAAAAATTGCTTCTATATACTTATTATACATTTTTACCTCACCTAAAAGAAATAAATATTATCTTTATCTATCTCATATATATCGTTTATATCAGACTTATTATTAATATTTATCTCATTATTTGTATACACAAATTCTTTGAAATCAGTATACCCAATTTTGCTATCAAGACTTATTGGTAATACCTCTTTATATTCATATTTTATTTCTTTTTTTGTATCAAATCCATAAATTATATCCACCATGTCATCAACTATGGTATAATCTATTTCTTTAAAAATGCTATCTATTTTTATTACATTATTAAGTATACTAGCATCTAAAATTTTCACATCATTTATATTTGCAAAATGATCATTTTTACCTATATATGGTATATATTCACATTTTTTATCAATAAGATACTCCTTTAACTTTTTATACTGTGGACTATCATCTTTCAAAATATATATATCCCATGATGGGTTTTCAATCCATTGTTCTGATACAATTAAATTATTTCCATCTTCTTTTGAGGCATATCCAACACTATTATTGAAAGATTGTATTTTTTTTGTAAATATATTATTCGCGTTCGGTTTAATACCAACTTTTAAGTTTTTTAATGAATTATAAAAATCAGGTAATTTATTTTGCTTGTCCTTAAATAAACTATTATAGTTATAACCATTTTCACCGATTATTGATCCTATTATTCCAAGTAAAGCAATTTTATGAATATTATTATATGTAAAATATGTAGTATTACTATCAGATTTTTTAAATATACCACTTATACCTTTAAGGTTAAATTTTATAACTTCCTTCATTTACTCCTCCTAAAATAGTTCTTTTATTATATAATCTTCTTTTGCTCCTAATATTTCTATAGTATATTTATTATAGTATATTTCTACTTTTTCAATTTCATTTTTTACTTCCGATAACATTTCTGATATTTTCGATATATCTATAATATCTTTTGAACCATTATTTTTCCTAAAAAATACGTATTCATCTAAATTCGGAAGGTATAATTTACTATTTTCTTTGCATTCTACAAATAATGCAAACTCATTTTCGCACCCTAATTTGCTATTAGTATTATATGCTGTCGCAGCTATTAGACATCCTTTTTTTAATTGATTATATGCTTCCCTTGTATAACCTACAAATTTATTACCTAGTAATTCTTTATATATATTATAGTTATAAGGATTAACTGCAAAAGGATACATATAATGTGCTTCATCAGATACTATTTTAGTACCAATAGAGCTATTATTTGCATCATCTTTAGTTGAGTCCCTAAAAGGTGATAAAATATCAATTATTTCAATATTTGTACCATCATATTTATTATATCCTTGTCCTATTTGAACGGCTCCAGTTATACTAATATTATTTTTTTCCTCTGCAAAAGTAGCACCAAAATTTAATACATCAATTGCGCTAAATAAATCAAGTATTACTTCATCTTTATTTTTGATATCTTTTAGACTTTTTCCAAATATATAATTATATCTTTCACTCAAATTTCTGGCCTGAACATTTTCTTTTTCTTTTTTATATGATTTAACGTATAATACCTTATTATTAGGATCATTTTCCCACATTTTTTTAATAGGATATTTAAATGCCTTATCACTACCATATATATCATTATTTGATGTAGTTTTAGGCATTCCAGTAAAATCAGCATTCCAATTAGCCATTTTACTTTTAATTCCAATAACTCCATATACTCTTTGTTTCATTTCTTCCATAATTAATTTTCCTCCTCTTTAATTGATTCAAAAAAAATATTTTTTGATAGAATACCAGAAAGTATCATATCTGTATTTTCTTTTACACTTTCATCAGGTTCATTTAATAATATTTGTGAAAAAATATTATTAAACTTCTCATTTTTCAAATAGATTTCATGTTTATATTTATTATGTAAAAATTGTAATGATGATTTAAGTTTCAAAATATTATTTGATTTAATAATTGGTTCTATTATATCTTGTTTTAAACTTGATGCTCTACTTAAGCTCACTAAATAATAAGTAACTTGACCAACAAGGAAATAGTATAATTTATCATCATTTATGGTACCAGAATTTTTTGCTATTTCTTTAGCTTTTTCAATAGTATTATTAATTTTCATATTCAAATTCATCTCCTTATCTTGAAAATATGAATCTAGTGCTATCCATAAACACATAGATTTTGATGCATTAAAATATTGTTTTTTAGATATTTCATCTTTTAACATACATATAGTTATTTCACTTGCAATTTTATCTAAGTTTTGTTTAAATAAAGTAGGATCTTCCTTTAGAAATAATTCTCTAAATATTTTAGAATATCGTTTTAAAACATTTTTCTTCCATTCTTGTATTTTTGCTTTTGATACACTATCTTTAAAATTGTAATATGATTGTATTAAATATTTTGAAAACCAAATTTCACTAACAAAAGACTCTAATTCATTAATAAATTCTGTATTTATATATATATTATCTAAATTTAATTTATTATTTATATAATTATCGCACTCAAATCTTCTTATCTTAGTACTGTACCTAGGTATTATCTCGAAATCTTCTACTTTAGCATTGCCATTATCATTTATAACTCTCATAAGATATACTGACTTATTATCTATTTCTCTTTTTTCATATAAATCTGTTTTAAAATCAAAATCGACTGGTATAAGTGTATAATTTTTTACAGAACAATTTTTTAGTAACCATGTGTATAAATTTCTTGTTTTTCTTATTTCATCTGAGCCTATTAGACCAATTTTATATGGAGTGGATTTTAATTCTAAAAATGGTTTCTTTGAATTAAGTCCAAAATTATAATTATTAATTCCATATATTTCATTATTTATTACAACATTATTATCATTTTTATTAAATAGCTTCAATGCTATATATTTATTTGATGCTTTCTCATACTCTTCTATTGAAGCTTCAGTAAATACTTTAATCCATATATCGTACTTTATATCTTCTTTTGATTTTAGGTCATCTATTACTTTATCAAATGAATTCTGCAAATTATCCTTATTGGAATATATATCTTCTTTTTCTGAAATAATATTTGTAATATTTTCAATTATCTCTTTTTCGCCTTTTTTGCTATTTTCACCTAAATTAGCTAACGATTTAAAATATTCATTAATTCCATTTTTAAATATCTGTACTGGAACTGCATCCTTATCGTTAATTTTACCACTTATTCCTTGAACAAATTTATTTTTAAAAAATAGTGTTAAATGATTATTACTACATATTTTCTTATTCATTGAATATTCAATATTATCGTATTTCTCTTTAACACTATTTTCCACTGCTTTATTTGAATCTATATAATTACTATAAAAATCACGAACTTTAAAATATTGATATATGCTACTTGAATTATCTGTATCTTTAGAAACTTCTAATTTATTAATTAAATTACCGTCTTTAGAGAATAAATAATAGATTCCATTTTGTAACTTATATGAAGAAAGTACAACTTTTTCATCTTCAAAATATTTTCCAAAATTATTTAACAATTCTTTAATCATTATAACACCTCCTCTAGTTTGCTCTACAAAATCCAAAACCTAATGAATTCTTTTCTAATACTCCTGTACTAAAAAGTATATATGCTAGATTTTGTGATATTTCATCTTGATTTATATAAATTTCAAACTTATTTGCAAGGAAACTAATTGACTTGTATGGTATTTTTATAGGCTTAATATTAATTTTATTTATGCTTTTTATAAAATCATGTGAAATTTCTTTATCAAATATTTTTTTATATTTTTTTTCAGCACCAGCAATAATTCTTTTCTTTATTAGTTCAAGATCGTCATCAATTTTATAGCCTTTTTCTGTTGTAGTGATTATTGATGGCGTAAGAGTTATTAATTTATTAATTTTCCTTTGTTCATTTGTTTGAATATTAGTCATTATAACTTTAAAATGTTTAGTTTGTACATCTGAAAATAATTGTTTTATCTTTATAGCAAATTTAAAGTCTATTGTTCTAATATCAAATTGAAATATATTTCCCGCTTTATAAATTCCATCCTTTTGATAAGGATATAATGAGCAAAATGAATATAACTTATATGTATTTTGTTCATGTAAATTTCTTAGTTCTATATCTTTTGACATAGCAAATGCTATTAAGTTAGATAAATACTCATATGTATTTTCATAGTAAATATCCTCTATAGGATTTAATACAACTTTTATATTGTATGATATCATTTTTTCACCACCTTTCTTTTCAACATTATACTACTTTATTAGACATTTCAATGTCTTTTTTTGTCGAAAAAATAAATTTAACAATATAATAAAATTAACTATAAATATTTATTTGTAATACAATTTGTTCCATTACAAATTCTTTTTTAAAGAATATTATATTTTCATTAGCATTTAAGTTTAATATTTTATTTGTTAATTTTGAATATTTTTGTTCTTTTATAATAATAAATTTCAATGTTTATCACCACCATGATTTATTATTACTATAATATTGATTAAGTGTATAATTTATACAACAATTGTTAGAGTTAAATGGAAAAATTTTATTAGTACTAAAATATATTTAAATACATCAGAATGTAAAAGTTATTTTATATAAATAATATTCTATTTTTAGTTTTTTATTCACATATTGTTTTATAAAATATATAGAAGTTAATTAAATATTAGAAAAAATTTAAATTATTAGTGAGATTAATTACATGAAAAAAGATTAAAAATTAAGAACATCCTATGTAAAGTTAAACTCTGAAAAAGAACAAAAAATAATAGCAAAAAAATGGGATTTAAATACAACTTTTGTTAAAGTTAAACGTAGATAGCATAAGTGGTCATAATATATATTCCGAATTTAAATACAACTCTTGTTAAAGTTAAACTATACCATTTACTAGATCGTCTTCTATTTTATATAATATTTAAATACAACTCTTGTTAAAGTTAAACTAAACTATGTTGTAATAGCCCACTTTCACATGCTAAAATTTAAATACAACTCTTGTTAAAGTTAAACATTACAGTTAAAAAGATATAAGGAAACATTTTATCTATTTAAATACAACTCTTGTTAAAGTTAAACAGCAAATAGATTAAAACAAATTATATCTTCTGAAAGATTTAAATACAACTCTTGTTAAAGTTAAACTGAACCAAATGAGGTCTTTATTAACATCATAAATCTATTTAAATACAACTCTTGTTAAAGTTAAACTTTTTTTACAATAATTAATGTATAATATTAATTAGGATTTAAATACAACTCTTGTTAAAGTTAAACTACTTTAGGAAAATTAAATGAACAAACAAATGCACTATTTAAATACAACTCTTGTTAAAGTTAAACAGTAATTTAAGTTTAGGAGTTGGAATTGAACCTGAATTTAAATACAACTCTTGTTAAAGTTAAACCAAATGGAACATTAATATTTAAATGGAATACGCAATTTAAATACAACTCTTGTTAAAGTTAAACAAAAAAGTAAAAATGATTAACTCTATTTTTAATATATTTAAATACAACTCTTGTTAAAGTTAAACTAAATATATAAATCATAGACTCAATTATAAATCTAGATTTAAATACAACTCTTGTTAAAGTTAAACATAGTATGAATAGTACACCAACATCAGGTAATAAATTTAAATACAACTCTTGTTAAAGTTAAACTAAAGCAAAGGATAAATCTCAAGAAAATAATATAATATTTAAATACAACTCTTGTTAAAGTTAAACTAACTATTGCCAACTTACAATAGTTAAGAATTGAGGATTTAAATACAACTCTTGTTAAAGTTAAACTATTAAAAATTTTTTTGAGTTAATAAACTACAAAAATTTAAATACAACTCTTGTTAAAGTTAAACATATAACTAACACCTCCATAATCAGGGCTTGAATACATTTAAATACAACTCTTGTTAAAGTTAAACCGTATACGTTCCATTACATCTTCCATCGTTCTTCCAGTATTTAAATACAACTCTTGTTAAAGTTAAACTTCTGTAATCATAATACCACTCCTTATTTATTAAACATTTAAATACAACTCTTGTTAAAGTTAAACCTTCGTTAAAAGGAATTGTGTCAAATCTCTTATCGATTTAAATACAACTCTTGTTAAAGTTAAACTATCATGTGCATATCAACCATATATCTTTCTGAGCTATTTAAATACAACTCTTGTTAAAGTTAAACCAAATGTATAAGTTGTTTCAATTCTCATAAATATTATTTAAATACAACTCTTGTTAAAGTTAAACGGAATTGATACACAAGATAAAGCTCCAGGTAAAGCAAATTTAAATACAACTCTTGTTAAAGTTAAACTCATACTTCCACATAAATTCATTTTTTCTTCTTTGATTTAAATACAACTCTTGTTAAAGTTAAACTCTGCTTTCTTTTCTCTTTTAGCTATTTCAATTACTATTTAAATACAACTCTTGTTAAAGTTAAACTTAAATAGAAATAAAATAATTGAAAAATTAAAAAAATTTAAATACAACTCTTGTTAAAGTTAAACATAGAGTACATAGATGGTCAAACAGACAATCAAAATTTAAATACAACTCTTGTTAAAGTTAAACATATGTCTTTTAACAGCTTGCTTAGTTTTATTTATATTTAAATACAACTCTTGTTAAAGTTAAACGCTTCATAACCATCTATAAGTTCATTTACTGCTACGATTTAAATACAACTCTTGTTAAAGTTAAACCTCTTAACTGTGTTAAACGTTTAGATAATTCCATAATTTAAATACAACTCTTGTTAAAGTTAAACTTTCGATATAATTTCCTCCTGCCTCTTGTATTCTTATTTAAATACAACTCTTGTTAAAGTTAAACAATAAGGAGTGGTATTATGATTACAGAAGAAATGTAATTTAAATACAACTCTTGTTAAAGTTAAACGAAGAACCTAAAATGCTAATGTTCAACAAAGAAACATTTAAATACAACTCTTGTTAAAGTTAAACAGTGTAGAAGAAAAAGAATTAAAGAAATTCTTAGAAATTTAAATACAACTCTTGTTAAAGTTAAACTATCAAATTTTGGAAAGACATATAACCCAAAAATAATTTAAATACAACTCTTGTTAAAGTTAAACTAACATAAAATAAACATTTTACATTTTTATAATATCACAAACTCATTTACAATTCAATATTTGATATAATTTTTTCCAAGTATTTACTCTAATAACCCTTTCCTTATTTTCCAAGTAAAATTAATATATGCCTGGAAAAATAATATTTTTTATTTATTTAAAAAATTGTATTTTTAATAATTTAATCTTTGCCAAATCATTCATATTATTTGTCCAACTTTAATATTATTTAAAAGGTGGTAATATGAAAAATAAAATTTATTTAACAGATTATGTTCTATCTTATCAAAATGTATGTAATTATCTATATTCAATAATAAATAACCCAAAATATAAATCAAAGATTATTAGAGACACTGCAAGTCCAATTGGATATACTACGTTTAACTATCCAATTGACTGTTATAAAATAGGCTATGGTAAAAGACATGTTCTACTATTAGGTGATACACATGGATGTGAAATTGTAACTACATATTTTTTACTTGAGTTTATTTTGACTATATTAAATGATGACGAGTTATATGAAAAGTATTCTAAATATTATACCTTTCACATAATACCTATTTTAAATCCTGAAGGATATATCATATCAACATCTAATGTATGTCAAAATGTAAAGGGACTTACAACTACTGAATTTGAAGAATTAGCTAAAGAATATTTGAAAAAATATAATCTTGATGATGAAATAGCAAAGAAAAATATTAAAGCAAATAAAGAACATAGAAATGTACTTAAAACTTCAACTGAATATATTCCAGATGAAAAATTAAGAAAGAATGTTGAAAGAATATTAAAAAATTGTAATCTTAGTTCTTCTGTTTTACCAACTTGGTCAGCAAATGGCATGGGAATTGATTTAAACAGAAATTCTATTCATAATTTTAAGCAAGCAAAAAAACTTGCAAACAAAAAGAAATTTGCAAACCTAAGATATAATGATATACCTACAACTAAGCCAAGTCCTATTGGATATCCTGGAGATTTTCCATTTGATACAAGATGCCCTGAAAATCTTGCTCTTCATAAATATATAAATAGTTTATATAACTTAAATTATACTACTACTGATGAAAAATTTATTGCTATTTTTTCATTTCATTCAACTGGTGGAGAAATATATAGTTCTCCAGATAAAGATCATGCCACAAATAATAAAATTGCATGCTACGCTGGAGTTATGAAAAAATATTCAAGCTATACTGGATATGAAATAATGGATGAAGAAATAAAATATGGAATAATGGACTATTATAGAATTAGTTTAAAAAAAGTATACGCTCTTACCATAGAACTTTCAAAATTAAATGGTAATCCGATTGGTCCATTTGCTAATATTAATTCTTTACTTAGTGAAATTCAAAATAATAAAATTGCTATTTTAAATACTCTAATTTATATTTCAAAACTATAAAATATATTTACTATTTATTTAATTGACAAACAAAAGTTCATTTGATATAATATATTTATCTAGAAAAGAGGTAAATATATGGATATAACAATACTACTATTTATTGTAACAATTGTTTTACTTATTGTTACAATAATTTTATTAATATACTTTAATAATAAGCAAAAAAACTCAAAAGAATTTATTGATGAATTTAATTCTGTAAGAAAAGAACTTTCAACTATGCTAATGCAAACACGTGAAGAACTTACAAGAAATATTGGAACAAAAATAAATGAAAATGCAAATACTCAACAAATGCAACTTGCTAATCTAACTAATTTAAATGAAACAAAACTTGAAAACACACGTAAAAATATAGATGAAAAGCTTGAGATTATACGTATGAGTGTTGAAGGAAAACTAACTGAAATTCAAAAGGATAATGCAGAAAAAATTGAAAAAATGAGAGTTACAGTTGATGAAAAATTGCATAATACTCTAGAACAAAGACTTGGTGAATCTTTTAAAGTTGTAAATGATAGACTCGAATCTGTATATAAAGGTTTAGGTGAAATGCAAACACTTGCACAAGGTGTTGGTGATTTAAAAAAAGTATTTACAAATGTAAAATCTAGAGGTTTCTGGGGTGAGATACAGCTTGGAAATATATTAGAACAATTCTTAACTAACGATCAATATGAACAAAATGTAAAAACAAAGCCAAAATCAAATGATTTAGTAGAATTTGCAATTAAACTTCCTGGTAGAAATGATAATGAATTTGTCTGGTTACCAGTTGATTCAAAATTTCCGATTGAAGATTATTCTAGACTTGTTGATGCAGAAGACTTAGCAGATACAGTTGCAATTCAAGAATCTAGAAAAAAACTAGAAAATTCAATTAAATCTTTTGCTAAAGATATTCATGATAAATATATAGAATCACCTTACACTACAGATTTTGGTATAATGTTTTTACCAACTGAAAGTCTATATTGTGAAGTATTAAAAAATACCGGCCTTTGTGAATTTATATCTCAAAAATATAGGATTGTAGTATCTGGTCCTACTACATTTGTAGCATTACTTAACAGTTTACAAATGGGATTTAAAACTCTTGCTATTGAAAAAAGAACTAGTGAAGTTTGGCAATTACTTGGTATAGTTAAATCTGAATTTATGAAATTTGGTGATATATTAGATAAAACAAATAAAAAATTACTTGAAATTTCTTCAACAATGGAACAAGCAACTAAAAAAACAAGGACTATTGAAAGAAAATTAAAAAATGTCGAGGCATTACCAATACCGTCAGATGAAACTGAATTTTTACTTTTAAGTGAAGATGATAACCTAGATGTAGTCTAGTATTTAAGCTTTATAGGAGATAAATATAATACATATTTATCTCCTATTTTCGACTTTATATTTGTGAAATTTAAGTGATATTTTTCTTATTAGTTTACAATATTAATATTTTATGGTAAAATAAATCCGTAAATTATTTTATAATTTTCGCATAGTATATATTAAATTAAGGAGTGTGATATAAAATGCCTAATATTAAAGCAATTATACTTGCAGGTGGTAAAGGAACTAGAATGAAATCTGAACTTCCAAAAGTACTACATAAAATTTATGATAGATGTATCATAGATTATGTATGTGATGCATGTGAAGATGCAAATATTAAAGAAACCTTTGTAATTGTTGGTCACAAGGCTGAAGTTGTTGAGGAGCATTTAAAATCAAGAAAAAACTTAAAATGTGTATTTCAGGCTGAACAACTTGGAACTGGTCATGCAACAATGCAAGCTGAAGAATATATAAAAGATGAGGATCTTGTTTTTGTAATAAATGCAGATCAACCTCTTATCTCTTCACAAACTATAAAATCATTAATTTCCTTTTGTGAACAAGGAAATTATGGTGGTGTAGTTTTATCTGCAATAGTTGATGAAGCAGGATCACTTGGTAGAATAATTCGTGATGAATTTGGAAACTTAAATAAAATCGTGGAAAAGAAAGATTGCACTGAAGAAGAAGAAAAAGTAGATGAAGTAAATATTGGTGTTTACTGCTTTAAAGGTGGGTTGCTTAAAAAGTCTTTAGGTAAACTTAATAACAATAATGCACAAAAAGAATACTATATTACTGATATTCCATATCATATAAAAGAAATGGGATATAATTTTGGTGTGTATACTATACCTGATATTTCTGAGTTCCAAGGTATTAATTCAAGAGAAGAATTATCTATTGCAACTTGTACTTTACTTAACAAAACAAGAAGAGAACACATGAATAATGGAGTTACATTAATTGATCCTGACAATACATATATAAGCTTAGATGCAAAAATTGGTAAAGATACAATCATCTATCCTGGAACAAATATACAAGGTGAAACTGTTATAGGGGAAAATTGTATTATTGGACCTAATTCACATATTATCTCTTCTATAATCGGTGATAATGTTGTTATAGAAACAAGTAAAGTAGATAGTAGCGTTATACAAAGTAACTCTAAAATTGGGCCATTTGCTCACCTAAGACCAAAATCAAATATTAGTGAAAATTGTAAAGTAGGAAGTTTCGTTGAAACTAAAAATGTAAATGTTGGAACTGGTACAAAAGTACCTCATCACATATATATTGGAGATGCAGATATTGGAAAAAATGTTGAAATTGCATGTGGAGTTATAACTGCTAACATGAATACTAAATGGGAAAAAAATAGGACTGTAATAAAAGATGGTGCCTTTATTGGATGTAATAGTGCTCTTCTTGCACCAGTAACAATAGAAGAAAATTCAATTGTTGGTGCTGGTTCCGTTATAACTGAAGATGTTCCTGCTAACTCACTTGCAGTTGCAAGAAGCAAACAAGTAACAAAAAATGATTATTTTAAAAAATAGATTCTTAATTTTAAAATCACTGAATAACTCAGTGATTTTTTATTGTTTATTTTAACATTATTTAACTAAATCATATTGCATATTCTTTTTATTTGATATAAAATATAATATATTTGAAATATATACGAAGGAAGGAAAAAAGATGATTAATTATTTAGAAAAACTAAAAGAAAAATGCAATGTAAATAATGAATTTATTGATGTAGTTGATGAATTATTTGAAAAATTAATCTATTTTGGATATATAACATCTAGTGAAAAGAAAAAATTGCAAAAAAAATTATTTGATAACATAAATACAGTTTTAATAGGAAATGATATATCACTTGATTATAAGTCTGGATATTATGATTCAATAAAAAAAGAATTATATATAAGGGATTTATCTAATCTAGAATCTGTATATTTACGCATTTTATATATATTATCAACAAATGAAATTTCTGATGGTGTGTACAATGTTGGCTACTCCTCTGCTGCTATATCAAAAAATAGTTACAAAATTATGCATAAAAATTATGGGTTAAACAGGGCTATTACTTCTAATTTAGTATGTAGACTTTTACATACTACACCTACTACTTTAAGCATACTTCCAACATACAGAACATATGAAAACGATTTTATTGGTAACAAACTAAGCAGTGATAATGATATATATTTTTTGGAAGGAAAAATTTTAAAACAGATTTGTTTTACATTTAATATTTCGGAAGAAAATCTATACTTAAACTTGTTTTCTAAATCACCAATTAAGTTTCTAGATATCCTATTTAAAAAGATTCCATCAAATACAGTAGAATATATTTTTGAATTATTTGATAATATTAGTAAAGAGTATTCAAATTATAACAAACTATGTTATCTAAATTTATTATTAGATAAAAACTATATTGAAATTAAGAAAAATATATTAAATAAAGATACAAATGAACTTGAAAAAGAAAATACCAAGATAAAAAGAGCAATAAAATCTGCATTATTAAAATTAATTCCTGAAAATATTGAGGAAAATAGTGATGAATTAAATATTGATTCTAGTCTATCTGAAAAAATAAATGAACTTGAAGAAAGTATTTTAAATAATATTAATTTATTACAAAATGCTTTAGTTGATTATCTAGTTGAAAATGAGCTATCTTATTCTATTATGGATTATTCTATAAAATTAAAAGAATTAGAAAAAATGTTAATTAAAAAGAATGATAAACTAACAGATACAATTTTTAATGTAATCTCTAGGAAGCTTCTTAACGCATCTGAAAATACTGCTTCAAATTTAACACAAAAAATAAAATATTCATTAATTAATGAAATATTATCTAGTGATAAATATATTAAAATATATAAGAGTTTAAGTTTTAAACAAATAAATCTAGATGATAATAATGATAACTACTCACTTATTGCAATAACCATTGATAATTCATTTATTCAACTAGTAGAAGTTAGTAACTTGAACAATTCAATGAAATTAATTAACTCTAATACAAAGCTAATTCAAATTGATAATATGAAGTATTTACTTGATAATCCAAGTAGGAATAGTGATGTACATAAAATAGAAAGAATCTACACAGAAATAAAAAATAAATATCCTAAATTTTCTAATCTTGGAATAGACAACTTTTATAGATTTGATTTAAATGATTCTGAATTAGTTTTAGCAGTTGAAAAAGATAATTTTAGTATATTAAGTATTGTTAATAAGAATAATGATATACATTCTAAATTATTGAAATTATCTGAAAGATATTCTATATTTGATTTTAATAATTCTTCTAACTTGCCAGTACTTTACAAGAAGAAGGAAAACTTTTTAACAAAAGTTTTATCAGTATTTTCATTAGTATTCTCATAAATTTCAATAAATCCTAGAAATAAAGTACTATTTCTAGGATTTATTATATTCCATTTGACATTGTATCAGCATATACTTGTCCAAATATTTCATAATCTTTAGATTCTTTCAAATTAAAAGAAAAAATCTTTTTTATTTCTGATGCTAGTACATATTTTATAGCTATTACACTTGTTTTTGATAACTCTATATATCTTCTCTTATCTTTATCTTTAATACAATCCTCACAGCAAAATGTATTACTTACATAATCATAATATATTATATTATTAAGTTTTATATCTGCATTTTTTCCTTCATTATTTTCTTTTTTATAAAGTTGTTCTCCACATATAGAACATTTATCTATTCTAGGTGAATACCCTAGTAAGTCGAATAATTTAATCTTAAATGTTGCAACTACAACTTTAATATTTTTATCATAATTTTCAATTACATATATGGTATTTAAAAATAATTTCAATATTGAAGATGTATCTTCATTTTCATCAACAATATTCTGAATTAATTTAGTTAAATCAAAGACTACTTGCAACTTGTCCAAATCTATTCTTAAATTATAAAAGGTATTTATAACAGATGCAGAATTTATATAATAAAAATTATTGCCTTTATATAATATAAATTCACTATATACAAGATATTGAGAACATGCAAGTATGGGGCTATTTGTTCTTTTAGCCCCTTTTGCAATACAAGATACTTTACCTAATTTATCTGTTAAAATTGTAATTATCTTGTCATTATCTTTATATTGTGTTTCCTTTATTACTATTCCCTTTACTTTTATTAGATTCACTTAAAAATTCACCCTTCACATTTTCATAACTATATCCTGCTTCTGAAAGTTTCTTATATTCTAAAAAGCTTTCTATATCACCTGTCTTACAAAAACTATTCCATGCTAATTTTTCATACATAATACCACCTACACTATTATTTTATGCATATGATAATTGCCTATACTAAAAATTTCGTAATAGCTTTTAATGTTACATTAATCGTGATTAATCATATTTTTCTTTAATGTTTTTTAGATAATTATCATTTTGTTGCCATTTTTCTCTGACCTTTACCCATAATTTTAAATTTACCTTATCTTCCAACATATTCTCTATTTCTTTTCTAGATTCACTACCAATTTTCTTTAACATTAAACCATCTTTACCTATAATTATTCCTTTATGGGAATTTTTTTCACAAATGATATTTACTTCAATATCATAAACACTTTGCTTTTCTCTATTTTTTCTTTTCTTAAATTTTTCAACTTCAACCTTTATTCCATGTGGAACTTCTTCATCAAGATTATTTAATGCTTTTTCTCTAATTATTTCTTCAACTATTTCTTTTTCTGTTATATCTGTTATCTCATCATCCGAATAAATTTTTTCACCTTCTGGCAAATACTTTTCTATATTTTTTATTAATTCCTCTATTCCATCATTCTTATATATTGAAATAGGAATAATTTCATTAAAAGACCCTCCAATTTTATGTATATATTCATTATATGCAGAAATAATAGTAAGTATTTTAGATTTTTCAATTTTATCAATTTTATTTATAGCAAGTATTACTTTTTTATTAGATTCTACAATATTTTTTATTATTCTTTCACTTACCAAATCAAGCTTTGGTTTTATGGCATCAACTAAATAGATAATTACATCAACAGAATTTATTGATTTTTCAACACCTTCCATCATATATGTTCCAAGCTTATTTTCTGGTTTATGAACACCTGGAGTATCTATAAAAACCATTTGTGATGAATCACTTGTTATTATTCCTTTTATATTAAATCTTGTTGTTTGTGGTTTAGGTGTAGTAATTGCTACTTTAAATCCAACCAATTTATTAACTAATGTTGATTTACCTGCATTTGGTTTACCAACTATTGTAATATATCCCATTTTAAACATTAGTTTCACTCCTTATGTTATTTATTATACCAAAATTATATTTACTTTACAACAATTTATATAAATATCGATCAATTAATTATTATCTATATTAATTAAATGTTTTGTTTTATTATCATTTTGCATAATCAAATTTTTAATAGCTACTGGTCTTAAATCTGTAGTTTCAATTTCTTTGACATTTTTCCAAATAAACTCTAAGTCCCCTCTTTTTTCAATTCCTATTATCTTTATTTTTTCTTCTTCATTAAGTTCATTTTTAATTAACGCATTATGTATCATTAAAATCTCATGATATCTTTGAGATTTTAATGTAAAAAAGTTTTCAACTACTGCAAATAAATCATTTACAATAATTTCTTTTCCAAATTCCTCCATGGCTTCCCTTTTTAATGCCTCTTTAGAATTCTCACTAATCATTATTTTTCCACCAGGTAAAGCATAGAATTCATCATTTTTACTTTTATGTAATAAAATTTTTTCACCATATCTTATCATTCCTGCTACTCTATAATTAAACTTTATATTTTCCATTATCATTGATACATCCATAAAATCCTCCTTTAATTAAACTAATTATATCATTATTTTTTACTTAAAACAAACTATAATTCCTATATTTATTAACAATTTATATATATTTTTCATAATATACTATATCAAATGTATAGAGGTGTTTATATGGATAGATTTTGTTATACTTTGGCTGTACGTCAAAGAGCTTGCCAAAATGGAATATCAAGAAGAATAGATAATGTATATACTAACGTTAATCCAAATAGCATTATCCCTCTTAGCTTTGGATATAGTATAAAATTTATAACTGGAACTCCTTCTGCTGCTACAATACAGCTATCAAACCCGGATCAAATTCCAAATTTAATTTTTAACATTCCTAGCGGGCGGTTACAAGATATTTGATTTACCAACACCTAATGGAAGTTTTAGAGTTTTTGTTGGTGCAACAAGTATTGAATGTGCTGAAACTGTAGTATGTTGTACTATTTAGAGAGGTGATATAATTGAATGATTTTAATGTTCGTTTAAATTTAATTGAGTGTTTTACTGATGAATGTTGCTGCAAACACATATATGAAAGAGAAATAACAGTAACAAGCGTTAATCAAACTATTAATTTATTTAATAATTACACTCTAAATATAGTAAGAGTTACAGATACATATTTTACTGTTCTTATGCAAAATGGAGTAAATGTATTTATACGTAATATATACACTAGTTATCCACAAACATGTATACTGCCAGGGACAAATTGTAGGCAATCAATCACTTGCAGTGGTGAGATTTTATCACCACAATAGTCTTCCTTGTAATTTATTTTCTTGATATAAAAATGGGAGCAAAAAGCTCTCTTTTTTACTGCTAAAAAATTATAACGAAAATAAAATTAAGTATAAAAAATGTAGATATAATATCTACATTTTTAATCATTATTTTTAAATATATTAATCTGTTTTTTTGCATCCTTTTCTTTCATACTTTCTCTTTTATCAAAAAGTTTCTTACCTTTACAAAGACAAAGTTCAATTTTTACTAAACTTCTAGATGTATATAATTTACTTGGTATTAATGCAAAACCACCTTGTTTTATACTATTACTAAACTTTAATATTTCCTTTTTGTGTAATAGAAGTCTTCTATCTCTAGTTGGATTTACATTATTTATATTGCCATGTTCATAAGGACTAATATGCATATTTTTAAGTATTATTTCTCTACCGTATATTATTGCAAAACTATCTTTCAAATTGCACATTGACTCTCTGATAGATTTTACTTCTGTTCCTTTTAGTTCTATTCCACATTCTATACTATCTATAATTTCATACTTAAAGGTTATCTCCCTATTTTTAATACATACCTTACTTTTATCTTTAAAAACTTTTTTATCCAACTATATCACCACACTTTCAAATTATTTATTATTTATTATTTATAAACTTACACTCAGATATCCTAGTAACTCCACATGTAGAACATTTTAACATGCAGTTTGGAGTAGTGTCTGAATTTATTGCCTTTTCATATTCTCTTTTTAAAAATGATTTTTCTACCCCATGCATTATATTATCCCAAGGGAAAATATAATCCAAATTATATTCTTTATTTGCATAATCTTTTACACTTATTCCAATATTTTTAAATGCTTTTTCCCAAGCTTCAAAATTTAACATTTCTTCCCAACTATCAAATTTAGCACCATTTCTAAAAGCCTCATATATTAAATCACCTATTTTTTCATCTCCACGTGATATTACAGCTTCAAGTACACTTATTTTAGGATTATGCCAATTATACTTAATATTTTTTCTATTAAGTCTTTCTTTTAGAAATTGTTGCTTTAATTCGATCTTATCAATTGTATTTTGACTAAACCACTGAAATGGCGTATGTGGTTTTGGAACAAAAGTTGAAGTACTAATCGTAACAGTACATTTAGAAACTCTTTTATTTTTTGGAATACTATAAAATTCATCTACTATTTTATTTGCAAGAATTACTATTGCTTCTAAATCCTCATAAGTTTCAGTAGGAAGACCTATCATAAAGTATAATTTTATTGATGACCAACCATTTTCAAAAGCTAATCTACATCCTTGCAGTATTTCTTCTTCAGTTATATTTTTATTTATTACATCTCTTAATCGCTGACTTCCTGCCTCAGGTGCAAGTGTGAGTGAAGCTCTCCTTACAGCTTGTACTTTTTTTAGAAGTTCTAGATTTATCGAGTCTATTCTCAATGATGGTAGTGAAATTCCAATTTTTTTACTTTCACATAATTTAAGTAACTCACTAGTTAGTTCACTAAATTCAGAATAATCACTAGTGCTAAGTGAGGAAAGTGAAATTTCATTTAATCCAGTTCTGCAAATAGATTCCCTTGCTAAATCAATTATTTTTGAAGATGACTTTTCTCTAACTGGTCTATATATGTATCCTGCTTGGCAAAACCTACATCCTCTACTACAACCTCTGAATACTTCAAGTGATATTCTATTTTGAACTATATCTGTATTTGGAACAACAAAATTAGTTGGATATATAACACTATCCATATCTTTAATTACAACTTTTTTTATTATATCATCCTTAGTATGTAATCTTGGTATATATACACCTTGAATATCCTTTATGCTATTTAAAAATTCAATTTTGGGAAGCTTTGCATCTTTCCATATTATATACTTTTCTACAATATCATTTAACAATTCTTCACCTTCACCAAGTAAAAATATATCAATAAATTTACTCAAAGGAGCAGGATTTGAAGCACAAGGTCCACCAGCAATAACAAAAGGGAAAGAATTTTCCCTATCCTTAGAAAAGATTGGTATACCTGATAAATCTAACATATTTAAAATATTAGTATAGCTCATTTCATATTGCAGGGTAAAACCGATAATATCAAAACCACTTATGGGATCCTTTGATTCTAATGCATATAAAGGAGATTTCTTTGACCTCATTACATTTTCAAAATCATACCATGGTGCAAACACTCTTTCACACCATGTATCATATCTATTATTTAATACATTATATAATATTTTCATTCCTAGATTAGACATTCCTATATCATAAACATCTGGAAAGCAAAATGCAAACCTACATTTGATATGTTCTTTTGGCTTTATAACCTGATTATATTCCCCACCAACATATCTGGCGGGTTTTTCAACATTTAGCAAGTCCTGCCTTGTAATATTTTGCATAACTATATATTCTCCTTTGTACATGAAAATTTTATTGTCTATCAGAATTTATTTCATTATTTTTATTTTTTTCTTTATATATATTGCTAATATTTATATTCAATTGTAATAATTTATCATATTCAGATTTTAGTGTATTATTTAAATCCATAGTTTTAATTGAATAACCAGTATTTGTCTTAGATAAAATAGAATTTATTTCTTTTGGTAAGTCAATATATACATATCTAATATCCTTAAGTGAACTTTCATCTGAATACTTAATTATATCATTAATTTTATTTGTGCTATCTTGAAGTAAGTTATCTATATTATTTATAAAGAATTGGTATTTAATTTGAAGTACATCTTTATATATGCTAGTAACCTTATTTAAAATATCTACTTTATCTTTAGCTGTTAATTCACCTTGATTTTCAACATTTATAACATCAGTTCTATTTATTACTTCTTCTGGTATCTCTGTTATATAACTATCAGATGGAATGTATTTTATAATCATTTCATCAATTTTACTTATATCATCATTAATATTTTCTAAACTTTCAGTTGATATAACACTATATATCTTTTCTTGATTTTGTGTTTGAGTTTTATTAACTTCATTATTCTCATCTGTGTCTGATTTAGTATTATCTGATGATTTTACATATGAATTATCTATATATGATTTTATTAAGTCTCTTGTATTATGTAGCTCTTTTTTCACATTTTTAAACATTTTAATTAAGTCAACATTTGCAGTAATTTCAACGTAAATAGTGTCAGTTTTTTCTGAAAAATCAATAATAGAAGCCTCTAAATTTGCACATGATTTCTGTATTTGTTGGAGATCACTATCAGAAATTAAAATATTTTTCAATTTAGTTTTCAAATCATATATATTGTCAGACATTTTTTTGTAATCTGAAATATAACTAGAATAATTTTCATTATCACTATATAAAAGGTTTATTGATACAATCTTATCATCTAAATTAAGTAATGTTTGATTTAAACTATCAAGCCTTTTATTAGTTTCATCAATCTTATCTTTTTTTTCTTTAGGTATATATTCTACAAATATTTTATTAATCTGATTATCTAAAAAATCCTTAACATTTTCAGTTTGTTTTATATACTTAAAAAGATATAATATAGCTGTGTCTGCATCTGAAATAGTAATATCTTTATCTAATTTTACATCACGTGTAAGTACAACTAATGAACCAACAGAAAGACTTGGTACTTTGATATTATTTTGTCTTACCACATCTTTAATAGAAAAACCTGTTGCGACATCAATAGTAGATACTTCACTTGTAATTTTAAGTTTATTATTAACAATAGAAATTAATCCAAAAAGTGGTGTGTCAACATTAAGTCTTATGGCAGGATAAGTCTCGTATTCTTTTTGCGATCTGATAACTTCAAAACTTTTCGTTATATCACTTAAATTTTTCTTTAATTCATTAATGCATTCATTTATTACATTTAATCTTTCTTCTTTACTCTTTAATTCTTCTTCTGAAAGATTTGTGTTATCTTCAGATTGTATTTTATACGTTATATTATCTTCGTCAGCAAAGACATTTTGTGAAAACAATAATACACAAAAAAATATGCTAATAATAGTGATTTTTTCTATATTTTTTGAAACTACATTAAACATCTCTTTTTCCCTCCGGATTAGATTATACGTATATTATACCATGCATATATGAATAAGTAAAGTAGATATTTACTATTATGTAAAATACAAAAATATATATGTAAATCAATATTATGGAATTTATTACCATAAACTTTGTTTTTTTTTCCAATTATGATATAATTATTTTAAATAATATCATTGAGGTGTTAAATTTGTATTTTTTTTATTCATTAATATTTTTTATAATATTAAATATAATAAATTTGATTATTTTATATAATAAAACTAAACTTAAAACCATTGTATTAACTATCGGAATTGTATCTTTAATATTTTCCACATATCACATATTTTTATTGAACTCACATTATATTAATGCAATTATTAAAGAATTTTATAATTCTGAGGAGCAAATAACAACATTTTTTAACATAGTAAATGAGTTAAATATAACATTTGGAATAGTAAGTCTGGTATTGACATTAATTTTATCATTTCTATTTATTAAGATAAAATATAAATCATTGCATAAACTAACTATAATAATTTTATTTGTAACATCTTCTATTTTATTTTTTTATAAAGGAATAATAATTACTAAAACAATTATAGATTTTAGTTTACTATCATGGTGCCTTATATGTTATTACTTGAATTTTGCAACAATTCCATTACTTATAAAAAGATATAAAGAAAAAGTATTATAATAAATAATTAAAAGTAATGAATATATATTCATTACTTTTAATTATGTTTCATTATTAATTTATTAACTTTCTATATCTTCAATTAGAAGATTAAGTTCTTCTTTACTGTCTACTCTTATACCATTATTTAATTCTTCAAGCATTTCCGGTCTAATAAGTTCTTGTGGTATATCAATTGTTTTATACCTTGTTTTAATAGTTTCATCAACTATTGTATCTATTATTATACTTCCATTTTCATATCTTACTTCAAAATGATTTGGGCAATTTCTATCTAAGGTTCTCTTCAATGTTAGTGTTTCATTTGTTTCTTCTGATACTTCATAATTTTTATTTTCATCTTTTGATAATATATCTGACTTCACTTTATCAACAGTCGTGTTATAAATAGTTTCTTCGTTTTTTATTGTATGACCACATAAACTATAATAATCTTCATATGTAACTTTTATATCATATGTTTTAGTTGATACTTCTTCATATATATCAATATCATCTTCATTATCATTATTATTTACTACTTGCTCAGATTGATTATTTTCTTTAGCTTCTTGATTTGATGAAAACTTAAATCCAAGATATACACCAAGAATAAGTAATATAAAAAAAACTGATATAATTAATAATCTATATTTTGTACTAATTTCCAATTCTATCACCTACTAATATGGTTTGTCTTTTTAGCAGAATTATACATTTTTTTAAAATTTTACTGCACCTGAATTTTCCGTAATAAGTATATTTATATTATATTCATCTAAATTTTCCAATGTTTCATTTGAAGGATGTCCATATACACTTTTTTTTGAAGATATTATTCCATTTTTTACTTTAATATTTTCTAAAAAGTATTTTGAAGTAGATGTCTTAGAGCCGTGATGACCAACTTGTAAAACATATATATCTTGTAATCTTTGTAATATCATATTTTTAGTTTCTTCACTTTTAATAAAATTAAAACTATCTAACACATATTTTTCAGTTTCTTTTGTAGCATCTCCCATAAATAAGTAATTTTTATTTTTAATTGTTACAAGTGATACAACACTATTTGAATTTGCCAAATCAGAAGATAAAATATTTTTATTTATTGATGGTGATAGTATATCTATGTTAATACCGCCAAACTTTATATTATCATATTGATCTAGTATTAAGGTCCCAATATTGTTTTGTTCAATATATTCTTTTAACTTTACATATTCTAAAGCTAAATTATCCTTTTGGAACGAATAAGCAATATTTTTTATACCTACTTCCTTATCTAAATCAAAAATTCCATTTATGTGATCTGTATGCATATGTGTAAGAACAATTAAATCTATATTTTTAATTGCTTTTGCCTGTAAAAAATTATTTAATATATTTGATGCTACCTTTTCTTTTGTAGATCCCATATCTATTATAACAGTCTTTCCTTGTTCTCTAATTAGTGCCATATTTCCTTGTTCCACATTAAAGAAGTATATATAATCTTCTATGTAAACAACATACATGTAATTTAGATACATTAATAAAAATATTATAAATGTTGTTATAAATATTATTTTATTAAATAC
The DNA here is from genome assembly GCA_023410645.1 of Bacillota bacterium. GTDB lineage: Bacteria > Bacillota > Clostridia > TANB77 > CAG-465 > CAG-465. The sequence goes on along the minus strand of JAEYPQ010000023.1, from coordinate 41,347 downwards.
ATTTTTAATTTTTTTATTTAATCTAACTAGTATATATTTTTTGAAATTATTTATTAAAATTATAAAATAATATAAAAGAATTAATAAAAAACTTAGATCTGGTATATATATTGTTGAAATATTTAATTTTGAGATTAAGTCAGATATGGAAATTATAACTTTTAATATAATATAATTTGAATTTATTAGTATGTCAGATATAAAAGGTATATGAATAAAAAACAATGTTAAAAAGCCAATTATATTTTGAAAAGTTACTATTGGAACTACAATTAAATTAGAAATAAACGAAGAAAGTTCAAATTTATTAAATAACTGAATTTCAAATGGTAATAACAGAACTTGCACTGCAAGATTTAATGAAAAAAGTTTGTTAATATTATCAAACATTAAATATATATAATGTTTTGGAGTCTTTTTCTTTAAATATGATATTTTCATTGCTTTAAAAAACTTTACATTAAAATAACTGTAAATTTGTGAATAAAATACTACTATGCTTAAAACTGCTGCATACGACATAAGCATACCAGTATTAAAAATACAATATGGATTATATAAAATAAGTAGAAAAAAAGAAAGTAAAATTCTTTTGTAAATATTTATTTTAAATTCAAAACAGTTAAAAACAACTAGAATTATTGCCATGATTCCAGCCCTTAACACTGAAAGTTGCATAGAAGAAATTATACAAAATATAAGAATAAAGAATAAATTAAACACTAAGAATAAATATTTGTTAAGACATTTTTTTAAAATCGATATAAATGTAATAAGCAACATCATATGTGATCCAGAAACAGATATAATATGCAAAATTCCATTTTTCTCAAATATATCTTTTATATTTTCATCTAAATTCCTATCATCACCATACATTATACTCTTAAATAAATTAGCTTCATCTTGTGGTAAGACTATATCAATCTTCTTGCTAATATAATCCTTTAGATAATATGAAAATCTATATAATATATTTCCAAAGTTATTACCAATTTTCTTAACGCTATATGTTGATATTGAAGCTACAATATTATTAGAATTTAAATATCTTTTGTAATCAAATTCAAAAGGATTATTTAATTTCTTAGTTTCAGAAATATTACCAGTAAACTCAATAAAATCTCCATACTTTAGCTTTCCAAATTTATCATATAAACTTTCACTTTGATTTAAATTATATTTATCTTTATAAATATTAAGTAAAAATTTGTTATTATCATATTCAATTAAATAAGATATTTTATCTTCACTTATCTCCTGATTTTCTATAATCATTGCATTCATTTTTATAGCACTTATATTCTTATACTTAATATTAAATAAATAATACATATAGCAAAATCGAATAATCAATATTCCAATAATTAAAAGTATTAATAAATATTTTCTTTTATTTTTCATATATTAATTTTATCATATTATTTTAATAGATTAAACAGTTTTAATAAGTGTTTTAACGTCTAGTTTTGTCTATAATATAGTAATAAATAACCTATGAACTTTAATTAGTTCATAGGTTTTATCTTAGTTTCTCATTGATATTGTATTACCTGATTCATAACATTTCATTGCCTTATTAAAAACAATTATTGCAACAATCATAAATACAATACACCCAATTATAGTATAAATTAAATATATTATATTAAATGTAATTACAAAATTAATTGGCATAAAAGCCATATAACCTACTGGGATAACAGTATATAATATTATCTTTATAGTGCTACTGAAGATTTGTTCTGGATATATAGAAAAAGTTGTAAGTAATGTATCTGTGTATTTTTTGGCTATAACATCTGTATCACCAAACCATACAGATATTGATCTAAAAATTACACTTGTTGAAATATATATTGTAGAACCCAATACACCAAGTAAAATTAATATTATATATCTTACTATATCAAAATTTACTGCAAAAAGTCCAATTATTAACCCATAGATTAAATCTCCAAATGCGGAAAAATTACATTTTGATGTAAGTACATTAAGAAGTGGATGTTTGGGTTGAAGCATATAACTATCCATTTGCCCAGAAATAATATAATTGCTTATATTATCCATACCTCCAAAGAAAAAATATCCTATTCCAAATGATATTACAGGAAGTGACCATAAGTATAGTATTGAATTAAAAGTTACACCATTTATATCACTACCATTTACATTAAATATTATTCCCCAAAAAAGAAGCCAAACTCCATTATTTAAAAACATAAATATACTTTGTGTTATAAAACTAATTTTGTATTCCATAGCGGATTTTATACTACATTTAACCGCTTTAACAAAAAATCTTAAATTGTTTAATATACTTTTAGCCACCATTAACATTTATATTTCTCTCTCCTTTCATACTTAATAAATTATTAAAAATAATTATTAATATAAAAAATATCAATTGCCCTATAATTAAATTATAACTTTGATTAACATTAAAATGGACAAAATTCTTTGAAGCAGGATATGAAACATAAGTAGTAGGAATAAATAATAATATTTTTTGTATCATATTGGGAAAAAATTCAAGTGGAGTTAGAACTAGGATCAATACACCTTTTGATAATATCAAATAAAAAGGTTCATTTTCCTCTGTGATAAATGCAAATAGACCAATAGATATATTTATTCCAATCCATATGCTTATTCCAAGTATTGACGATACTAAAAATACAATTAAATTAATTAGAGTTATATGAGGAATACCTGCCATTATAACGCCAAGAATACAAGCAAAAATCAAATTAACACTTAAGTTTATTACGCAAGTAAGTTCTTCCGCAAGTATATATTTTATCATGCTTACAGGTTTTACAAGTAAATTTACAATATCTCCACTTTTTATCATATAAGAAATTCTTTTATAGTTGTGAGATGTTGTGTAAATTATAAATTCTCCAATTATTATATACCAGATAAGTTCTGGCTTTGTGTATCCTAAAATAGTTTTATCCTTTAAAATAAAATCCCATAATGTATTAAACACTAATACATGAATTGTGAAAGAGAAAAGTGTAAATATATAGTTTAATTTAAAGTTAAGTTTAGATTTCAAATTAAACTTAAATATCTCAAAGTATTTGTTCATAAGATGCACCTCTTTTCATATATTTCTTTTATTACTTCTTCTAATGGCGTTGAATCTATTTGTATATCAGCAACGCTACCAATAGATGTAAAATATGATAATATATCACCAATTTTATCCTTGTTTGTATCAACTGAAACAACTACTTTAGTTGGTTCTTTTGATGTAACATCGTATTTTAAATTAGTAACTTGAATATCATTATCATAATATATAGTAACAATTTTCTTAGAAAGATATTTTTCTTTTAATTCTCTCATGCTACTATCCATTATAACTGTGCCTTCATTTATTACAATGATTCTGTTACAAAGTGCTTCAACATCACCCACATCATGACTTGTAAGAAAAATAGTTGTATTATGCTTTTCATTTAGCATTTTAATTATTTCTCTTATTCTTAATTTTGCAATTATATCAAGTCCAATAGTCGGTTCATCCAGAAATATAATCTTTGGTTCATGTAAAATACACGCCGCAATCTCACATATCATTCTTTGCCCAAGTGATAATTTTCTTACTGTTAAATCAAGTAAATGTTCAATTTTAAACAACTTTGATATATATGATATTCTTTCTTCTAATCTTACTTTATCCATATCATATATACTGCCAAGAAGTCTAAGACTATCAATTACAGATAAATGCAAATATAACTGAGACTTTTGCCCAAACATACATCCAATGTCATATGCTAAACTCTTTCTTTGAACACATGGATTGTAGTTTGCGACTTTTATTTTTTCATCTGTTGGTTGAATAATTCCTGTAAGCATCTTTATTGTGGTTGACTTACCTGCACCATTTGGTCCAATAAAAGCTAAAATTTCACCTTCATTAATCTCAAATGATACATTTTTTACCGCATTTACATTTACAATTTCTTTTTTTGCAAAACCTCCATTTTTCTTTACTTTCATTTTGAAATCTTTGCTCAAATTCCTTACAGTAATTAGCATAAACATCACCTTTCCTTATTATTTTTATTTTTTAGGAATACACTTCTTTCTGTATAATTAACAGAAAAAAAATATTCTCATAAAAAGCTTCTCAAATTTCTTGAGACTCCTTTTATGAAAATATTTTCATGTGTGTACCTTATCGGCTGTGCAGCTCGCTAAAATGCTTATGCACACTCTCTATATAACATATATATTAACATAATTATTCAAATATGTCAACTATTTTTTTATAAAAATAAATTAATATAATTACTTTTGTCATAAAATGTTTATTTTTTGAAAAAGCTAATATAAATATGTTGTATTTATGTAACTTTTAGTGTATAATTATATTATAGTTTATATCACTAGAGAGGAGGAATATGTATGTCACTAATACCTATATGGGCTCTTTGGCTTATAGCTTGTGGTGTATTTCTTTTAGTTGAAATATTTACTATATCATTTTTAATGTTTTGGCCAGGAATTGGTGCTTTTCTAGCATTTCTTGCAGCAGTAATGGGAGCAAGTTTTCCTGTGCAATTGGGAGTTTTTGCAATTTCTACTACTATTATGATATTATTTATGAAACCACTTGTAAAAAAATTGTTCAAAACAAAAGATGTATCTATGAATAACAAATCTATAGTTGGTAAAACTGGAATTGTTATAAAAGATATTGAACCTTTCGAATCTACAGGTCAAGTAAAAGTTTCTGGTGAACTTTGGTCTGCATTTACAGATGAAGCAAAAGTTATAAAAGAAGGAACTGAAGTAACTATTGAGGATCTTGAGGGAGTTAAATTAAAAGTAAAGAAAATGAAAAACAAAGATTAAAAATTTAGGAGGAAATTTTATGGAAATATTTTTTGGTATTTTAATAGTAATCGTTATAATAGTTGCTCTTGCATCTATTAAAGTGGTTAGACAATCAGAAGTACGCATAATAGAACGTTTTGGTAAATATAATAGTACAGCAGAAGCTGGCCTTAACTTCATATTACCTTTTGTTGATAAAGTAAGAGCTGTTGTTAGTTTAAAGCAACAAACAATGGATGTAACTCCTCAAAGTGTAATAACAAAAGATAACGTTACAATAACAATAGATACTGTTGTTTTCTATCAAATTACAGAACCTGAAAAAGCTGTATATGAAATAGAAAGTTTACAAAAAGGTATAGCATATATTGCTATTACAACTATTCGTGATATAGTTGGTAAAATGGATTTAGATAGTACATTTAGCTCAAGAGATTTAATTAATACACAACTAAGACAAATACTTGATGAAGCAACTGATAGATGGGGTTGTAAAGTTGAACGTGTTGAAATAAAAGATATTAAACCACCAGTTGATATTAGAGATGCAATGGAAAAACAAATGAATGCAGAGAGAAACAAAAGAGCTGCAATATTAGAAGCTGAAGGTAAACGTCAAGCTGATATAACTCTTGCTGAAGGTAAAAAACAAGCAACTATACTTGATGCAGAAGCAGAGCGTGAATCTAGTATTAGACGTGCACAAGGTGTTAGAGAAGCAAGAATATTAGAAGCTGAAGGTAATGCAGAAGCTATAAAAAAAGTAGCAGATGCAAAAGCAAAAGAAATAACAATGGTTTATACTGCTATAATGGATGCTAAACCAGATCAAAATCTTGTTGCAATTAAATCTTTAGAAGCATTAGAAAAGGTTTCTCAAGGAAGTGCAAACAAAGTATTTATTCCTTTTGATGCAACAAAAGCAATGGGTGCTTTAGGTGCTGCTGGAGATATATTAAAGAGTAAATAAAAATATAATTAATTTTTCGGGGGTTATATGGATAAAAGAAAGACAATTATGGTTGACATGGATGATGTTATTGTAAAAGGTGGATTCCTTTATTTAATAAATAATTTTTTAGGAACAAATTATACAGAAAATGATTTTACTGATTTTTATATGCAAGATTCTATACCAAATAAAGATGAATTTTTCAAATACTTTCTGGAAAATAATTTATATGATCATTGCGAAATGTTACCAGACGCTTATGATGTATTAAAAGAACTAAATGAACATTATGATGTTTTTATTGGTACATCATACATTTATAAGGAAATTCCAAATGAATCTGGAAAAATATTATTACAAAAATATGATTATTTATTAAAACATTTGCCTTTCATAAATCCATATAAATACATATTTATAAGCAATAAAAATATTTTAAAATTTGATATAAAAATAGATGATAAACTTGATAATTTAGAAGGTTCAGATAGAAAATTACTATTTAGTGCTTATCATAACTTAAATATTAATGATAATGATTTAGGTATTCAAGGTATCGAGAGAGTAAATGATTGGCAAGATATTAAAGATAAATTGTTAAATAACAAATAATAAATTTAAACAAAAAAAGAAGATAATATAAGTTATCTTCTTTTTTATTTATTACATTTTACTATGCATCCTCTAATTCTTCATTAATATCTAGACCAAACACATCTTTTCTCTTATATTCTTCTGGATTAAGTCCCAGTCTTGATTTCATAAATTTGAGTACAATATAAAGAATTAATGTTACAGATACTCCTACTATTATAGTTGTGATTCTAGTACCAGCATTATCAAGGATTATTCCAGCAACAAATACCATTGAAGCTCTTCCTATATTTTCAAATATATAAAAAATGGAAAGTATTTTTCCTCTAGTTTCAGATGTTGTAAAATTATTCATATATTTTTTTATAGATATTCTATAAGTACCAATTAATAAATTACATATTACTAATAATGTAATTGTTACATTTAATATATTACCTGAATCAATAAATAAAAGATTAAATACACCAAGCAATACCATACTTGCAGTAAATATATATCCAATTACAGTAAGCGTCTTTCTTCCAGTAACCTTTTCAAATATGAACTGTGTTTTTGAGCCAATTCCTACACAAAGAGTTAATATCGCAAGTATATATGAATAATTTATTGTATCTACATTTAATTCAACAAGTAAACTCTTTTGAACAGTCGAAAATATGTTAATAATCCCATTTATAATGAAACCATATAAAAACATTGAAATTGCTCTGTTACTTTTAAGTACTAACTTTATACCTTTAATATAATCTTTCATATTTATTTCTGTAACTTTAGTTCTTCTATCTTGAACATCTACAAAAAACAATGACATTACAAATGAAATTACAAGTATTGTAAATGTAATATATATTGGTAAATAATTATCAAAATTAAATAAATAACCAACTACAATAGCAGAAGCTGCTTCACAAATATAAAATAATGCTACTCCACTACCTTCTATTTTAGAAAATTTTTCTTTTTGATTAATCTTACTTAAACTTGTATATAACATTTGCGTTTCAGATAAATTTTTTAGAGTTGTTCCAAATGCACAAAATGCTTCAGCTAAAACAAAAAATATAAATTCATTTGACACAATGTATATAAAACAATGTATTACCCAAAATAAGTTTCCAATTACTATGCTTTTCTTTAGTCCAATCTTTTCTACCAAATAATTTGTAGGTATTTGAAAAGCAGATACAAATATAGCATAAAATCCAGATAAATATAATATCTGTGCTACACTTAATCCCTTTGCTATACTATAAAATAAAAAAGATATGACAGTATAAAATAAATAATCATATCCAACCATACGATATACCTTATACATGTCAACATTCCTCTTAGCAAAATCTATCATATATCTCACCACTTGAATAATTATAGTATATATAAAATCTTTTTTCAACATTTTTCTATATATAATTATCAAATTCTTTATTAATTATAAAAGGATGTTAAAACAAATTCAACATCCTTTACAAATTTTAATCTAAACTTAATATAGTTATCTTTGCAACACCATTTCCAGAATTTCCAGTTACTTGGGCACCACCGTTTGGATTTGGCATCAATGCATTACCAGCTATAGTAATCCCATTATTAAATACATAATTATTGTATGTTGTACATCCACTCATTCCAGATACATATGATGATCCACCAGCACCTCCGGAACAAGAATTAGTTCCAGTTCCTTGAAAAGCATATCCGCCATAATATCCGGCCTCCTCCTCCTGCATTTCCTTCTGCACCACCACCGGCATATGAAGATTTAGTTTTTCCTACTTGACCTATTCCAAGTGCAAATCCAGTTGTTTGAGTTCCGCCTAATGATACACCACCACCAGTACTTCTTGCATTTCCACCTACTAATCCACCGCCATATCCAGAAGTTGATACAGATCCATTACCAGATCCTCCACCGGGCTCCTGCAACCATAATTCTTGATGCTAAGCTATCTGTATTGTTCCATAATCCTTGTACGAGTCTAATATCTGTAGCGCCACCACCTGAATAACTTCCGCCATATCCAGAACTTCCATTACCGCCAGCACCACCACCGTTGTATGATGCAAGTCCACCTGCATTTCCTACATTAGCATTTCCTTCTTCACCTACATAAATATATAATATTTGTCCCTTTAATAAACCAATATTACCAGATGTATAACCTCCTTTATTGTCAGTTCTACTTGCACCACCGCTTGCTCCCCAACATTCTAACTTATATATGCCATCATATTTTACTTCATATATTTGATAATCTCCAGTATATGAAAATGCATATTCTTTATCAATAATATTTAAGTTTACACTAGCACTAACTGTGTTAGTAATATCACTACAAATAATTTTATTTTCACCAACATCTAATTCATTCAAATTGTTTATTTCATTTCCATTTACTTTATATGAAACCTGTTCTGTACCAATAATAGTAAAAAAGTCTGATACTTGTTTATCAGTACCTTTAGTAAATACAGTTGCTGTAGTTATTGGTTTAATAACAGTACCTTTTTCAACTATTGATTTAATATTTATTGCCTTTAGCCAATCCTTTTCTTTATCATCTACATTATTTGAATAAACAACTTCATCTTCAAAAATGTACAATTTATCCCTATATTTTTCCTTAAAACTTGGTATGTATCCTCTTATTTCATCATAGTCAGTTGTTGTAATCTTTTCTCTTTCATTATTAATATCAGTTTTTTCTTTTAAAACTCTAAGTGTAAGTTCTTCTTGAAAACTTTTTACATCATTTTGGAATACTGATTTATTAGCTGTATCTATTGGATTATTATTTGTTAAATTTAAAATTATTGCACCAGCAAGTATTATTATTACTATTATTGTTATTACTAAAACAATTAAACTTATACCTTTTTTCATTTGTCATACCTCACTCATATTTTTATATATTATACTATAAGAAATCTTTTTTCAATATTCTATATAAATTTTCATTATACTAAAAGAGAATAAAAACTTTACTCCCTAAAAATAACAATATTAATTTTTTATAGATTTTTCTATTTTTTCAATTATATTATTTTCTAACATATTTTGTGCCTGAATAATTGCTTTTTCGAAAGTTGAAACATTTGAACTACCATGTACTTTTATTACTGGTTTTTTTACACCTAAAAGAACTGCTCCACCATTTTCCTTGTAATCATATTTTTTTAACACATTAGTAAGTGTAGATTTTATTATAATTCCCTTTAATTTATTTAATAAACTAGTTTTAAAAGCATTAGAAATAACGGTTTTCAATATCTTTGCTGTTCCTTCTATTGATTTTAAAGCAATATTTCCAAGAAGTCCATCACATACAACAACATCAACATCACCATTTAATATATATCTAGCTTCAATATTTCCTGTAAAATTATCTATATTTTCTTTTAGCATTTTATATGTCTCTTTAAGTTCTGGTGTTCCCTTTTCTTCTTCTTCACCAATATTTAATAATGCAATTTTAGGCTTTTTTACATTAAGTACAGTCTCTGAGTATATCATTCCAAGTTTTGCATATTGAAGTATTGATATATCTTTTGCCTGAGGATTTGATCCTGAATCAAGCAATATTACTTTCTTATCTGTTATTGTTGGAAGTATTGTAATTAGAGCTGGTCTATGTATTCCATCAATTCTTCCAATTTTAAGTAATGCACCAGCCATTACAGCTCCTGTGCTACCTGCAGATATAAATACAGTATTATCATTTGTTTTCATGTAATTATACGCTACAACTATACTTGATTCCTTTTTATTTTTTATTGCCCAAGCAGGCTCTTCATTATTTGTTATATAGTCTTTGCATTCTAATATTTGAATTTTTTTAATTATTTCTTTACTTTTATTTTTATACTTTTTTTCTATTACAGATACAATATCATCCTTTTTTCCTACAAGTATAATCTCAGAATCAATTTTATCTATCATATTACATGTAGCAATTATTGGCGCAGATATATCATCATCTGAACCGAAAACGTCAATTAAAATCTTCATAAGTTTATTTTCACCTCTAATATATTTTATTTTCCTTACCTTGCATTATTCTAATTATATTGGTTCTATGCTTTAATAGTATTATTATAGAAACAATTATATTAGGTATTATATATTCCTTATTCATCACAAAAGTAATAATGACAAAAAGTATTATTCCACCTACACTTCCTATCGATACCATACGTGTTATAATTATTAATAATATACCCACAATCAAACATACAAGTGCTACTTTATAATCTAATATAAACGATGCGGCAAGTGTTACGGCAACTCCTTTTCCACCCTTAAAAGAGTAGTATATTGGATAACAATGTCCAAGAGTTGCAGCAACAATAAATATACTTTTTAAAGTAACATTAATATCTTGATTAAATGTCTTTCCTATAAAATATATTATTCCATATGATATAAATACTTTTAATATATCTAATAGGAACACAACTATTCCCCAGAATTTTCCCATTACCCTTATTGCATTAGTAGTTCCAGCATTTCTGCTCCCAAGATTTCTAATATCTTCCCCCTTTTTTATTTTGCATATCTCAATAGATGGGCTAATGCTGCATATTAAATATGTTATTAAAAATATTGATATAGTATATAAATTCATAAAACCTCCAAATTATCGTATTTTCTGATTATTATATAATATTAAATACATATAATCTCTCAACTAAACTATCTTCTTTAAAAGTATTAATTTCTTTAATAAAATTAAATCCATATTTTTCATATAAGCCAACATGTTTAGTGTATAAATAGATATTTTCCAAGTTTAATTCTCTAGCTTCATTTATACAATGTTCAACCATTTTTTTACAAATACCATTACCACGATATTTAGGTTCAACATATACATTTATAAGCCAAGGATATATATCTGGTCTAACATCTAAATCATTCATTGAAATTTGATACATTCCAACCACTTCATTATCATGTACTGCAATAAATGTCTGAGGTATTCTATCTGTACACATAGAATTTCTCATATATTCTTTTACCTTTTCTAAACTCCAGTTATCTTTTTCCCCCCACCATTCATACATCCAATTACAAATTATTTCAAAATATTTATTATTTTCATTTACTATTTTTAAGATTTCTAAATTCTTCATTTATTTCCTCACTATATAATTAATATTTTACTATTTTATTTTTACATTTTCTTTGCCGAATGCAACTTCCAATTTTTCTATCGTATTATTATCAACATTTAACCAAATCTTTCTATTTAATAACTTGATTTTTTTAGTACCTTCATAAAATATATTCACAGGATTATTTCCAAAGCATTCTCCGGGTAGATTTTTTATATATTCAACTACTCTTTCTTCCATGTCAAACTTATCTTTTGGTAACTTAATGTATATGTTTTTTTGCTTTGTTATAGATTCTACTGATGTAACAAGAATTTTAGCTTTTTCATTTTCTTTTAAATTGACCCTACCAGTTATTTTTACAACATTTTCAGGAATTAAAATATTCGAATATTTTTCAAATACAGTAGAAAATATCACTGCTTCTATACTTCCGTATAAATCTTCTATTTCAGCAAACATCATTTGTTTATTATTTTTTGTATAAAGTATTCTTGAACTAGTGATAATACCGCAATAAGTTACTATTTTTGATTCATAATCTATTTTTTGATTATCTTCATTATTATCACTATCTTCTTCATTTTCTTCATTGGAACTATTTAACTCATTACTATAAACAGTTGCATTTTTCTTTATAAAATCTAAATATTCATCTAATGGATGCCCAGATACATAAAGTCCAAGTATTTCCTTTTCCATCTCTAATAACTCTTTATTACTTGGCTCCCTTCCACTCTTTCTTATTTCAACCTTTATACTTTCTTCTTCAATTCCAATATCAAACATATTTATCTGATTTTTATAATTACTTCTTCTAGTTTGATTTATACCATCCATTATACTTTCATAAGAATCTAACATGTCAAATCTATTTATATTTTTTTCAATTTCATCAAAGCAACCAGCTCTGATTAAGCTTTCTACACACTTTTTATTAACGTTTTCACCAGATGTCCTCTCTAAAAAATCAATAAAATTTTTGTATGGTCCATTTATTTTTCTATCATCAATAATTTCTCTTATGGCATTATCACCAACGTTTTTTATTGAACTTAGTGCAAATCTAATATTATTATTTATTACCGCAAAACGCATATAACTTTCATTTATATCCGGTTTTAAAACTTTAATTCTAAGTTCTTTACATTCATTAATATATTCAGGAATTTTATTCAAGTTTCCAATCATACTATTCATAAGTGCAGCCATAAACTCATGTGGATAATGTGTCTTTAGATATGCTGTTTGATAACAAACTACTGCATATGCAGCGGCATGTGCTTTGTTAAAAGCATATTTTGCAAATTCAGACATTTCATCAAATATTTTATTACTGCTTTCTCTATCAATTCCGTTTTTTAATGCGCCTTCAATAAAAATCTCACGTTCTTTATTCATTACATCTATTTTCTTTTTACTCATAGCACGTCTAACAAGATCAGCCCTACCTAGGCTATATCCCGCTAAATCTCTAAATATCTGCATAACTTGTTCTTGATATACCATACACCCATATGTAAGCTTTAATATCGGTATTAATGATTCATGAGTATATTCAACATGTTCGGGATTATTTTTATTTTTTATATACCTTGGTATCTGATCCATAGGACCAGGTCTATACAGAGATATCATAACAATAATATCTTCAATTGAATCAGGCTTTAATCTCATCATTACTTGTCTAAATCCAGGGCTTTCCATTTGGAATATTCCAGTTGTTTTTCCTTCACAAAGTATCTTGAAAGTATCTCTATCTTCCATATCATTTTCAAAATCTACATCTATTCCATGAATTTTTTTTATTAATTTTTTACACTCATCAATAACAGTTAATGTCCTAAGTCCAAGAAAATCCATTTTTAAAAGTCCTAATTCCTCAAGTGTTGTCATTGTATACTGTGTTGATATTAAATTTGCATTTGTATATAATGGCACATAATTTACAACTGGTTCCTTAGTTATGACCACACCAGCAGCATGAGTTGAAGCATGTCTTGCAAGTCCTTCTACTTTTCTTGATATATCAATTATTTTATGTACATCTTCATCTGTATCATATAACAACTTTAATTCTTCATTTATATCCAGTGCCTTAGATATTGTCATTTTTATTTCTTGTGGTATCATTTTAGCAATCATATCAGCTTTTTGATATGGTATTTCCAATGCTCTAGCAACATCTCTTACAGCTGCACGTGCTGCCATTGTACCAAACGTAATTATTTGAGCCACATGATCATGTCCATATTTATTACAAACATAGTCTATAACCTCTTGTCTTCTCTCAAAACAAAAGTCCACATCAAAATCAGGCATACTTACTCTCTCAGGATTTAAAAAACGTTCAAAGATTAGGTTATATTTTATAGGATCAATGTCTGTTATTCCTATTAAATATGCGGCAATTGAACCTGCGCCACTACCTCTACCTGGTCCAACAGGTATTCCCTCAGATTTTGCATAATTTATGAAATCAGCAACAATAAGAAAATAATCTATGTATCCCATTTTATCTATCACTGAAATCTCATAATTTAATCTATCCACTACATCTTTTCTTTCATCTTTATACCTTACTTTAATTCCATCATGGCAAAGTTTTGTAAAATACTCTAAGTGACTTATACCATCTGGGACTTTAAATTCAGGCAAAATTGTATTTCCAAATTCAATTTCAACATTGCACATATCTGCAATTTTTTGTGTATTTTCTATTGCTTCTTTGAAATTTATAAAGGCGTTTGACATTTCTTCTTCTGATTTAACATAAAATTCATTTACAGGAAAAGACATTCTATTTTCATCATTCATAGTCGTTCTTGTTTGAATGCATAACAGAACCTCGTGAAAATCATAATCATTTTTTTCAAGATAATGACAGTCATTTGTTGCAACAAGACCCAATCCAAACTCCTTTGAAAGTTGTATTAGTTGTTGATTTACAAGTATTTGTTCTCTTAATTTATTGTCTTGAATTTCAAGATAATATCTATCTTTTCCAAAAATACTAATAAATTCTTGAATCGTATCTTTCGCTCCATCTATATTCTTGTTTACTATTTGTCTTGCAACTTTTCCAGCAAGGCAAGCAGACAAACATATTATTCCTTCATTGCATTCTTTTAATATATCCATATCTATACGTGGTTTATAATAAAAACCATCTGTATATCCGCTAGATACGAGTTTTACTAAATTTTTATATCCTGTATTATTCATAGCAAGTAAAATTAAATGATTTGGTTCAGTATCAATTTTACCTTGCTTTTCAAATCTACTTCTTGGTGCTACATAAACCTCACAACCAATTATTGGTTTTATGCCCTCACTTTTGCACTTTTTATACATATCAATAGCACCGAACATGTTACCATGATCAGTTATTGCGACTGCATTCATACCCATATTTTTTACCTTTTCAACTAAATCATTTATTCTTATTGCACCATCAAGTAAGCTATATTCAGTATGCATATGTAAATGTACAAAACCCATGTTTATCACCCAGTATAAATTATACTAAAAAAAATATAAAAAGTCTATATGATACTTATATTTTAAATTCTATAATAAAAATATATTGCGTATTGTTTACATAATATTAAAGATGTGATATAATATTAATGTAACAATAAATTTTTGTAATCTTTTAAAATTTTGGAGGAATAAAAATGAATTTAAAAAACTTTTACGTTAATCCTTTTGCTTTTGATCCTGAAAATCTGGATACAAGAGATGCTGAAAAAATTAACGATAGCACAATCAAAGGAATGTTTGATATGACAGGAAATACTATTCCTGTATGTGCAGGAATAGCAATTCTTTTTAGAAACACTGAAGAATTTCCTGAGACTATCGATGCAGAAATAAACCTTTTAGAGGGTGAACCTTTAAATCTGAAACTTGAGGCCAAGGTAAAAGGTGAAAAATATTCTGAGTTTCCTTGCATTTTCTCTGGAAACCTCGGAATGTTTCATTTAACTGAACTTGACCCCAGAACAACAGAGTTGACACTTTGCTGTTGGGGACAAAGAAATAAAGGAAAAAAGGCAAGTTTTGAGATTATTTTAAAGTAATCAAAAATAATTTAGGCACCATCACATATTTATTGTGATAGTGCCTTTTTATATATTCTTTCTACTCTACTTCCTATACTAGTTAATATATCATAATTTATAGTATTACATTCTTTTGCAATTTCATCTAATGTTATATTTAAATTATCAAATATTATAGCTTCATCACTTACTTTAACATTTTCAACATCTGTTATATCAACCATACATGAATCCATACATATATTGCCAATAATATTACATTTCTTACCATTTATAAGCAAATATCCTCTGTTTGACAATTGTCTATTTAGTCCATCGGCATAACCAATATTTACAGTTGCAATTTTAGTATTTCTTTTAGTTATATATTTTCTATTATAACCTATTGGAGTCCCTTCTTTTACTTCAAAAATATTAGTTATAGTACTAACTAATTTACAAGATGGCTTTAATTTAATTTTTGACTCTAAGGATTTATCAGGGTAATATCCATATATCATAATTCCAGGTCTAATCAAATTGCTATTATTATTTTTTAAATTTATACTCGCCGCACTATTACTAGAATGAACATATGGTATGATTATATTATTTTGTTTTAATTTTTCTAATAATTTATTAAATAATCTATTTTGAAATTCTGTATATTCTTCACTTAAGTCCGCATCTGAAAAATGCATATATATTCCATTTATATCTATATTTTCTAATTTACTTATTTTTATTATTTCGTCTAATGAATTATTATAACTTAAGCCAAATCTATTCATCCCAGTATTTACTTCAATATGTATTTTTATCGTTTTATTATTTTCTTTACACATTTCATTTAATATTTTTGCATATTCATAACTAGATACACCTGGTATTATATCATTATATTTTAATATATCTTCTATTTCTGATGCTAAACTTGCATTTAATACTATTATTGGAAATTTTATTCCATTTTCTCTCATTTTAACTGCTTCATTTATATATGCAACTCCTAAATAACTTACTAATTTATTTTCTTCTAAATATTTAGATACTTCAATCATTCCAAGTCCATATGCATTTGCCTTTAACATTGCTATTACACAGCATTTGTTATTTTGTTTTTCTTTAATTTTTAATATATTTGATTTTATATTTTCTAAATTTATATATAACTTTGAATAGTTCATATTTCATCTCCTAGACTATTAATATATTTTATACAAAAAAATAAAATTTTGCAATATACTATAAAATGTAAATTATTGTAAATTTTGCAAAGTGTGTTGACATAATTAAATTCACATGTTATACTTTATTGTACTTTTATAAATTTTAAAAATCTATGTGTAATCATAATGGAGGGAAAATAATGAATACAGACATTATTATAACAAATAGAGAAAATCCTAAGTTAATACGGATAGATATTACTAATCCAACATTTTTCTTAGAATCTAATATAATTAAAATAGAAATTGATGATGTATGTAAAGATATTTTAAATGATTCTAAAAGATTAAAATTGAGAATTATTAAACAATTTAGAAATAATCTAAAGATTTTTATTAATTTATTTTTCTTAGATAAAACTATAAAAGTATATCCTGAAAAAGATAATTATTTCCGTTTTGATGATGAATTAAGAAATTCTATTAAAATAGAATTAGGAATTGAGAACTATACTAATATGGATTATATAAGCATACAATTACATGCTTGCTAAATATATTAATATTATTTTTTATAAATCCAACTATCACGTCATCTTTTTTCTATATATATCTAATTTTATTCACTAATAAAATAGGCTTTCTAATGTAACTTTTAAGCTTGAATTTTAATACTAATATATAAAACCATATAACAAATTTTAAAGAAGGTATCTGATCTTAGATACCTTCTTTTTCTTTAATTAGTATTTAAAATTTAAAAAATGTCTGCTAAGAAGTAACAAATTTAATTACATAATACTGTATAATACCATTAATAGGTATTTTTAATATAATGAGTTCTTTTCCTAAGTTTCCAGATTCTATTTTATATCTATAAATATTAGATATTTTTGAATCATTTAATGTTACAGTATATGGAGAAAAATATAAACCATTTGTTCCATTTTCTCGTATAAAAATGATATCATTTATAGAAAGTTGCTTTATATTATTATTTTCTATATAAAAAATTAAAGCTTTTATTGATTTATCTTTTTTTAATTCTATTTCTTTGTTTTTTATTATAGGCCATGAGTTCTTTAATGTTTCTTTAGCAATATCACCATCTATAAAATCGTCAAATGAAAAATCATTTGGCATTTTTTCAAGCTTTAATATTTCATCACCAAAGAATAAGTAAATCCCATCTTCCCTTTTAACTGTGGGATCAAATAAGGACTCCAGATTTATCCAATCTACTTCTATTCTCTTATTATATTCTATCATCTGTTTTTCTTCTTCACTATATTCATCCTCATTATTAGTTATATTTTCTTCAGATACCTTATTTTCTTTTAAACTATTTATATATATTCCAGCTATTAATATTCCAACTGAAAAACAAAGAATAATAATCTCTATCATTATAACTCGTTTATACATTTTAAAATCCTTCCATCCATTGAATTTTGATTATTTTTATTTTCAATTTAATAACTATTAAATAATATTATAATACTTTATTTTCCAAAATGCAAATTTTATGTATCAAATTATTATTAAAAAAGCAAAAAAATGTATAATTATTTTAATCATATCATGCATTTTTTAATGTAACTGAAAATTAAAAAACCTAGATTAGTCTTCAACTAATCTAGGCCTACTATATATAATCTATTCGGCATTCTTCAATTTATTTTTACCTTTATAATATTATACAAATAAGTCCTCCACTTCCTTCATTTATTATTTTTTGTAAAGTTTCTTGTAATTTCATTTGAGCTTCATCTGGCATTCTATATAATTTGTTATGAAGGCCTTCGTTTACAAGTTCATGTAGAGATTTACCAAATATATTTGACTCCCATATCTTTCTTGGATCTGTTTCAAATTCTGATAATAGATATTTTACCAAATCTTCAGATTGTTTTTCACTTCCAACTATTGGTGAAACTTCTGTTTCTATATCTGCTCTAATCATATGAATACTTGGTGCACTTGCTCTTAATTTAACTCCATATTTATTTCCTTGTCTTACTATTTCTGGTTCTTCAAGAGTTAATTCATCCATTTGAGGAGTAACTATTCCATAGCCTTTAATTCTTACTTCTTCTAATGCCATTGCAATCTTATCATATTCCATTTTAGTCTTAGAAAAATCTTTTAGTAATGCAAATATATCTCCATCTGATGTTATTTCAAAATTAGACATTTCACTAAGAACTCTATAAAACATACTTGGATTAATATCTATTCTAACTTTTATGCTACCATCTTCCATTTTTGCATTATCAACTGTAATCTTATCAAATATTTCATTTTCACTTGTAAGCCTTTGAACTAAATCATTTATCTCCCTTAAAGAATAATCTTCATTAAAACTACTTTTTACTAGCGTAATAACATCTTGTTTTAACCAATGTTCAAAATCAAGTATACTAAACCATTCTGGTAACTTAAATCCAATTTCTGTTATAGGGAATTCTTCAAGTACTCTTGAGAATATATCAGTTAAATCTTTTTGATCTAACTTTTCAATATCAACAGGCATTACTGAAACATTATGTTTTTCTTTTAGATCTTCTGCAAGTCTCACTGTTTCTTCTGCTTCTGGATGTGTAGAATTTAAAAGTACAACAAATGGTTTATTTATTTGTTTTAACTCTTTTATTACTCTATTTTCAGCTTCTATATAACTATCTCTTGATATATCTGTAATACTTCCATCAGTTGTCACAACAAGACCTATAGTAGAATGATCTTTTATTACCTTTTCAGTACCTATTTCAGCTGCTCTTGAAAAAGTCATTTCATTATCTGACCATGGTGTCTTAACCATTCTAGGCATATCATTTTCTAAATGTCCTACTGCACCATCAACCAAATATCCAACACAATCAACTAGTCTTGTTTTCATACGAACGTTATTATCAAGTTTGATTTCAACTGATTCGTTTGGAACAAATTTAGGCTCAGTAGTCATAATTGTTCTTCCTGCTGCACTTTGTGGAAGTTCATCTTTCGCCCTATCTTGCTTATATTCATTTTCTATATTAGGTATAACAAAGTTTTCCATAAATTGTTTAATAAACGTAGATTTTCCTGTTCTTACTGGACCTACAACTCCTATATATATATCACCATTTGTTCTTGATGATATACTTTCATAAATATCTTCTTTTTTCATTTTTTACCTCCAAGTTCAATTTCTTTACTACAAATATATTATTAATTGATGTTTTTATGATAAAAATTATTAAAAATAGTAACAAAATTATTTTTAAATATATAAATTCAGGACAAAATTATACAAATATAAATACTAATACATTTTTTTATAACATATATGTTGAATTTAGCAATATAAAGTATTACAATATATATATATTAGGAGATTAACTAAATGAAAAAGAAAACATTAAATATTATAATTCCAGTTATATTATTAATTATATGTGCACTTATTGGTTGGTATTTGGGTAAAAAAACTACAATTTTTCAAAATATTTTTAACATTCCAATAAATCGTAGTAATGGAAACGATGCTAATAAGGAAGATAAACCTGTTGAGATTGTAAAAGTATCCGAATACTATAATCCAATTGTACCAGAAGGATTCAAAAAGGTAGAAACTGATACTGCTAGCTGGGATTTAGACGAAAATGGTAATCCAAAAGGATGGAATAATGGACTGGTAATTGAAGATAAAGATGGTAATCAATTTGTTTGGTTTCCATATAATTATAACGAAAATCATATATCAGAAAATTATAATAGTAAATATTGTAATTCAATAAAAAAATATTCTGGATTTTATGTTGGAAGATATGAAGCCGGTTTACCTGAAAACTTACAAGAAAATTTACAAAATATATCTCCAGATACAAACGATATTTCCGGAAAACCAATCATACGAAAAGGTTCAATACCATGGAATTTTATAAATATAAAAAATGCACTTTATAATGCTGAAAATATGTATAATGATAGCAACTCTTTTTATACTACATTAATAGAAGGAGCTAATAGAGCTGATATATATACTTGGATATATAATACTAATAAAAATCTAATTACTAGAGATTTTGGTAACTTTGCTGATTCAGACTTTTATTTTACTGGATTATATTCTGATGATGTAGGTGCCTCATATAAATATGGTGAAAATATTCATAAAACCGAAAATATGATTTTAGCTACAGGAATTACAGAAAGAAATAAATTAAACAATATATATGACTTCCTAGGTAATGTAGCTGAGACTTATGTAACAAGAATAACTGAATTTAATGATACATATGGTGCATATGATAAAGACTATTACAGTAATACTAGTGATAAGTATAATGAAAGTGAAAATCATGCATGGTCTAGCTCAAAAATTGGATTTAGAGTTGGATTATATATGAAATAATTAGTAATGGATTTTAAATTGAACTCAAAAAGTGTTTAACTTTTTGAGTTCAGTTCAATTTACTATTTTTACTATAATAATTTCATTACTTTTCCTCATATACAGCCATTTTGACATTTTTTTCTTGATTTTTGTTGACTTTTTTCCAAAATAAATGTATACTAATAGTTGCAATATGCAAAATATATAGTGCATATATATGTTTAAGGAGGAAATTTTATGAGAAGAACTAAAATTGTTGGGACTATCGGGCCTGCAAGTGAATCAAAAGAAGTTCTAACTAGCCTTGTGAAAGCAGGACTTAATGTTATGAGACTTAACTTTTCACATGGTGATCATGAGGAACATTTAGCTAAAGTTAAAACTCTAAGAGAAATTAATGCAGAACTTGGAACAAGCGTAGCTTTTATGCTTGATACTAAAGGTCCTGAAATAAGAACTGGAGTTTTTGCTGACGGCGAAAAACACAAACTTGTAAAAGGAAATAAATTTACTTTAACTACAAGAGATATCGAAGGTGATGATAATATATTATCTGTCACTTACAAAAAATTACCAGAAGATTTAAGTGTTGGATCACATGTACTAATTAATGATGGATTAGTTGATTTAGTAGTTGATAAAATCGATGGAACTGAAATTGAATGTACAATTCAAAACACTGCACTTCTAAAAGGAACAAGAGGTGTTAATTTACCTGGTGCAAAACTTCAACTTCAAGCTATGACTGAAAAGGATGTTGAAGATATTAAATTTGCAGTAGAAAATGATTTTGATCTTATAGCTGCATCTTTCATTAGAAAACCTCAAGATGTAATTGAAATGAAAAATCTTTTAAAATCTTTAGGAAATGAAAAAATTAAAATAATATCTAAAATTGAAAACCAAGAGGGTCTTGATAACTTTGATGAAATACTTAAAGTTACAGATGGTATAATGGTTGCTCGTGGTGATTTAGGAACTGAAATTCCTATGGAACAATTACCAGCAGTTCAAAAAATGATGATTAAGAAAACTGTTGCAGCTGGTAAACCAGTTATAACAGCTACTCAAATGTTAGAATCAATGCAATCTAATCCAAGACCAACTCGTGCTGAAGTATCAGACGTTGCAAATGCAATATATGATGGTACAAGTGCTATAATGCTATCTGGTGAGTCTGCTCAAGGTGATTATCCACTTGAATGTATTCAAACTATGGTAAAAATTGCTGAAGCTACTGAAGCAAATATTGATTATTGGAAAAGATTCAAAAAGAGAAATATTGAAAAGTTATCAACTAATGATAAATCTGATTTATCTGATGAATCTGCTTTCAAACAAGAATCTCAATTTGCTGTATGTTGTTCTGCAATGTTCGCAAATGCAGATGCTATAATAGCTGTATCAGAACATGCTATTACTCCATCAATGCTATCAGGATTTAGACCTGCTTGTCCTATATATGTTATAACAGCAAATTTAAATACGCATAGACAAATGAGTGTTGAAAATGATGTATATTCTGTATATATTCCTAATGAACATGATTTTAACAAAATACTAGAAGAAGGTATCAAAGTATTAAAATCAAAAGGATTATTAAAAGAAAATGATACTGTTGTTTTAAGTGGTGGTTTTCCAAATGAAAACAATGCTAGATTCTTAGCTAACCAAGCTACTGGAACAATAATTAAAATATAATTTGAATTAATTTTAAAATAAGGTATATTATTTAATATAATTACCTTATTTTTTATCAAAATTATTAGTAACCCTTGATTATTTTATGTAATTATGTTAAAATTAATAAGTAATTAATTTATTATGAAATTTAAGGAGGGCTTTAAAATGGCAAAATGCGAAATATGTGATAAAGAAGTAAAATTCTCACTTCAAGTTAGTCACTCACACAGAAGAACTGCTAGAACTTTTAAACCAAATGTTCAAACAGTAAGAGCTAATGTTAACGGAGTTACAAAAAAAATGAATGTATGTACTAAATGCTTAAGAAGTGGAAAAGTTCAAAGAGCTGTATAATTAAAAATAGATATTTTTATAGATACTAATCTGTGTGATTAGTATCTATTTTTGATTTAAGAAACTCGTCTACTAACATAGACGAGTATATGTTATATTTTGAATAAAGTTTTAAGTATCATCCTCATAAATTTTCCAGGTTGATATACTACTATTTTCATATCTTTTACCTCCTTTAGCAAAATAACCAAGTTATACCAAGTACTGCTAATGCTATTGCTACAATTACTATCCAGCACCATACAGGGAGTAAAATCGTTATCGCTACTCCAAGTCCGAATGCTATCAAAAACATACCTATTGTCTTTCTAAAAGCTCCAAAAAACATTTTCTACTCCCCCCTTTTGACAAATGGACAAAAATATTGTAAAATATTTATTATATAATATGTTTATTTTATATGAGTGGTGAGTGATTTGAAAAATGAAATAGTTAAAAAACAAAAATATGTAGATAAAAATAAAAAGGATTGTTTGGAAATAATAAAAATACTTGAATTTAATTATCCAGATGCTAAATGTAGTTTAGACTACACAACTCCAATTGAGCTTGTAGTGGCATTAATTCTTGCCGCACAGTGTACTGATGAAAGAGTTAATCAAATAGTACCTATTCTTCTTAACAAGTTTAGTGATGTATATTCATTAAGTGAAGCTCCATTAGAAGAAATTCAAAAAATTATAAAACCTTGTGGATTTTACTTTAATAAATCTAAAAGTATATCTGAAACTGCTAAAATAATAGTTGAAAATTTTGATGGAAATGTTCCAAATACTATGGAGAGTTTGTGTACTTTAAAGGGAATTGGTAGAAAATCCAGTAATATAATTTTGCAGGAGTGCTTTAATATTGTACAAGGTATTGCAGTTGATACACATGTTACACGATTATCCAAGAGAATTGGCTTTTCTAATAGCAATACCCCTAAGAAAATAGAGCAAGATTTAATTAGAAAATTTGATAGAAAATACTGGAACAAAGTAAATCATATATTAGTATATCATGGGAGAGCTATTTGCATTGCAAGAAAACCTAAATGTGATATATGTCCAATAAAAGAATTATGCCCTAAAAATGAAGTAAAAGATAGTAAATAAATAATATTTACTATCTTTTATTATTACTGTTTATTTTCAAAATTTTGTGTCATAGGAATCTTTATTTTAAATGTTGTTCCCACACCTTTTTTAGTATCGAACGATAACTCACCATTAAAATTACCCTTTATAACAGAATATGCTAGATAAAGTCCAAGTCCTGTTCCGTTTGTTCCTTTAGTAGTAAGTATATTCTTGAATACATATGGCATTATATTCTCATCAATACCCCCAGCATAATCGTTTACTTCAATTAATGCCATATTGTCTTCATTAGATACGATAATTTCAATTTTTCCACCTTTTTCATCATAGGCTTGAGCAGCATTTACAACAAGATTTGTTAATACCTGTCCTAATTTTGTCGGATCACCAGTAATTGAAACATCTTCTTGAATGTCTATTATAACCTCTGATTTGTTTTTAAATACTTCATGATAAGTAATTATCTTAATATCATTTACAACATTACTAATTTTAAATTCAACATTAGTATCTCCACCAAGATTTCTAATTTGATTTCTCATACTATTAACTATATTAATTATCTTAGTTGCACAATTATCCATTCTTTGCAAAATATTTTTTTCACTTTCAGTTCTTTCACCGCTCATCTCATTTAGCATTAATATTCCAGTTTTTATTGCAGATATAGGAGTGTTTATATCATGTGCAACCCCACCAGCAAGTTCACCGATTGAAACAAGTTGCTCTTGCTTTATAATTATATCCTGTTTTTCTTGAATTGATTGTATATCTTCTTTATGCTGAGTTATATCTTTAAACAATAAAAGTGTACCAACATATTCGTTTGATTTTTCAGCTGTTCCTATTGGATGAATATCAACCTCAAAATATCTATTGAAATTATTAGTTACAATATGATATTCCTTAGTTATAATTATACTTTCAGTTCTAGTTTTTTCTATATCAGCTTTCAATTCAGATACATTTATTAATTTATCATTATATAAAGTTGAAAATAAATTATCATCATTTGTAATCTTTAAAACTTCATTAAATTTATTTCTAAAAGTTTTATTACAATCTGCTATTGTCCCATCATTAGATATTACTACATAAGCATCTGACATGGTATCTATTATTGTTTTAAATGCAATAGGTGTTATATTTAAAGCTTTATACCTAAAAATTGCTAAAGAATAGCATATTGATGTGACAATAAACATAATTGGTGTAACATAAATTGTCATAGGAATTATTCTTAAGGTTCCAAGTATATTAATTAAAACGGGAGCTAAACCACCAAATATCATAAGTGCTGTCTGGATTGAGAAAAAACCAGACTTTTTCATAGATGTTACTATTAATATAACAATAGCCAAAAATATTAAAGTATATGAATATAATGAATACATATAAAATAAAGGTCCAACAACTGTATCAGTCATATTAACTGAATAAACTTTATAAAACAAGTGATGTATATCATTAGTAAAAAGTCCAAGTAAACTTATTGTTGGTATAATAAATAAATATTTTAATTTATTTTTAAATTTATCAGGATTAAGATATAATAAAGATATATTCATAAATATAACAGGTATAAATACTCCACCAATATATGTTATATAATCAAAGTATACTGGATGTATATTGGTATTTTTAAAAAGTATTTGTAATATTAAACCTATTAAATCTATAATTAAAGTAACATTTAAAAGTATAAACTGCTTATCTAGATCGTTTTTTCTTTTTTTCCTATGTATGCCATCTATGACAAATATAACTGTAAATAAAGATATTACTAATATCAATAATGTACTTTTCATATATTTAATCCTCCATTTTCAAAAAACCAACATCGAATAAATATTTTAGATATTTTACAACATATTCTTCATCTATTGTAGGCCAATTAAAACCAAGATCATGTAAAATATTTATTGTAAAATCAGATTTAACTATAATGTTAGTGCTATATTCTAATTCATTATTTTTATTTATATCTAAAATTATTCCATTTAGTTCTTTACTCTTTTTAGAATTGCTAGAATATTCTTTTATAATTTCTGACATTTTGTTTTTGCTAATATGCTCTAAATTTATGTTCATATTATTAAGTACTTTGTCTATAAAAATCATATTAGCATGATTATGATTAAATAAGTGAAATACACTATATTTACATTTAACCCTAGAAAGTAATATTACTGCTTCAGATGCATAATCAATAGGCGTAAATTCTAGATACAATTTAAGTATATTATCCGGAATTACTTTAAAAGATAACATAGATTTTAACCTATTTGCGAATGCATTTTCTTCAACATTAGGTTGAAACTTTCCATCATTAGTTCTTCCAGTTAGATTTCCCATCCTCATAACCATACCATCAAGTTTCTTATCTATAATGGCATCATATACAACTTTTTCACCTAAAAACTTTGTATATGCATAAACATTATCCAAATTTTGACCAATGTAAAACATTTTTTCATCATATTTAGTATCAGGTGGTAAACTTTCCTGTTCTAATTGTCCAGCTTCTAAAAGATTTCCAGATACACTTAAAGTTGATATGTGTATTATTCTTTTTTTATAATTTACACTGAAATTAACCAAATTTTCTACAACGTCAACATTTATTTTTTTAAATAAATTTACATCACCGAAATGCTTAACACATGCTGCACAATTTATAATCGTATCAATATTACTTTTTATCATTTCAAATTCATTTTCATCTTTTACAAATTGTTCTTGTGTAATATCACCTTCAATTACAAATATTCTATTCCCAATTTCATTATCATATTTATTTCCAAAGAAAAACTTAAGTGTAGATTTTAATCTTTCATAAACATTAACATTATTTCTTTCTCTAATTATACAATATATTTTTCCTTTTTCAAGTTTCATAAATGAGTCTAAAACATGAGCTCCTAAAAATCCTGTTACACCTGTTAAAAGTACATTTCCAAGTCCCTTAAGTACCTTAATTTTTGGGCTATTATATTCATTTCCATTAAGTAAATTATTTATTTTAGTATAATCTAAAGATTTAATTTCATTTGTTAAATTTTTATCTTCAATATCAATATTATTTAACTTATCTCCTAACTCTTTAATACTTGGATATTTAAATATATCTGAATATGTTATTTTTATATTCTTTGAAATTGCTTTGGTAACTAAATTTATAGCATTTAACGAATCTCCTCCTATTTCAAAGAAGTTATCATTAATATCAATATTATCTTTTTTTAAAGTTTCTTTGAAAAGTTTATATATATCCAAGTATATACCTGATAAACTAGTATTTTTCTTAGATTTATTTCTTTTTATTAAATATTTTTTAAAAATAATATTTAATTCACTTTTATTTACTTTACCATTGGAATTCATAGGAATCTTATCTACTTTTATAAAATAAGATGGTATCATATAATTATTAAAATATTTTTTTAATTCTTTAGATAAATACTCTTCTTCAATAATTTCATCTGAAGTGTAATATGCAACTAATACTTTATTATTTTTTATTTTTTCTAAAATTATAACTGCATCTTTTATATTTTTATTTTCTAACATTTTATGGCTAATTTCATCAGGTTCTATTCTAAATCCTCTAATCTTTATTTGTGTGTCAATTCTTCCAATAAAATCTATATTTCCATCACTATAATACCTAGATAAATCTCCTGTCCTATATAATATATTACCGTCATTAGAGAATATATTTTTAATAAATTTATCCTTTGTGACTTCTGGCTTGTTTAAATATCCATTTGCAACACCATCGCCGCCAACTACTAATTCACCTGGTACATTTATTGGACATAGCTTATTACATTTATCAACAATATAACATGTTTTATTAGCAATTGGTTTACCAATTGGTACATTTTTATTCACTTTATCTTTTATAGGATAATAAGTAGAAAACGTAGTGTTTTCAGTAGGTCCATATACATTACTTAAATTTAAATTTTTGCATTTTTGAAGAACAACATTTAAATGTTTTATTGAATGTATTTCACCACCAGTAAGTATAACTCTAACATTTGAAAATACTAAAGGATTATACTCTACTATCTGATTAAATAATTGAGTAGTTAAAAATATTACAGTAATTTTATTCTTAATAACAAAATCTTCAAATTTCTCTAAATCAAGTAAATTGGATTTCTTCATAAAGTAAAGAGGTAGTGAATTAAATAGTGCAGAGTAATATTCAAATGTAGTTGCATCAAAAGCTAAAGATCCTGTTTGAAGTATTCTGTCATCTTTTTCTAATTTTATGTAATTGGTATTTTGAATTAAACTAACTACATTCTTATGAGTAATAATTACGCCTTTTGGCTTACCTGTTGTACCAGAAGTATACATGACATATGCATTATCGTTAGAATTTATGCTTATTGCTAAATTATGCTTATTGCCATCCTTAAATATTTCACTTTTATCTATTGTTATATCTATTAATGTACATTGACTAGAATCAATTTTATTTTTATTAGATGTTAATATATATTTTGATTTTGTATCCTCAATTATATATTTAATTCTTGATGGTGGACAATCAATTTCAATTGGTACATACACAGCTCCAGCTTTTAGTATTCCAAGTATTCCTACCATTACCTCTAATGATTTATCTACCATTATGCAAATCATGTCACCTTTTTTAACACCATTTTTTATTAAATTATGCGCTACAATATTTGATTTTTCATTAAGTTCAGTATAAGTTAAACTATTATTCTCAGATACTACTGCAATAGAGTTTGGATTTATCTTTACCTGGTTTTCAAATATCTCTACTATATTTAGTTTATCATCATACTTTACACTAGAATTATTGAACTCGTTTAAGATTTTATTTTTTTCATAATCAGAAATAATATCTATATCTTCTAATAATAATTTTTCATTATTTATTATACATCTAATTGAGTTTAAGTAATTTTCACAAAATCTTTCTATTGTTTCTCTAAAAAATAAATCTCTACAATATTCAATATTTATTTCAATTATATTATCATTAGGAAGTATTTCGCAAGTTAAATCAAATTTTGAAGTATTATAATAAATTGGTGATATTTCAACAGTTTCATTTTCTAAGGTAACTTCTGGTATTCCAGAATTTTGATACACAAACATTACATCAAACAATGGATTTCTTGCAGAGTCCCTTGGTATATTTAGTTCCTTTATAAGGTCATCATAACTATATGAAATATTATCTAAAGTGGATATTAATTTATTCTGAATACTTTTTATATATTCTAAACATTTATCTTCAAAATTTATTTTTGTTCTAAAAGGTAAAGTTGATACATACATCCCCGTAGAATTAAACTGTCTTTTTGAACTCCTTGAATCTGCTGCAATTCCTATTATTATATCTTCATTATACATGTACTTTGATAATGTAAAATTAAATAATGATAAAAATATACTATTCATAGTTACTTTATTATTTCTAGAATAAATATTTAATTTTTCAACAATATCCTCATCAACAATTAATTTAACTTTATCACCATTAAACGATCTAAATTTTGATCTTGGCATATCAAGTGGTAATGAATTAACTGGTAATTCGTCACTAAATTCATCAAGAAAGTATTTTTTTGCAGTATTATATTTAATTTCACTAACCTCTGTATTTAAATCCTCGATTAATTCACATTTATCTACATTGATTTTAGATCCATTATAACTATTTATGATGTCATTTAAAAAAATGTATATTGATGTACCATCAAATATTATATGATGGAAATTTGCTATTGCATATATAGCTCTTTCAGTAGTATATATATTAAAATCAAATAATCTGTCTTCTAATATTTCAAAACTCTTATCATATATATTTTTTGTATGTAAATACTCATCATAAGTTACATTATGCTCGACAACCCTATAATTTTTATCATAGTCTAAGTATTGATGTATTTCATCATTTTCAATTTTAAATTTTGTAAATAATGACTTATTTTTTAATATAGCTGACTCTATTGACTTTTTCAATTTTTCTATATCAATTTTATTTGAAAACTTTATTTCAAAAGGAACATTATATAGCATTTTATTTTCAGTCATTGATGAATTTATGAATATTCCCTTTTGAGCAGGAGTAATAGGAGCATTAATCTTATTTTCAATAGCTTTGGTTATATGACTTACTTTTTTATTTTCATCAATTAATTTACCAATTCTATGAATAGTAGAATTATTGAAAATATCTTGATAAGTAATATCAATTCCCATATTATTTAGTAGGGATATTAATTTTATAGTTCCTAGAGAATCAAGTCCTAATTCAATTAAATCTTTATCAATACTTATCTTATCTACTTTTAATATTTCCTTTAAGTTTTTTTCCAATATTAATTCTGTTTTTGTTTCAGGTTTTATGTATTTATTGTAATCAATATTCAATTCAAATTTTGGTAATCTTTTTTTATCCAATTTTCCTATATCAGTAATATAAAATTTATCAATTTTCATATACATAGTTGGAACCATATAATTAGGTAATTTAGACTTCAAGTATGATTTTAAATCTTCAATTATAATTTCTTGGGTTGAAGTAAAATATACACATAAGTTTTGATTTTCATTTACAATAACAGCTACTTGGCTTATACCATCAAAAGACTTAATTACATTTTCTATTTCTTCAATCTCTATTCTTAATCCATGTATTTTTACTTGTGAATCTTTTCTTCCCACATAATTAATGTCACAGTTGTAATTCAAATAACACAAATCACCAGTTCTGTACAATTTTCCATATTCAGTATCAATAAATCTTTGATTTGTAAGTTCTTCTCGATTATGATATCCTTTACCGACACCATCTCCACCAATACATAACTCACCAGTTATTCCAAGTGGTAAGATTTTATTTTTATCATCTAATATATATGCTTTTATATTTGGAAGCGGTACCCCTATATTTATATCATTAGGATCTTTTAATATCTTTGAAGTACACCACACTGTAGTCTCAGTTGGTCCATATCCATTATAAATAATTGCATTAGTTCTTTTTCTTATTTTATCATAATAATTAGTTGGAAATACTTCCCCTCCAAGCATCAATCTCTTTAATCCAATTAATGCATTATTTTCCTTATCATATTCAAGTAAAAGTTTAAATTTCGTTGGTGTCATATTCATAACATCAATTTGATTTTTTATAATACATTCTTTCATATTCTTTGGGGTCTTTTGTTCCGTTTCATCTAAAATTACAACTTGTTTTCCAATTGCAAGTGGAACTATAGCCTCTAAAATAAATATATCAAAAGAATATGTTGAAAAATTTCCCCATACATTACATTCATATAAGTTTTGATGATTTATAACTGAAAATATTAGATTAGTTATATTTTTGTGAGTTATTAACACACCTTTGGGTTTTCCAGTTGTTCCAGAAGTATACATTATATATATTGAGTCTTCTATATCATTAACAATATTAATATTATTGTCTTCAGTATTCCTAAACTCATAATTATCTATGTTTATTTTTGGTATATTATTATAGTCTAATTTTACATTATCAGAACATATTATAATTTTAGTATTACTATCTTTAATAATGTAATCTATTCTATCCTTTGGAAATGTTGGTTCTATCGGCAAATATGATGCTCCAGCCTTTAATATTCCAAGAATACTTATTATCATATTAAAGCCTCTATTAATAATTATAGATACAACATCATTTCTTGATATTCCCATTTTATTCTTTAAAAAATTTGCCAATTTATTTGATTCTTTATTTAATTCATAATAAGTCATGCTAGTATTTTGAAATTTAAGCGCTATATTATTAGGGTTCTTTGCAACTTGTTCTTCAAATAATTGTACTATACTCTTATCAGATGGATAATCTATATTATTTTCATTAATACTATATATCATTTTTTCTTCTAAATTATCCAATATATTAATATCATTTAAATTATAATTTTCATCGTTTATTGCAGTTTTTATTATACTAATTATTCTTCTATGTAAATACATAATATCAACTTCACTAAATAAGTCCACCAAATAATCATAATTAATTTTTAATATTCCTGTACTTTGTGGATCTAATATATGTATTTCTAAACTATTTTGAATATCTCCAGAGAACAACCAATCTATGTTGAAATTTTGATCCTGATATTTAACTTTTCCATTTTGAAATGATAAAACTATATCAAATAAATTATCTTTTATATTGGTAGTACTGTGTATATTTTCCAATATTTTATAATATGGATATTTTTGATGTTTAAATATAGATTTAGTATTACTAGATACCATTTTTACTAGTTCCATAAATTTCATATTTTCATCTATTTTAATTCTAATAGGTAAAGTAGATATAAACATACCTAACATATTCTTTTCTTTAAAATTAGATCTGTTAAGTAATGGTGTACCAAGTATAATATCTTTTTCATTTCTAACTCTATATATATATGTTGAAATCGCAGCTAAAAACAATGAATATACTGAAACTCCGTTGGACTTACAATAATTATTTATACATCCATTTAATTCAGAATCTAATGATGCAGAAAATCTCTTTGCTTTATTAGAAGTTTTTATCGATTTATCTTTTATATTTACTGGATTACCAATATTATTCAGATATTCATTCCAAAACATTTTATCATTCTCATATTTTTCAGAATTACAATATTCCTTCTCAGATTCTATATAATCAAAATAACTTTCTGAGAAATTATCACGTGATTCGATTTTATTTAAAGCATCAATATAGTACTCCCTTAATTTTGTTGCTATTTCATAAAGACTCCATGCATCAGCTATGATATGATGTATCTTTATAACTATTGCGCCACAATTATCTGAATATTTTAAAATCTTAGGCTCAATTAATAATTTACTTTCTAAATTAATTGATTGAGTTCCAATTTTAGATAAAGTCTCATTTATTTGTTCAATTGAATAATTTTGTAAATCTAAAACCTCAACTTCCTGATATTCAAAATCTTGAATTATTTGATATGAGTCATTTACTTCATCTACAATTTTTATTCTTAATAATTCATTATTTTTAAGAAGTTTATTTATTGCAAGTTTACAGTATTCTTCGTTAAATATATCATCAATTTTTATTGTACCTGTTATAGTATTTACAGATGATCTAGTATTTAACTTTTCAACCAATAATATATTTTCTTGTGGAAAACTTAATTTGTATTTTTTATCCATATCTTTACCTCTTTTTTTGACAAATTCACTACTATTTCGATATTTATAAGTATATCAAATAATAAATATAAAATCAATATATTTTAACTTGTTTTAGGCATTATTGTACATAAAAAAAGAATATATTCACATTATAAGTAAAATATATTCTTCTAATTTTTTATAAATTTGTATTTCTACATAAAAGTAAATAAGTTATTCTATAACATTACCCCCTACTGATATTGTTATTACATTTAGGTCCATATTAATGCTTGCGCCTTTTATAGCTCTTATAACTGCAGAAGCTATACCTCCACAACATGGAACTTCCATACGTATTACAGTTACACTGTTAATTTTATTATATTTTAAGATTTCAGTTAACTTATTAGTATAATCTACATCATCCAATTTTGGGCAACCAATAAGTGTGATTTTATCTTTCATTACTTCTTGTATATTTGGATATGCAAAAGCAGTACAATCAGCTGCAATTAACAAATTACAATTATTTAAAAATGGCGCGTTATATGGAACCAATCTTATTTGACATGGCCATTGTTTTAATTCTGATCCTATATTATCATTTAATTTTTTTTTGTAATTAATATTATTATCTGTATTGTTTTTAACATTCATCCTCATTCTTGTTGAAGGACATCCACTAAAATGCATATTTAAATTCATATTTTTATTAACAGATATTTCATCAAAATCATCTGCTTCTCTCTCTATTATTTCTAGTGCTCCAACAGGACAATTAGGTAAACAAGCTCCTAATCCATCACAATATGTATCACTTACTAACTTTGCTTTTCCATCTATTAATTGTAACGCACCTTCATGACATGCATTTATGCATAAACCACAACCATTACATTTCTCTTCAATTACTTTTATTATTTTTCTTTTCATTTCTTCCTCCTTGATTTATATAACTAATTATAGTATAATTTAACTAAAATTTCAGTAGCTATGGCTACAAAATGAGGTGATTATATAAATAATTATATAGATACATTAAAAAAATTCTATTTATTTAAGTCATTAAATGAAAATGACATATTAGAAACTTTAAAAGAATTAGACATTGAGATAATTGATTATTCAACATCAAATATAATAATATATCCAAATGATATATTGGAAAAAATAGGATTAATACTAGATGGTAAAGTAGAAATTGCAAAAACAAGTATATCTGGAAATAAAACTACAATTTCTATATTTGGCAAAGGAGATATATTTGGAGAAGTAATAGCATTATCTACTAGATTTAATAAAAATATTACTGCAACTTCATTAAGTAATGTCAAAGTAATGTTTATATCTATTGATTCTTTATTGCATTTGAATACTCATTTTTCAAATAAAGAAAATGTTATTTTACAGAATATGATTTTTGAGCTTGCAACTAAAGCCAGTATATTAAATCAAAAAATTGATTATATATCTATAAAAAGTATGAGATGTAAATTATCCACATTCATATATAATTCGTATACAAATGTAAAGAGTGATATATTTACCATACCATTTAACAGAGAAGATTTAGCGAACTTTTTAAACGTTTCAAGACCTTCAATGTCAAGAGAACTATCAAGAATGCGTGATGAAAAAATTATTGATTATAATAAATCATATTTTAAGATAATAAATTTAAAAGAGTTAATTAGATACATAGAATAGACTGTTGATACCAAATTATCAACAGTCTTCTCATTTATTTTAATAGTTTATTTAACTCTTTTTTAAATTCATTTATATCTTTAAACTGTCTATATACAGATGCAAATCTTACATATGCAATTTCATCTAAAGCTTTTATTTTATCAATTACAAGTTCACCTATTTTAGTTGCTTCAATTTCTTTTGCCATTGAATTATTTATTTCCATTTCAATTTCATCTACTGATTTTTCAATTGCCTCAATAGAAACAGGTCTTTTTTCACATGCTCTAAGCATTCCATTTATTATTTTATTTCTATCAAATTGCTCTCTCATGCCATTTTTCTTTATTACCATAATAGGTGTATATTCTATTTTCTCGTAAGTTGTAAATCTATTTTTGCAATTTAAACACTCTCTTCTCCTTCTAATTGAATTTCCTTCTTCAATAGATCTTGAATCTACTACCTTACTTTCTTCGTATCCACACTTAATACAATGCATAAATTACCTCATATTCTAGAAGTTATATAATATAACCTCATTTGATTTTAAACTTTCTTTTACATCGATTGCGCGCTGATTAGAACTACCTCTAAATGGAATAAAACTATCTTTTAAAGTTATCTCAAATTTACCATCAATTAATATATCTGTTAGATTAAGTAATTTTAAAAATCCATTTTTATCTGTTGAATTTTTAATTAAATTTTCGTATGTATATCCAGTATAAACCATTATATTATACCTATTTTTGTCTAAACTATATATTAATTTAGCAACATTACTTGCTTGTGCAAATGGTTCTCCACCACTTACTGTAATTCCTTTTATTAATGGATTCTTTTTAATATCATCTAATAATTTAGAAATATTAACTATTTTTCCACCATTAAAATCATGAGTTTGCGGATTATGACAACCTTCACATTTATGTGGGCAACCTTGGGTAAAAATAACATATCTTATACCTGGCCCATCAACAATAGATTCTTTTACAACACCAGCAATTCTTATAGTCTCTTCCAATTAAATACATCTCCTAAAACTCAGCACAACTACATTCTAATGAATGTTTTACTCTATCACGTTCTTCTGCTCTTTTTCCATTGTTAAATCTATCAACAGTTCCAACTAGATATCCAGTTATTCTTCTTATTCTCTCAAAAGGTACAGTTTCAAATGTATAATTAATATCGACATATTCACCATCAATTTTTATATCTAAAGTACTTACTGTCTTATCAGGATATTCTGCATTAATGTGCTTTACATATGCATCAATTTCCTTTTGATTCATTTCCCCACCTATAACGTTTATTTTCATAATAATTCCCCCTCTTAATACTATGATAAATACTACAACTATTACTTAATCACAATCACATTCTGTTACGAAATGTTTCACCCTATCATGTTCTTCTGCTCTTTTTCCATTGTTAAATCTATCAACAGTTCCAACTAAGTATCCAGTTATCCTTCTTATTCTTTCAAATCCACCTTTATTATCTTCATGTTCACGTCTTCCACATTGTGGGCAAACATCTTCAATAACACCAGTGTATCCACAAATTGGATCTCTATCTACTGGATGGTTTACAGATCCATATCCTATTCCTGATTCTTTCATGCATCTAATTATTTGTTCAAATGCTTCTAAGTTTTTTGTAGGATCTCCATCTAATTCAACATAACTTATATGACCGCCATTAGTTAACTCATGATATGGAGCCTCTCTTTTTATTTTATCAAATGCATTAATTTTATAATATACAGGTACATGGAATGAATTTGTATAATAATCTCTATCTGTTACGCCTTCAATTTTACCAAATCTTTTTCTATCCATTTTAACGAATCTTCCAGAAAGTCCTTCAGCAGGTGTAGCAATAAGTGAGAAATTAAGTCCTCTATTTTCTGATTCTTTATCCATTCTGTCTCTCATATATCCAATTATTCTAAGACCTAATTTTTGTGCCTCTTCACTTTCACCATGATGAACGCCTATTAGAGATTTCAAAGTTTCTGCAAGACCTATAAATCCAACTGTTAATGTACCATGTTTTAATATTTCTCTTACTTCATCATCTATACTTAATTTTTCTGAATCAAGCCATACGCCTTGACCCATTAAGAATGGATAATTTCTAACTTTTTTACTAGATTGAATCTCTAATCTATGAAGTAATTGGTCAACTACTAAATCCATTTTTTCATCTAACATTTTAAAGAATTCGTCTATGTCACCAT
The DNA here is from genome assembly GCA_023410645.1 of Bacillota bacterium. Classification (GTDB taxonomy): domain Bacteria; phylum Bacillota; class Clostridia; order TANB77; family CAG-465; genus CAG-465. The sequence continues at coordinate 3,991 of JAEYPQ010000023.1, read as the reverse complement.
TTGCCAAAATTCCAAGTCTTGGTAGATTTATTGAAGTAAAACTTAAATTACCTCTACCAGCAGTTACTTCTCTTGTTCTATCATATACATTTGCCATAACCCTAGTTCTGCATCCCATATATGATACTTCAGTGTTGTAATCACCTGGTCTATAATATTGTAAATTAAATGGTGCATCTATAAATGAAAAGTTTGGAAATAATCTTTTTGCAGATACTCTGCAAGCAAGCTTAAATATATCATAGTTTGGTTCACCCTCATTATAGTTAATTCCATCTTTTATTTTTAATATTTGTATAGGGAATATTGGTGTTTCACCATTACCAAGTCCTGCTTCAGTTGTAAGAAGTAATTGTTTCATAACAAGTCTACCTTCTGGAGTGGTATCAAGTCCATAGTTTATACTACTAAATGGAACTTGAGCGCCTGCTCTTGAATGCATAGTATTTAAATTATGTATAAAGCCTTCCATTGCTTGGTAAGTTGCTTTTTCAACTTCTTTTTCAGTATATTTTTTAACAAATTCTTGTATTTTATTTACTGTTTTTTCATCAAAATCTTTTGATAGATATTTCTTTTCTTCTTTTAAATATCCATTAGAATCTTCTAAAGTTGCTACTAAATCCTTTTCATATTTAATTTCTTGTACTATAGATTTTGCATATTTAGTTGCATCTTCTCTATCAGTTAATAACTCAATAGCTTTTGTTAAATTTTTAAGATGTTCTTTTTTGTATGTTTTTCTTACACCTATTGCCATTGCATACTCAAAGTTTGGTATACTTTGACCACCATGTTGATCATTTTGATTTGATTGTATAGCAATTGCTGCAAGTGCTGCATAACTTCCAATTGATTGAGGCTCTCTTAAGAAACCTTCACCAGTACTAAATCCTTCTTTAAAAAGTTTTATTAAGTCTATTTGACAACATGTTGTAGTAAGTGTTAAAAAGTCTAGATCATGAATATGTATATCGCCATTTACATGAGCATCAGAATGTTCTTTTTTTAATACAAACATTTGATAGAATTTTTTTGCACCTTCACTGCCGTACTTAAGCATTGTTCCCATTGCAGTATCAGCATTAACATTTGCATTTTCTCTTTTTACATCACTATCTTTTGCTTCACTAAAAGTAAGTTGTTCATAAGTCTTCATTATATCAGACTTCATTTCCCTTTGCTTTGTTCTTTCAGATCTATATAGTATATATGATTTAGCTGTAGCTGCATGACCTTCTTCTATTAGCACATGTTCAACAGCATCTTGTACTTGCTCAACAGTAGGAGCTTCACCGTTTAATTTTTCTTCTAGATAAGTACAAACATCACTTGCTATCTTAGCTGATTGATCATAATCATGTCCTCCGACAGATTCTGCAGCCTTATAAATAGCTTTTGCTATCTTTTCAACATTGAATGGAACTTTTCTTCCATCTCTTTTAACAATCATAGTAATCATATAAACACCATCCCTTGTATTATTACTTATGCCTGAACACAATATATTGTGTTTCTATGTTTCAAATTATATCACCATAAAAATTCAATGTCAATAGTTTTTTGGAAAAAAATTAATAAATTTTTGATAAAATTTTGTCGTTTTTTTTACATATTTTTACAGTATTTGACACTGTAAATTCATACAAATTTTAAACTACATAAACGAGTTACATATATAGTTTAAAATAATTTTGTAACTAAAATAAAATAATCTAAAAGATATCCTTAAATATTATTGAATATCTTTTAGATTATATTTGTATATACAATTATTGTAATTGTATTTCATATACTTTAATTGTTGTTGTAGTACTACCGGTTCCAATTGCTATATATTTTGCATTTTGAGGTATAGTAAGTATTCTGTTATATGTTCCACCCATTCCAGTAACTCCAAAATTTGAGATTACACTTCCAGAGGAATTTATGAATGTTACATCTACTGTTTTAGGATTACTTGCACCGACACTATATGTAAAATATATTTTTACATTTCTTCCAATTGTACTAGAATCTATCATTAACCTCCTTGAATCGGCACCTACAATATTATAATATGTAGTATCATTTCCATCAGCACCAGCTGTTCCTATAGCATTAGAAGAATTAGAAGTATAACTTGAGGTTATTCTCGTCTCATTTCCATATTTATCTATTCCCTTTGCATATATAATTTGTCCTTGATCAACCTTTATAGGTTGATCTTTATAACTTAACCATTCCCCCTCTGCTCCTATTCTATACAATCTTTGAACGCTTCCAGGAAAATATGATATACTTACCATTTGATATGGATTTGTTATAGCTTTAGTTGGATCAATATGTAATAACATATATCCATTAGTTGCAGTAAATGTTGGCTCATTGCAAAGTTCAATTTCATATAAATAGAATGTTCTTCCAGTCTTTGTTGCAAGCACTTTTGTGGCATTTGAAGGTATTGTAACTATGTTATTATATGTACCTGAATAATGATATCCCCCTATTTTTATTCTCGATATTTCAGTATTATTTTGATCATAAAAAACAATTGAAGCATAATGAGTTGATTCTGTTCCAGTACTGTCAAAATACATCTTAATTTGCGCTCTTTTACCTTGTACACTAGAATCCAATAACATATATGAATTAACTGCTATAGATTGATATGTACTATAATTTCTATCTACAACAGATGAATTTATGGCATCTGTTGAATTGGATGTGTAAGTAGATGTTATCCTTGTTTCAATACCATCTTTATCGATTCCTTTTGAATATAATATCTCACCTTGATTTACCCATATTGGCTTATCTTCATAATTTTTCCATTCCCCATCTATTCCTATTTTATACAATCTTTGTACGCTTGTCGGGAAATAATTAATTGTCACCATTTGATATGGGGTTTTTATTGCTTTAGTTGTATCTGCATGAAGTAACATGTATCCATTTGTAGCAGTAAATGTTGGTTCATTATATAGTTGCACTTCATATAAATAGAAAGTTCTTCCTGTTTTTGTTGCAAGTAATTTAGTAGCATTTGAAGGTATTGTAACTACATTATCATAAGTACCCGAATAATGATATCCACCTATTTTTATTCTTGATATTTCAACATTATTTTGATCATAAAATACAATTGAAGCATAATGAGTTGATTCTGTTCCTGTACTATCAAAATACATTTTAATTCGAACCCTCTTACCTTGTACACCATTATCTAAAAACATATATGCATTAGATCCTATTGATTGGTAAGTACTATAATTTTCGTCATATACTTGTGTTTTTAATGCATCAGAAGGCATAGCTATAGTCTTACTAACCGATACTTCCAGTCCAGTATCTCTTTTTATACTTTTTGCCATTATCGTTCCTGCCGGGAAATCAAAGCTTCCCACATATTTTTGCCATGTTGTACCATTATCTATACTATAATAGTTATCTATATCTGTTCTTGTATCATATATTATTGTTGTAGTTGCATCTAATTCTACTCCATATGAAGTTAGAGTAGGATATCCAGCTGCTGAATTTATTATAGGGTTTGCTGGTATGTCTAAATCTAGATTAAGTATTTTCTTTGTTTCCTGTTTTATATTTCCTACACTATCTGTTCCTTTTGCATATATTGTTACCGTTCCATCAGAATTTTTCCAATTCTTTGATAATACTGTGTACGATGTAAGTGTTATTGCTCCAGTGTAATTTGTCCATGTTGTATTTGACTCACCTATTTTATACTGTTTTGTTGTACTATCTCCATAATTTATTGTTATTTGTATACTTGTTCCTACTGTTTCCTCTGGTGTCACTTGTATATCTATTGCTGGTGGTGTTAAATCTATGTTTTCTACATTTAATGTATATACTTGTGTATTTCCTACTCCATCTTCTGCATAGAATGTGTAATATCCATTCCCAGTTATCTTTACTACACTATTGTTATTTATCTCTGTTCCACCTGTTTTAAAGTAACCTTCTCCTTGTATTCCTGCTACCCATT
>JAEYPQ010000043.1 GCA_023410645.1 Bacillota bacterium | reverse complement strand
CTACTTTATACTCCTTCTTTGTTGCTCCTTCATCATAGTATATATTTACTTTTACACTATCTACTGGTTCTCTACTATCTGGTACTATATCTACTGCTACTTTTCCTAATGGTGGTATTACTACTTTTTTCCCATCTACTATATAACTTATCCATATATTTTCTACATCAGATAATCTTACTGTTATTGGTCCTGTATAATCTTTCCAATCATCATACTCAGCACTTCTTACTTCCCCTGTCTCTCCTAATCTCCATTTTCTTTCTGTTGAATTTGATGGATAGTACAACGTTAACTTTATCCAGCCATCCCATATATCTACTACATCATCCACTATATCTGGTAAATCTGAATCTTTTACTCCTGAGTCGAGTGTATGCCATCTTGCATCTTCAAAGTATTCTCCACTATAATCATATACTTGTTTTGTTGCTATATCAATTAGATATCCTTTTGTTTTACTTGAGTAAAGATTCTCTGCGCCTATTAGTGTTGGGTCTATATGATACAAATCTATATTATCTATTGTCTTTCCTGGATTTAACTCTGCTATTTTTGCTGCTAATGTTGGTACTTCCTTCTTTATTGTTTCTTTTTCTGCTAATGTTACCTTATCTGATATTGGTAGCTGATAATTTGTATTATCTGCAGATAGTTTACTCATCGCATATATTCCAACACCTTCTTCTACATTTGTGAAATTTGCCATAAACTTTGCTTTTACAGCACTATCTCTTGGATTATTTCTTGTTAATCCAAGTATCACTGCTGTTACTAACAATATTATTACTATTATTGTTATCACTAACACTATTAAACTTATTCCTTTTTTCTTATTTTTCAAATTTATTTACCCCCATTTTGTTTACCGAACATTTTTTAAATAGAGGACACAGAGAAACCTAAGCTAAAAGATGGAGCCTTTTTTACTTAGGTTTTTTACACTATACTACAAAATTATTAATCACTAAATTATTATTGATTATATTCTTCAAAAATAGTATATATCCATTAAACACATACTAATATAGATTCAGAAAATTACTTGTATTTTGTAATTTTGTAGTTTATTATCTCTACATCCATCAGGCTTTCTATGTTATCATATATACTATCTTTTTTCAACATTTTTATATAAAAAATCCAAATTATTTTACTGATTTCTTCTTCTTAATTTTCTTTTTTAATGTTATACAAGTACCTTCATCTTTAGTTGAATCTATTACTATTTCATCCATGAAAGTCTCCATAATAGTAAATCCCATTCCCGCATGTTCAAGTTCTGGTTTAGATGTATAAGCAGGAGTTGTTGCAAGTTCTATATCATCTATACCAATTCCATAATCTATAATTTTTATTTCAACTATATCATCTTCATCAGAATAAATATTTGATTCTATTATAACTCTATTTTCTTCATTTTCGTCAGTATATCCATGTTCAATTGAATTTGTTACCGCTTCTGATACTGCTGTTTTAATATCCATTAATTCATCTATTGTTATATCTAAATTAGATACAAATGAAGATATTGCAACTCTAACTAAAGCTACATTTTCAAGTAATGCTCTTATATCAATTCTAACATTATTTTGAACCATTATCACACACTCCTCATATCTATATTTTTGGCAATATTTGATAACTCCAATACCCTTTTTATACTTGTAGTGGGATTAACAATAACTAATTTTGAATTTATTAATTTTATCAGATTATATCTTCCAACGAGAAGACCAATACCACTACTATCCATAAATTTAACATTACTTAAGTCAATTATGCACTCTTTTGGTTGATATCTCATAATATATCCATCGATTATTGTTCTTAAAATTTTGCATGATTTCATATCTAAATCCTCATCTAAATTAATATTTAAATTTCCTTCCTCATATGTATATTTCATATTTACCACCTCATAACGAGAGTATATCATAGTGAAAAGAAAAAAAATGTAGAAATTTAAAAATAGAGTAGATTTTACTACTCTATTTTATATCAAATTATAATCTATGTAAAGTCATATAAATACTTTATATTATTTATATTTAAAAATCTTACACTTGAATTAGACTCTTCTGTATTGCTAGTTGATTTGAAAGCTATGGAATTTATTATTGCTAAGGCTTCCTTTCTTTTTATATACTCATCAACTTTGGTTGTTGTCTTGTATTCAGGTAATATATTTAATCTAGCAAGTTCCATTATATAATTTTTGTTTTCATTAACATTAGAATCACTATCTTTTACTAAATCATCAATTATGTATATTGGTTGTTCAGCTTTAATTTTTGAATCTGAGACATAACCTAATAGATTAATCATAATCTTCATAAAATCATCTCTAATAATAGGGTAATTAGGATCGAAGTTATTATCTTCAATGTTAAATACATTTGTATCTGCTAAAGATGAAATTGCATCTCTAGAATATACAGGAATTTTTTTATAATCTTTATATTTTTTATATTTATCAGAACCATATTCAATATTTATTATTCCAGCATCTGCAATCATTTTAGCAAGTTCTGCTCTAGTTATTTCATCATTTGGCCTTATATTATCATTGCTTGTTAAAAATTTTAGTGAATCTGCAAAAGTACCTGTTTTAGTAATTGACTTATCTATATATATTTGTCTTAAATATGAGCTAGTTGTATTATCTCCAATTTTTGTAGTAAGTTCAGAGTAAAATATTTTAGACATATTATCAGAATTTATTAATTCTAAATCTTTACCAAATTTTACTTTAACAAAAATTCTATTTTTTTCTTGACTTTTTACTGATTCTAAATTCCATTCGATAATAGTTGAATTATCTTCCTGAATAATTACATTTCCACCATTACTTATTTCTTTTATGTTTGTTTTAAATGGTATATTTAATTTTAAATTTACAGTTTTTTCTTCTGCACTTCCGTTATAGTAATCAATAAAATATGTTAATTCTTCATCCTCAGATAAATAATTATATTCTTGAACATTTGATATATTTTCTTTTTTGGATTTTAACCAAGAAGCAAAATTCTTTATCTCTGTGTTTACATTATATCCAAAATCTATACCTGGCACAATTTCAACATTTGGTTCATTATCTTGATTTTGATCAGAATTCCCAGTATTTGAATCATTCTTATTTCCATTATTGTTTGTATTTTTACCACCATTTCCAGTGTTATTATTTTTACCGTTATTATTACTATTGTTGCTATTATTATTGTTATTGTTATTTTGTTCTGGTTCATCTACTAAGGCAAAAGCATTTGAATTTCTAGATGGTGCCACATTTCCCGCAGCATCTGATGCTGTTCCAGAAGAAATTGATATATTTTTTGTACCTTCATTTCCTTGAATATTTGTAAGTGTAACTTTTGCTTGAGTATTTGATATTATACTTACATTTCTATTAGCACTAAAGCCATTTAAAGTTATATTACTTGGATTTAAAGTTATATTTTTTATACCAACGTTATCAGCATATGTTACAGTATATTCAACAGTTCCACCTTTTCTTACAGTACTACTACTTGGATTTGATATAGATATTGTTGGTGCTGTTGTATCTCTAATAACCATATCTGGCATTTTAAATACATCTGATACTGCTTTATTAGCCACATTTCCTTGAGCATCTGATGCTGTACCAGCATTTACAATAATATATTTAGATCCATTATTAGTTGCATGAATATTTGTTATATTAATAGTTACAGTACTACCATTTTTTACAGCAGAAGTTGTTGCTGTAAACCCAACTAATACTACATCACTTGGTTTTATAGTTATATTTGTTACTGCAACATTATCTGTATAAACTAAAGTATATTTTACTGTTCCACCATCTTGTATATATGATGCACTAGGTCCAGTAATTGTAAGTACAGGTGATGTTATATCTGCTGCATTAACTATATTTAATGTTGGAATAGTTGTGAATACAAATATTATTAATACTAATAATGAAATTATTTTTTTTATATTTTTTTCCATATGCTTTTCCCTTTCCGATTTTCAAAATTACTATATTAATTATAACATAATTTACATAAAAAAGCAATTCTTTTATATGCTTTATTGCAAATTAAGAGATATTGACTTTACATAAAAATAATGTTATAATTTAATTATATATGTGCATTATTCTATTATATTAAATTAGGAGGATTAGAATGAGTGAAGATCTTGAAAGAATAATTCATATTAATGGACAGATGACCGATGAATTATGTGGAGAAATAGCAATGAAGATTGACGAACTTTCACAAAAGCCTGATAAGAAAATTATTATTATTATTGATAGTGAAAAAGGTTCAATTCATGGTTTAATGTCTATTATTTCGAGTTTACAAAAAAGTAAATGCAAATTAGTAACTATTACCACATTTGCCTCAGGTTGTGCTGCAATTCTTTTTTTATACGGTAATAAAAGAATTATTACCAAAGTTGGCAAATTAACATTTCGTGAACCGTCTATTACCTTAAAACATGCTAGTAATTTAACTTACTCTGAGGTTTTAAACGTATTTACGCCTTTATATGATGCTTTCAATTTTTTTATTGAAACTATATCTATTAAGACAAACTTATCAATTTATGAAGTAGAATCACTTATTAAATTTAAAGATTATATAGTTAATTCTGATGAGGCCATAAAAATTAGAGCAGCTACTGAAATAATAACAGATCTTAGTGATTTTGAAGCTACTCTTGATTAACAGTTTTGTTTATAAAAATAAAGAACTCAAAGCATTACTTATGCAATGAGTTCTTTATCAATTATACAAGTTAACAAAAATATAATTAATATATTTTATTATTCATTAATTATAGTTATAACATAATTTTTACTTGCTCTAGATATTCAAATATTATACTATGAATTTCTACTTTTTAAGCATTAATATTATTTATATTGTCATAAATCAAGCACAACATTTTTATCATTATCTTTGCTCGTTTATTTTAAAATAAATTTTACACATTAATTATAGAACTCAAGTATATCAAAACTTACACTACCTTTAGCCTTAGTTCCTTTTACATTAATTGTATATTCCCCAGTATCTCCTACTTTAACAAAGAAATTACTATCTTCACTTATTTTATTTCCTCTATATATCTCATTGTTATTATTATCCGTTATAACAACATCTATATTACCTACCGTATTAATAATTCTAATACCAATATACATGTCTTTTTTTATATTCATTTTATGAGTAATTGTCTTATTGAAAAACAAATAATCTAATGAAAATTGCTTATCATTTTCTACTATATTTCCATCGAAAATTTTACTTTTTTGATTTATAAATATAAATACACTTATTAGAATTAAAATTATTATTACACTAGCTACTATATAATTTCTCTTAACCATGACTTTCCCCTTTAATAAAATAAAAGCAATATCAAATATATTATGATACTGCATTTATACAAATTTATATTACGCTCTTGGATGATGATTCATATAATCATCTTTTGTAGCTAAATCAGCCATTTGTGTATACATCATAGTTGATGCAACATCTGTATGTCCAAGTAATTCTTGAACAGTTTTTAATTCTGCTCCGTTTTGAAGCATATGAACAGCAAATGAATGTCTAATTGTATGTGGAGTAATCTCCTTTTCTATTTTTGCTTGTTCTTTATATTGTTTCAATATTTTCCAATATCCTTGTCTTGTCATTTTTTGACCATTAGTATTTATAAATAATGTTTTCTCTTCTTCTGTTCTAATAAGAAGAGGTCTTACTTTATTTATATACTCTTTTAATGATTTTAAGCAATAATTTCCAATTGGAATATGTCTTTCAGTATTTTTTTTCTTTACTTTTATATATCCATTTGTTAAATTAACATCTTCTAATCTTAAAGAAATAAGTTCTGTTACTCTTATACCAGTAGCATACAACACTTCTAACATTGCCTTGTCTCTTTGACCTTTAAGTTCTGTTAGGTCTGGTTGTTCAAGTAACATTTCAATCTCCTTAGAAGTTAATATCATAGGTTCTTTTCTATCAACTTTAGGAGCTTCAACACTGTCTGCTATATTTTCTTCTGCAAGTCTTTTACTTACTAAATATCTATATAAAGCTTTTATTGAGGCTGTACTTCTTGATATAGTAGAATTAGATTTACCTGCGGCAAGTAAATGGTTTACATATTCTTGCATATCATCCTTTGTTAGATCAAAAATTTTTTTACCTTTTTTTTCAAAATAATTGTCAAATTGAATAACGTCTCTTTCGTATGATGCAAGCGTATTTTGTGATGCTTGTCTTGCTTTTAAACCATCAATAAATTCATCTATAATTAATCTCATAGCTTATGATCCTCCGTTCGTACCATTATTTTACACTATTTTTTGCAAATTTGCAAGTGTTTTTTAAAAATTATGTAATGTTTTTATAATTTGTAAAAATAACAGTTTTTTTCGACAAATTACCCCATATTTTTATATATAGAAATTACTACATTGCTTAAAAATTGTTCCAGTATAACTGATAAAAACATTATAGAAAATCCAACTAAAATTAGATAAGATTCTTTGATTATTCTTCCTAATTTATTTGTGTTATTGTCTATTATGTCATAATGAAAATTAATTGAATTCACACACATATATATAAATGAAGGTATATATACTATATTTGGTACTAATACTATCAAGAAAATAGATAACAAACCATTACCAAAACCAAATATATTAAATATAGTACATACATATATTCCTAATACAAATCCTTTAAATAAGTTAAAAATACACACAATAAAAGGTGCAATAAGTGTTATGGCACCCAAATATATTAGGGCAACCATTATACTATTTGAACCTATACCATTTTTTATAACATTTATTCCTTCAAAATTTTCTTGTTTTGTTATATCTAATGTACTTTTCATGGAATTAACAAATTCGTTTCTTATTCCATCATCTAAAAATTGATATGTAATTATTCCTACAACAAGTCCAGATACTAAGCATAAAACAAGAATTGTTATACTTTTAATATTTTTATCTATATAATCAGCTATATAATGTTTCATTAAAAATCACCATACAACATTGTATGTCTTAATGAAATGTTTATGAAACATTTAACTTTTTTATAATTTACTTTTTAAATTTTTACCTTGTTCCTTGCGCTTACTGCAAGCTTATCACATCTATTGTTATATGCATTATCACTATGACCTTTAACTTTTACAAATTTTACTTTATGCATTTGCATAAGCTCCAACATTCTCTCCCAAAGCTCAATGTTTTTAACCTTCTCTTTGTCAGATTTAATCCAATTATTTTTTTTCCACGAATAAATCCATCCTTTATCTATGCTGTTTACAACATAAGAACTATCACTATAGACAGTAACCTCACAAGGTTCTTTAAGTAATTCAAGTCCTTTGATAACAGCCATAATTTCCATTCTATTATTTGTAGTACTTATTTCATAATCAGATATTTCTCTTTCTATTCCTTTATATATTAAAATAGCACCATATCCACCAGGACCTGGATTGCCACTACATGCACCATCAGTGTATAATTTCACCTTTTTTATTTCTTCTTCCATAAATATATACTCCTTTACTTGAATTTTTAATTTATGTATGCTAAACTTGTATATATAATAGCATAAAAGTATCCAAAATACAAGCAAATAGAGGTGAATAGATTGAACGTTTTAGGTATAATAGCTGAATATAATCCATTTCATAATGGACACATATATCACATAAAAAAAGCAAAAGAAATGACAAATGCTGATTACGTTATATTAGTAATGTCTGGAAATTTTACTCAAACTGGGAATATTGCAGTTTTAAATAAATTTGAAAGAGCAAAAATAGTGTGTGAATATGGAATTAATTTGGTAATAGAGTTACCAACTATATATGCAACTTCAAGTGCTGAGTATTTTGCAACGGGCGCAGTAAATTTATTGGATAAATTAGGAATTGTAAATTATATATGCTTTGGAACAGAAGAAAAAGATATAGAGAATTTGAAATCCATTGCTAAAATAATAATAGATAATGAAAAAAATATATATGAAAATATCAGAATTGAATTAAAAAAAGGAATTACTTTTGCAAAAGCAAGACAAATTACTATTTCTAAATATCTTCCTACTAATTCAGAAATAAACTATACTGATATTTTATCAAAGCCAAATAATATACTTGGTATTGAATATTTAAAAGCATTAAATAAATTAAATAGTACAATTATCCCTTATTCTCTATATAGAGATACTGCAAATCACAATGATACCAAAGCTAATGATGACTCATCTATAACATCTGCAACTGCTATACGTAATTTATTAAAGGTAAATGACTTAGAAAATATTAGAAAATATATTCCTGAAAATATGTATAATGAACTAATAAAATCTAAAATATGTTTAAACGAAGATATGTATAAATTAATAAAATACAAAATATTAACTATGGATAAAGAAGATTTATCACAAATTAATGAAGTAACTGAAGGATTAGAAAACAGAATAATCGAAGCGAATCTAAATTCAAAATCATATGAAGAACTAGTTGAAAATATAAAATCAAAAAGATATGTAGAAACAAAAATAAGAAGAATACTTATAAATATTCTTCTTGGAATAAAAAAAGATATATTTAGTGAAGCAATTTCGAAAAATATAACTTATGCTCATATTCTTTCAATGAATGGAAATGGTAAGAAGTTATTATCACAAATTTCAAAGAAATCAAATATAGAATTATTAGCCTCAATAAATAATAAATTGTTAGAAAATATTGATAATAAAATATCATATTTATTAAACTTAGATATTCTAGCATCTAATATACATTCTTCTATCTCTAATAGTGATATTAATTTAGATTTTTATAATAAATTAAGTGACGAAAAAGACACGCAATAGCGTGTCTTTTTCAATGATGAGGGGAGTATAAATAAAAATGTATATAAACAGATCACCTTTGGAGGGGTTTCAAAAATGATCTGTAAATATTGTTTCAAGGAGCACGCTCCTTATTTAAGTTTTGCATATTTTTGCCCTTTCGTAAGGTAATATCTGCACAATATTTGAATCTCATTTTTAGAATTTCATAATGGGTTTATCCCGTATCCTCATTAATGATGTCCTCCGGTAGTTAATATTGGATTTTTTATACCCTAAACGTTGGGTATTATCTCCCGGCTGCGCCGAATCTTATATCGCAATATGCTTTTGGTTTAAATTGTTTGGTCCGTTTCTAATCATAATTGTCCTCCTAATATTTTATTTACGCAACAGCGTAATAATAATATTCCCTTACAGGGAGATTTCCGGATCCTGCCATGTTAGGCCGCAATTTTTATAATCTTATTGTTTCGATAAAATAAGTTTGGCGGTGATTTAATAATCATATTAATACCTCCTATATTTATATTTTTGGTACTCATAAATAAATTGATGTTTAAATTATAACATAGTTTTCTAATTATGTCAACAATATTATTAAAGTTTTGATAAAAATATAAAAAAATAATACAAAATATTATAAAATACTCTGTATTATTTATATAAAACTATATTAATTCAATTATAGCCATTTCAGCTGCGTCACCTTTTCTAGCAATAAGTCTTACAATTCTTGTATATCCACCTTTTGCTTCATATTTAGGTGCTATTTCATTGAATAGTTTTTCAGTTAAATCAATTGTATTACCATTAAAATCTTTAACTTTTTGTAAACTGTTAAACATTTTCTTTCTTGCAGAAAGTTTTGATGGCATATCTACATTAACTTTTTCTTTAACTACTTCTCTAACTACTACTTCATATTTATTTCCATTTTTAGAAGTTTTAGTTTCTTTTACTATTTTACCGTTTTTATCTTTCTTAGCTCTTGATAAAGTTTTTTCTTTAACTTCAAAGTTATCTTTTTCTTTAATAGCTAAATCAATTAAACTATCAACAAGAGGTTTAACTTCTTTTGCACGTGATAAAGTAGTTTCAATTTTACCATTTAAAATTAAAGATGAAACTAAATTATTAAGCATAGACATTCTATGAGAAGTTGTTCTTGAAAGTTTTCTTGTTCCTGGCATTTTTGTATCCTCCTTATATATTAGTCTTCTTTACTTTTGAATTCAAGACCTAATTCTGCAATTTTATTTATTACTTCGTCTAGAGATTTTTTACCTAGATTTCTTACTTTTATCATATCTTGTTCAGATTTATTAACAATATCTGCAACTGTATGTATTCCAGCTCTTTTTAAACAATTGTATGATCTTACAGAAAGCTCTAAATCTTCTATTGCAGTTTCTAAAAGTTTATCTTTCATAGATAATTCTTTTTGTGACATTATAGACATTGTTTTAGCAATTTCTGATAAATCAATGAACATTTCAAGATGTTCGTTTAATATTTTTGCTGCCATACTTAATGCTTGATATGGTTCAATAACTCCATTTGTCCAGATTTCCATTACTAAGCTATCATAATCAGCATTTTGTCCAACTCTTGTTTTGTTAACTTCAAAATTTACTTTTTTAACTGGTGTAAATATTGAATCGATAGGAAGTACATCAATAGAACTATTTTCTTTACTTCTTTCTCCTGGAGTATATCCTCTTCCTTTAACTGCTGTCATTTCTATTTCAAGTACTGTACCTTCATCAACATAAGCTATATGTAAATCTTCATTTACAACACTAATTGTTGAATCAGTTATAATATCTCCTGCTTTTACTTCACAAGGTCCTTTTGCTTTTATTGATATTTTCTTTTCGTCCATATCATCTGATTTTAGACATACTTGTTTTAAATTAAGTATCATATCAGTAACATCTTCTGTTACTCCTGGAATTGTTGAAAATTCATGAGTTACACCACTAACCTTAATTGTATTAATAGCGTATCCTGGTAATGAAGAAAGTAATATTCTTCTAAGTGAATTACCAAGTGTAATTCCAAATCCTCTTTCCAAAGGTTCAACTTCAAATCTAGCATAATATGTGTCTACATCTACTTCAACACATTTTATCTCTGGTCTTTGCATTTCAATCATTTTTTATCCCCCTTTAATACGCTCTGATTACACGTATTATTTTGTATTTAACTAAATGATTTTAATTAGTTCTTAGAGTATAACTCAACTATTAGACTTTCTTGTACTTCAAGATCAACATCTTCTCTAGTTGGCTTTCTTAATACTTTTGCTTCCATCTTTTCTTTATCCATTTCAAGCCATGATGGTACAGCTTTTAATTTATTTGATTCTATAACTAATGTTATAGCTTTGTTATCTTTTTTAGCATCTCTAACTTTGATAACATCTCCAACCTTACAAATATAAGATGGAATATTTACTTTTTTACCATTAACTTCTAACATTTCATATCCAACAAGTTGTCTTGATTCAGCTCTTGAAGAACCAATTCCCATTCTATATGCTATATTATCAAGTCTTAATTCTAATTGTTCAAAAAGCATATCTGATGTAACGCCTTTTCTTCTGTAGGCTTCATCATAATATTTTCTAAATTGAGATTCAGAAACTCTATAATAAGTTTTTGCTCTTTGTTTTGCTCTTAATTGAAGTCCATATTCTGATAATTTAACTCTATTTTTTCCATGTTGTCCTGGAGCATATGATCTTCTATCAATAGCACATTTATTTGAATTACATCTAGTACCTTTTAAGAAAAGTTTAATACCTTCTCTTCTGCACTTTTTGCACACTGCGTCTGTATATCTTGCCATTTTATCTTTACACCCCCACTATATTCTTCTTCTCTTTGGTGGTCTACAACCATTATGTGGTATTGGAGTTACATCTTTAATCATGTTTATTTCCAATCCTGCAGCTTGAAGTGATCTTATTGCTGCTTCTCTACCTGCACCAGGTCCTTTAACGTAAACTTCTACGCTTTTTAATCCATGTTCTTTAGCTGCGTTAGCTGCAGTTTCTGCTGCTTGACCAGCTGCAAAAGGAGTATTTTTTCTTGAACCTTTAAAACCAAGTCCACCAGCACTTGCCCAAGATAAAACATTACCTTGAAGATCAGTCATTGTAACTATAGTGTTATTGAATGATGATTGAATATGTGCTTGACCAGCTGATACATTTTTCTTAACTTTCTTTTTTGTTACTACTTTTTTCTTTGCTGCCATTTTATTATACTCCTTTCTTTCCTGCTATTGTTTTTGCAGGACCTTTTCTTGTTCTAGCATTAGTTTTAGTTCTTTGCCCACGAACTGGTAATCTTTTTTTATGTCTTTGTCCTCTATAGCAATTAATTTCCATTAATCTTTTAATATTAAGAGCAACTTCTTTACGAAGATCACCTTCAACACTATAATCTCTTTCGATTATAGCTCTTATTTTAGCTTCATCTTCTTCTGTGAAGTCTTTTACTCTTTTTGTAGTTTCAATACCTGCTTCTGCAAGTATTTTTCTTGATGCAGAACGACCTATTCCATAGATAGCTGTTAGTCCAATTTCTGCTACTTTATTTTTTGGTAAATCTATTCCTGATATACGTGCCATTTAATTCTACACCCCCACATTAACCTTGTCTTTGCTTGTGCTTTGGATTTTCACAAATAACGCGAACTACGCCATTTCTTCTAATAACTTTGCACTTTTCACAAATTTTCTTTACAGATGGTCTTACTTTCATTTTAAATCCTCCTTAAAATCTTTGTTAACAAATTTAACAAAAGTAAGTAAATATATAATAAACATTAAATTAAATAGAAAGATTATATCCTTCCTACAGCCGCTCTAATTTATTGTTTATTTACTTAATATAATAATTAAATAATAGGAATTTTATTTTTCTCTCCAAGTAATTCTGCCTTTTGTTAAGTCATAAGTTGATAATTCAAGTTTAACCTTATCACCTGGCAGTATCTTTATATAATGCATTCTAAGTTTTCCAGATATATGAGCAAGTACTTCATGACCATTTTCAAGTTTTACTTTGAAATTGGCATTAGGTAATGCATCTATAACTACACCTTCAACTTCTATAACATCATCTTTTGCCATTACTTTTCCTCCTATTACATAATATAAAATCGCTTATTTTAAATAAGCAACAATTAACATATATATTATAAACTATTTTCATATATATGTCAACGTTTTATAAGTTTTTTTGTTAAAAATATATATTTTTTTAAGATTAATGAAAAAAATTATTTAAATAGTAATTGTTTATACATAATATATATTAATTTGACATAATTTTTATAACAAAAGTGATAAATATGTAAATTACATATTTATCACTTTAATTTAAATATCATTCTTACGTTCTAGCCAATAACTAAGCTCAGTATTATCTATCGTCGTTGATATAACGCTTTTTGATTTAATTCCAATACTTGTTTCATATACTGTTGTTTCAGTATAACTGCCACCATAAATAATATCTAGCGGATCTATTGTAAGTCTTGTAGTTATTTGTTTTACATCTTCACCAAAATCATTTTTAGTATTTACAATGTTTATTATTTTTATTTTTGCACTATATTTTTTATTATTATCTGTTAATGGTGTATATTCTAATATATTCCACTCTTCTCCCACATTTAGTGGATATTTTATTACTAATATATCATTAATATATAGACCATTTGGATTTAATTCCCACTTTTCGATCCACTCTTTTGGAGGCTCTTCGCCTTTTAAATCACTATTATCCTTAATATTTAGTTCAATAGTTCTACTTGTTTCATTTTCTTTTATATTTTCAATTTTTATACTTCTAGATCCCCAGTGTGATGGTCCACCTTCATAGACTAATTCTGAATTTTTATTTGTAAATAGATATTAGTTAAGTACGTTTTCTTTAATACTCAATATATTATTATTTTTATTATTATTATCATTCCTATTTGAATTTTGTACAAAATAATATATTATACCTATAATAATTACAATTGCAACACAAATCAGTGCAATAATTGATTTTCTAAACATATTAATATCTCCTATAAGTATTATTAATATTTTACGCAATATATCAAAAAAATATACTGTAAGCTATTTTATACTTACAGTACATTAAATTTATATTTTATATACAATTATTAAATTAATCATTAAAATCATTTATATTTTTCTTTTTCTTTAAAGATAGTATTACTACATAACCAATTATTGTTGTTCCACTAATCATAAATATTATACCAACATTTGATCCAAATCCAGATCCAGTTGTAGGAAGAGATTCTTTTGGAACATTATATATAATTTTTTGAATATCTTCATTATTTCCCTTGATTTTAAATTCATATTCTTTAGTATCTAGTTTATATTTTTCAGGAGCCTCTATTTCTTTATAGTAATATTTTCCTAAAACTAAATCTTTTGAATAAGCATTTCCTTGATTATCTGTAACTATAGTATCTATAACTTCCTTATTTTCATTTAATATTTGGAATTTTACATTAGCTATTGGTTCTTTACTTAATTTATCTAATTTTATAATTTGTATCTTTGATTTTTTCAAAGTATTTACAATATTTTTTTCAATTATTCCACTTACTATATTAACTTCATATTCTTTAGTGTCAATCATTACATTATCTGGAACTTTTACTTCTTTATAATAATATTTTCCGATTGGCAAATTACTAGTCTTAGCTATACCATTTTTATCTGTTGTAATAGTTTCAACCACTTTTTTATTAGAATCTAATATATCAAATTTTGCACCTTGTATTGGATTTGAATAATCATCTTTTTTAATTATTTGTAAGTTTCCTTTAATAAGTTCATTAACTATTGTTTTTGTTACTAATTCTTCATTTTTTGTAATTGAAAATGCGTATACTTGTTTATCAATAATTAAGTTGCTTGGTGCTTCGACTTCTCTATAATAATATTTTCCTTTTGCTAAATATTTTGATGTAGCAACACCATTTTCATCAGTAACTATAGTATCAAGTAAATTCATCTTTAGATCTAATATTTCAAATTTTACACCAGCAATTTTATTACCTAAATCATCTACCTTCACTATTTTTAATTGTCCTTTTATTAGATTATTTACAACTTTCTTTTCAATATATTTATTTGAATTGTCTATTGTAAATTGATATTGAGTTGTATCTAATATAACATTTTCTGGTGCATTTATTTCTTGATAATAATAAGTACCATTACTTAATTCAGATAGTGTTGCAATACCATTACTATCAGTAGTTATAGTTGCAATCTTATTTTTATTTGAATCTAAAATATTAAATTTTACTTGTGATAATGGGTTTCCTAAATCATCTACTTTTATTATTTTTAAATTTCCTTTTATTAATTTATTGACTATTGTCTTTTCAACTGTCCCAGAACCATTTATAGTAAATGAATATTCATTATTATCAATTTGTACTCCAGTAGGTACTTGAACTTCTTTATAATAGTATGTTCCACTACTTAAATCATTCGCGATTGCAATACCATTGCTATCTGTTATCATTGTAGCTATTCTATTTCTACTTGAATTATACAGTTCAAATTTTACTTGTGATATAGGATTTCCTGCATCATCAACTTTCTTTATTTTGAAATTTCCATTTATACGATTATTAACCATAGTTCTTTCTATTACCCCAGATCCGGTTACAGTAAATGAATATTCATTATCATTAATTTGATATCCAGCAGGTACTTGAACCTCTTTATAGTAATATGTTCCTTTAACCAAATCATTTGCGATTGCTATACCATTACTATCTGTTGTCATCGTAGCTATTCTATTTCTACTTGAATTATATAGTTCAAATTTTGTTTGAGATACAGGATTTCCTGCATCATCTATTTTCTTTATCTTAAAACTTCCTCTTACTTCTGTTGGAGTATTTGGAACGATATATTGATTTGTAATAGTTTTATATGTCGTATTTCCATTTGTTACTGTCATATTTATTGATGTAGAGTCCAAAACATAGCCTGATGGTACATAAGTCTCAATTACAGTATAATTTCCGACAGTAAGGTCTTCAAACCTTGCTACACCATTTGAATCAGTTGTTCCACTAGCAATCAATTTATTACTAGAATTATATAGTTCGAATTTTGCACCGTAAATTCTATTATTATATTGATCAACTTTTGTTATTTGTATATTTCCTAATTTTTGTCCTTCTCTTTGATTTACTATTGTTTTTGATAAACTTGCTCCATTTGTAACATCAAAAGTAACTGGTGTACTGTTTAATACATAACCTGATGGTACATAAGTTTCGATAACATTATATTTTCCAGGTGTCAACTCATCAAATGTAATTTTACCATCACTTCCTGTTGTTCCACTGGCAATCAATTTATTACTAGAATTTCTAAGTTCAAATTTTGCACCAGAGATTTTGTTACCATCATTATCAACTTTTATTATTTGTATTTTGCCTAGTGAATTCTCCCAACTAATTTTTACTGATTTGTCAAGTGCAACAGTTTTCTTAACAACAGTTGCATAACTTTGTTCAGATGATGAACCACCATAAACAACACCTGTATATTCATATCCAGATACTTCTGCTTTTAAAGTAAGTGATGATGAAAGTACAGAACCAGGTATTTGAACGTAAATACCTTCTCCATCAGAAAATTTTGATTTAACAGCGCCATTTTTATCAACGATTTTTGTTCCACTAGGTGCTCCACTAAGCTCTACTTTAGCAGTCTTTCCATCAAATCCAGTCATATCTAATACATATGGCCCAGCTAATATATTCCCTCCATCATTTACATTCTTCGCTTTACTTGAATTTATAGCAAGTGAAAAGCTTGGGTTATATGGATTTACTTTAGCATAACTTTCTATTTTAGTAGCAAGTGATTTAACTTTAGAAAATAAAGATTCTTGCCCACTTACTGCTTTTAAATCAGAAACATCAAAATTAAGTCCAGTTTTTGAATCCCCAGTACTATTTACTGTTTTCCAAAGTGCAAGTTGGGTTGCAAGATATGCTTCTTTAGTACTTGAAGCACCAATATCACTTGCAGTTCTATTTGGATAACCTGCAACCAAAATAGATGTTGCTTTATCACTAAGTGTTCTTTTATATGTTAAACTTCCACTTGGTAATTTACGTCCATAGTCTAAGCAATATGCAACATAATCATCTAATTTTGCTTGTCTATATACTGTATTATAATCTCCATAAGCTTCATTTGTAAATACTTTCTCTGATCCACCAGTATATGAAAAGCTCATTGTTTTTTCAGCAGCATATAGCGTCTGATTAATAATATCCCCTATCTGAGCAACGCCTATTGATATAAGCATAAAAATAGCAATTACTCGCATATATATTTTTTTTGATACTTTTTTCATGTTAAAGTACCTCCTTATTACACACTTAAATAATGGTTTAATTATAGCATACCGGAATTTTAGTGTCAACATTTTATTACAAAAACATTTCAATTTTGTTACAAAAAATGTTGTATTTTGTAGGATTTATATAGGATTTTGTAATATTTGCTCACATCTAACAACAATTCTAGATTGTGCTGTAGTTGTACAAGTAATTAAAGTTAATTCCTTTTTATTTGAACTTTCTAAAACCGATATATCTGTTGGTGAAACTACTTTCTTCCATACTACTTTATATACATATTCATAATCCTTTGTTACAATTCTCACTTTATTTCCAATATTTAACTTATTTAGATTTCTGAATATTTCAGTATAAACATTGTTATGTGCTGCAAGGCTTGGATTACCTACTTCTCCAAAATTTGGAGTATCAGTAAATTTTCCAACATAATTTTTTAATGTCTCATTATCTGTTCCAGATTTTATTTGTGCTCTTACATTTATATCAGGTATATCTATTACACCTATGCATCCACTTTTTATTACTATTACATCTTTCTTCGAGTCTTCATTCTCTTTAGAAACATTATTATTAGTATCTTTAGTTGAGTCTGTTAATTCAACTAAGGTATCATTATTTGGATCATAGTCATTATTTAATTTTGTAGAATTTATCACTTCTTGTTGTTTCATATTATCTTTTATAGTTATTGCTACATATGATAGTGTAGATATAACTAATATTAATATGATAATATCACGTAATTTGATTTCCATGTTTCCACCTCGATGTAATTATATCATATTTGTTTACATAATTCAACATGTTTTAAAATCTAGATATAAAAATATCACCATACTTTATATGTATGATGATATCTTTATTATATGTTAATACTGTTTTTACAATGTTAATATCTTAGGTCCATCCTCAGTTATAACTATTGTATTCTCATAATATGCTGTCATTTTTCTGTCCACTGTTGCAACTGTCCACATATCTCTTTTTACATAGACATCAGCCCTACCTTCACATATCATAGGTTCTATTGCCAGTGCCATTCCATTCTCAAGACGAGCACCTCTACCTTTTGTTCCTATATTTGGTACACCTGGATCTTCATGCATTTCCTGACCAATTCCATGTCCTTGATAATCTCTAAGCAAAGAAAAACCTTGCTTTTCAACATATGTTTGTATGGAGTTAGATATATCTCCAACTCTATTACCAGCAACAGCTTGATTTATTCCTTCAAAAAATGCTCTTTCAGCAGTATTTATTAATTTTTGACTTACTTCTGATATTTTGCCAATACCATAAGTTCTACCTGCGTCTGAACACCAGCCATTTTTAAATGTTCCTAAATCTACTGATACGATATCACCTTCTTGTAATACTCTATCTGATGGAATTCCATGTATTATCTCATCATTTACAGATGTACAAATAGCCCATTTATATGGTTTACCACCTCTATATGGACATGGTTCTCCTTTAAATGCTGGAGTAGCACCTGCTTTTTTCATAGCAAATTCAGCTACTTCATTCAATCTCATAGTAGTAACACCTGGTCTTAATTCTGCTTCAATTGCTCTTAATGCTGCTTTTAAAGCCTCTGCAGATTCTTCCATAAGTTTAATTTCTTTTTCACTTTTTATATTTATCATTTTTTACACACTTTCTAATAACTATTCTTCAGTTGCTTCCACAACTATATTTTCTGGATGTGAAGAAGCATCAACTGTTTTTAATAGTCCAACATTTCTATAATATTCTAATATCTCTTTTGAATTTTCTTTGTATGTGTCAATTCTCTTTTTTAATGTTTCTTTTGTATCATCAGTTCTAACTGATAGTTTTCCACCACAATCATCACAGACATCTTCTACTTTTGGTGGGAAATCTATTCCATACATTCTTCCACATTTTCCACATTGTTTTCTTTCAAGTATTCTTTTAAATGCTAACTCATCAGGAACTGTAAGCTCAATAACCCTATCAATTTTAACACCCTTTTTATCTAAAAGTTCATTTAATAATGAAACTTGCTTAAGAGTTCTTGGATAACCATCTAATATAAATCCTTTAACACAATCACTTTGAGAAATTCTTTCTTCTAAAAGCCTTGTTATTGTTTGATCTGAAATTAATTCACCTCTTGAAAGAGCATTTGCCATTTCTTCATTTCTTTTACTTTCTTCCCTTAATATATCACCAGTAGATATATGTGGTATATGTAATGCATCAGATAATATATCTGATCTTGTTCCTTTACCTGTTGCAGGTCCACCTGTTAAAATATATATCATAATATCACTCCTTATAACTATTTTCTTAAATAACATATATATTATCACATAAAATGAACAAAAAGTAAAGTTATTTTAAAGAAATATGTGTATTTTGTTTACATATTGACAAAAAGATGTTATACTCTATGTAAATTTTTAAATTTTCAAATTAAATTAAAGGAGAAGATTATGAAAAGGAAAAGGAAAATGTTACTCAGGATATTATTTGCAATACTCTTGTTTATTTTATTTTTCAATTTTTTATTTAGTTACTTAAAATATGATAAACCAACTTTATTATTTTCAACATTTTTGATAGCTATAATTTTTATTACAAACGCATTTTGGATAATATTTACCCCCAGAAAATGAGATCTTCCGATCTCATTTTTCATTATATTTCAATTATTTTATATTCACAAGCTCTGATAAGTCGATTCATTATAGCAATACCCAGTCCCTTTTTTGCAACACCTTGTATGATACATACATCTATATTATAATCATCAACTTTCCTTAAGCAAGAAAATATATTTTTTGATACAGATAATAAATCATTTTTATTTCCATATCCTATATATACTAAACTATCATTTTTTTCAAAGAAACTTTCATTTTCATTAAATCCGATTATACCTATCTTTTTACCTATTTTTACATTTTCACTAACAATTTGTGAAATTTTGTTTAATAATAATTCTTCATTATCACCATATACCATTAATGTTTCTGTTTTTGGTGCATAGTGTCTATGTTTCATTCCAGGGGACTCTACTTTTTCATTTTCTTTCACATTTAAGAATATATGTGAATCGAGTCTTACTTTTAAGCCAATACTTTCGATATCTTCAGGAGTAATTTTTCCTGGTCTTAAAATTACAACTTCATTATCTATAACTTTTAATACTGTTGATTCCACCCCTATATCACTATTCCCATAATCTATTATAATATCTACTCTATTATTTAATTCTTGGAAAATATCCTCTATATTAGTTCCACTTGGTCTGCCCGATACATTGGCACTTGGTGCTGCAATTGGAACATCAGCCAATCTTATTATCTCATTTGCTACAATATTACTTGGCATTCTTACACCAACTGTATCCAAATTGCAAGTGACATTAAAAGGAACTAAGTCACTCTTTTTCAATATTATAGTCATTGGGCCTGGCCAAAATTCTTTCATTAATTTTTCTTCTATTTCATTATAACCACTTATTATTCTATTTAACATTTTAAAATCAGAAATATGAACTATAAGTGGATTATCGCTTGGTCTACCCTTAGCTATATATATTTTATCAACTGCATCTTTCATTAAAGCATTTGCACCTATTCCATATACTGTTTCAGTTGGGAAAATGATTATTCCGCCATCTCTAACACATTTCGCTGCATTTTCGATATCTTCTTTATTTATTTTATTTTTGAAATCATATAATTTAGTCATTTTATCACCTATTTTTTTATTATATCACTCATTAATTGCAAAATAAAGAGTATATGAATAATTATCATATACTTTCTATAATTAAATTTTATCTGTTGCATAAAAACATACCCATTTTTAGTATTTTAACATAGATCTATTTTCTATGTATACTAAATATGGATATATTTTAAATTACTGTTCTTTTTTATTATTAATTATTCTTCATCTTCAAAAGTTAATTCAGAATTTTGTTCCTCATAAGATGAACCTTCTCTTCTTTTCTTTTGAATTATTGCCTTCTCTTTTCTGATTTGTTCTTCTATTTTTTCAATTAAATCATCTAAACCAGAATAAATATCATCAAACTCTCCTTCTGCAAGGTAAGTATGAGACTTATATTCAATTCTTATATCTACATGTTGCTTACCTTTATTTTTTTCAGTAAAAGTTACATGACATATAGTTTCAGAATCAAAAAATTTTGCTAATTTTTCAACTTTCTTTTCAGTAAATTCTCTTATAGCTTCTGTTACTTCTATATGAATTCCTGTTAAATCTAATTCCATAGTAATCACCTCTCATTAATATTATACCCTATTTTGTATTTTTTTCAAGTAATTTAGACTTTTTTCATTAATCTTTCACATTATTAAATAATAATTAAAGAAATAAACTATTATTGTGCACTAAAAGATATTAATCCTTTTCCCTTTTCAAATACTCTAGTTTCTGTATAATCTTTTTGTATAGGTTCTGATTTGCCTTCTTCATATGTATCTACTTTTCTAGTTGATACAACAGTAACTTGATTATTTTCAACTTTTGTTATTTTATTTGTTATAAGTCCATCCACACTTTTCCACTCGGAACCAACTGCTATTCCACCAACTATTATTTCATTTGGATAAATAACTGATACAACTTGACCATTTTCAAGATATTCACCAGACTCTACAACTTTTTCTGCTGAAATTTCATATTTCATTTTAATAGTAGTCTCTTTATTATCAACCTTTACTTTTCTCTCAGTTGTAACTGTTGTTATATCTTCGTTTTTTGACACATCAGTTACTCTTACATCATACTTTTCTCCACTTTCCTCATACTTATATGTAAGTGATTTGTTTGCAAATAATTCCGTAAGTGAACTTATTTGCGTATTATCTCCTGTATTATCATTACCTTTCTTAGAAAATGGGTTAAAGATTATAGCTAATATTATTATAACTATAACTATTACTGCAATTACAATTTTTTTCATATTTTTACCTCCATAGAATATCACCAAATATTAGTGTTCTTAAATAATTTATCATATTTTTGAAAAATATTCAACTTTAAATATATTTTTTTATTTATTTTTCTATTTTTTTCAAATATCAAAAATTTATACACATAATAAATATAGGTGAGCAAATGAAAAATATTAATTTTACTAGAATATACTATGAGAATTCTATTAAAAATTATCCACTTGGAAATTTCTTATTACAAAAATATTTTAATATTCCACAAATTGAAATAAAATCACACAATAACATTGAAGAGCTTAGAAAATATGAAAATAAAGATTTTTCAAAATTAAAAAAGTATTTAATAATTGGTACAAGAAAAACACATAAATATGTTGAGAATCACAAGATATCTGATTACTTAGTTCCATTCACTTCATCTGGTTGTTATGCAATGTGCATGTATTGTTATCTTGTATGCAATTATAATAAATGTTCATATTTAAGAGTTTTTGTTAATACTGATGAAATTATAAATAAGTTAATAAAAACATCTAATAATTCATTAAAGGAGTTAGTATTTGAAATAGGGAGCAATAGCGATTTATTACTTGAAAATCTAGTTACTGAAAATCTTGAAGAAAATTTAAATACATTTTTAAAAAATACAGCAAAAGGGAAACTAACTTTTCCTACTAAATTTAGTTATATTGATCCACTATTAAATATTAAACATAATGGAAGAATACTTCCAAGAATGAGTTTAAATCCTGAGAGGATAATTACTAAAGTAGAATTTGGAACTAGTAATTTAGAAGAAAGGATAAATGCAATAAATATATTAGCTGATTTGGATTATCCAGTTCACATACTTATTGCTCCTGTAATTATAACTGAAAATTTTAAAGAGGATTATTCAGAACTTATATTTCAAATTAAAGATAAATTATCAAAAAAAGCAAAATCTCATATTACTTTTGAAATAATATTTATGACATATAGTTATATACACAGAAAGATAAATGAAGAGGCATTTCCAAATGCAATAAGTTTATATTCAGCCGAAAATATGACTTCAAGAGGAATAGGTAAATATCATTATAAAGATAAAATAAAAAGTGAGGCTAAAATTTTTTTAGAAACTTTAATAAAAAATAATTTTGATAATTTTGAAATTAAATACATAGTTTAAAAAGGGAAATCCGATGATTTCCCTTTTGTTAATTTTATACCATTATTTTTCTACTTTCTTTGTTTTAAAAATTTCTTTGCTAAAAATACTTTTACAAATTCAAATATTATAACACAATCTACACTTGCTATAATAATCATAAAATGTATATGAGAAGGTATTTCAGGAATCTTTAGCCATTCTGCAAACACAGGTGTGGTTACAACAAAAAATTGTAATAATATTGTTCCAACTAAACAAAATATCATAGGTATATTTGAAAAGATTCCTATCTTCGTTACTGGCTTTCTATCTGATCTACATACAAATGAGAATAAAATTTCTATTATTGATAATGAAATGAATACAGCTGCACCTGCCATTTGTGAATTGTATCCTCTTTCTACAAAGAAATATATAGCAAACATTACAATTGTTTTTATAACTGCAGGTATAATTATTCTTAGCGTTAAAAAAGGTGTGAAAAATTTTTCATTAGCATTTCTTGGTTTTTGTTTCATTATATTTTTTTCTTCTTTTTCAAATCCAAGTGCAATAGCAGGTATTGTATCTGTTACAAGATTTATCCACAAAAGTTGTATAGGTAATAATATTGTTTTATTAAATAAAGTTGCAAAAAATATTATTAATACTTCTGCTAAATTTGATGCAAGTAAATATACTATTACATTTTGGATATTGTTATATATTCTTCTTCCCTCTTTAATAGCAACAACTATTGTAGCAAAATTATCATCAGCAAGTATCATACTTGCTACGCTCTTTGAAACCTCAGTTCCAGTTATTCCCATACCAATTCCAATATCTGCACCTTTTAATGCAGGTGCATCATTTACCCCATCGCCTGTCATGGCAACAGTCTTACCATTTTTCTTCCATGCCTTTACTATTCTTATTTTATTTTCTGGCGAAACTCTTGCATATACCCTTATAGTATTGACTTTCTTAATAAGTTGTTCATCACTCATTAAATCAAGTTCACTACCAGTTATTGCTTCTGAATCATTTTTTAAAATTCCAAGTTCTTTTGCTATTGCTACTGCAGTATCTTTATTATCACCTGTTATCATTACCGGAATCATACCAGCGCTAAAACAATTTTCTACTGCTCGTTTTGCTTCTTTTCTTGGTGGATCAATCATTCCAACTAGGCCAACGAATATTAAGTTATTCTCTTTTTTTTCAAGTTTATTTGATATATCTATTTTTTTATATGCACATGCAAGAACTCTTAATGCAGCTTTTGCCATCTGCATATTATTTTGTAATATTCTATTCTTTAATACCTCATCAAGTTTTTGTACTTTTCCATTTATTAAGATTCTATCACAACTTAAAAGAACAGATTCAACAGCACCTTTTGTTGAAAGTAAATGTTCATTATTAAATTCATTTATTGTAGTCATCATTTTTCTATTAGAATCAAATGGAATTTCATCTATTCTTTTATAAATTTGTTCCATTTTTTCTTTGTTATATCCAAGTTTTTCTCCAAAGTCTATTAAAGCTGTTTCAGTAGGATCGCCAAGTTTTATTTTTCTTCCTTTATCTTCACCAAACTTAGTATCATTACATAGCATAAATATATTTGATAACATATCAAGGTCAGATTCGCAAAATAT
The DNA here is from genome assembly GCA_023410645.1 of Bacillota bacterium. Taxonomy (GTDB): domain Bacteria; phylum Bacillota; class Clostridia; order TANB77; family CAG-465; genus CAG-465. Next base: position 3,127 of record JAEYPQ010000043.1, on the reverse strand, counting down.
ATTTCTTGACTTTAAATCTTTAGAGCTTCTTAAATTTGTAATATCAAGTAGCACATTATCAAAATATATTTGTCTTAAAGTCATTTTATTTTGAGTAAGTGTACCTGTCTTATCTGAACATATTACCTCAGTTGAACCCAATGCTTCAACACTTGATAATTTTCTTACAATAGCTTTTTCCTTTGCCATCTTTTGCACACCAATTGCAAGTGTAATAGTTATTACTGCTGAAAGCCCTTCTGGTATTGCGGCAACTGCAAGTGAAACTGCAAGCATAAATACATCTATAATTCTATTTCCTTCTAAATAACCAACAACAAACATAATTACTGCAATTACAACTACAATTATGCTTAGTACCTTACTAAGCTCATTCATCTTTTTTTGGAGTGGGGTAATTTCTGCTTGCTGAGTAGATATTGCTTTTGCTATTTTTCCAAGCTCTGTGTTCATTCCAGTAGCTACAACAACAGCTTCCCCACGGCCATAAACGACATTACTTCCTGAAAATAACATATTTAATCTATCGCCAAGAGGAATATCATTAGAAGTAGATATAACATCCTCAATTTTATCAATTGCTGTTGATTCTCCTGTAAGAGCAGCCTCTTCAGTTCTAAGACTATGATTTACAATTATTCTCATATCAGCTGGTATATAATCTCCAGCTTCAATTAATACTATATCACCAACAACCAATTCTTCAGTTTTTACATTTAAGATATTTCCACTTCTTTTTACTTTTATATATGGTAGTGACATATTCTTTAAAGCTTCAATAGCCTTTTCAGCTTTACTCTCTTGTATGACTCCAAGAATAGCGTTTAATACTACAACAAACAGAATAATTATTGTATCTGTGAAAGACTCTCCAGTTTCCACAGATACAATAGCAGATAAAATAGCAGAAATAATAAGTATAATTATCATAATATTTTTAAACTGATCAATAAATTTTGAAATTATTCCTTTTTTATTTGCTTCTTTTAATTTATTAGGGCCATCTTTGTTTAATCTATTTTTGGCCTCCTTAGGGTTTAATCCATTTGGATTTGTTTTTAATTTTAAAAGTACCTCTTTTGTATCCATTTTATAGTACTTTTGTTCCATATAACCATACCCCACCTTTATATAATCATTTTTACTATAATTTTATTAAAAATTAATTCTTTTGTTTTTTAAAGATACAAGTTAAAGTTATTCCAATTGCAAGTATAACAAGTGCCATTATTACATATCCAGAAATTATTGTTATTCTTGATAAAATATATAATACTAGGAATGTACAAAATGATCCAATAAAATCAGTCCAAATATTTGAATCTTTTATATAATTTGATTTTACATACTCAAACATAAATGTTCCTACAATCAAAGTAGAAAGTAAGCAAACAATTAAAGTAAATGCAGAATACGCTATTAGTAACGGTATTGCTATTACTCCAAATCCAAACAATATTCCAAGAAGTAATATTAATATTACTACTGGAATTACTATTAAATAAATAGTTCCTGATAATATTACAAATAAAGAATTACTTGAAGTTTTATTTAAAATAGTATTATTTAGTTTATTCTTAGATAATTTTTGTATAAGAATATATATCAAAGAAAATATTAGACATGTAGCTATTGCAGTTGTTATATTTCTAGCACTGAATATATTATTAGTTGCATCTAAATTATAAACATTTATAACCGCATTATTATATTGATTTTTTATACTAGTTAAATCACTATTTGTAGTATTAATATTAATGTTTCCAAGTATATTTTCATTTCCTTTAATTGAAATATTATTTGCATTTACTCTTAAGTCTCCATTTATTGTTCCATTTACACTTAAACTATCAGTATAACCTAGTAAACTGCCTTTAATATTTCCATTTACCTCTACATTTCTAGATGCCAATATTACATCTTCAGAAATTGTAGCATTTTCAGTGATAGTTATACTTTCTCTGGCAAATATTATTGCAGATCTTTCAACATTTGAATCTATAACTACATTGTTTCCTGAAATAATAATTGCATTTTCCATAGTAGCATTTACTCTTACACTGTCATTTGCATATAATAGCTGTAAACCTTTTGTAGGGCTATTTACTTCTATAGAATTTGTAGAAAATAAAGTACCAGTCTTTGATAATTCTTTATCAATAATTATTCTATCTGTCGCATATCTTATAAACGGTATTTTTATATCTTTTTCTTCACTTAACTTATATACACTATCTTTTGTATCAACATCAAAAATATTCTGATAACTTTGATCTATACTTTCTGCAAAAACATTATTAAAAAACATTATGCTAAAAGAAAATACTAGAACAAATAAACATATTATATTTTTTCTTAATCTTAATTTTTTCATATACACTTTCCTTCCTTTATATGTTATAAATACATATATGATAGTATTCTATAATAAATATACCAAAAAATCAAGTATTAAATATACAGTTAATTATATGTACAAGCAAGAAAAATATGATATCAAAAAATATTTTTATGTTTTTTGATATCATATTCAACTATATTCATTTTATATATAATTATATAAATATTTCTATAATTTATCAGTTAATTATATTTTTAATAGTTTATTAACATTTTCTATAACAGTTTTATATATTTTCTTTTAAAGTTACAAATTATATAACTGTATCTCATACAACTTACTTGTTACACCAGTGTCTGTACCTGTATTTGCCTCATATTTTATCCATCTTGTACCAACTGGTATAGTATATATTTGATCGTATGAAGGACCTGATGTCCTATTTCCACTTACAGTGCTTATCAATTGCTTATTTTCATTTAAAAATTTTATATATGTTGTTCCATTCCCCACCAAAAATTTCACTCTTATCTTTTTTCCTTCTGCACTACTATCAACCATTATATATTGATTTGTAACTTGTTGTACATACGTACTGAAATCTTCATCATATACTGCACTTTTCAATGCATCTGTAACATTTACTGTATAACTTGAAATTATTCTTGTTTCATTTCCATATTGATCTATTCCTTTTGCATATATTGTTTCTCCTTGATTTACCCATATTGCCTTATCTTCATAATTTTTCCATTCACTTTCAACACCTATTCTATACAATCTTTG
>JAEYPQ010000028.1 GCA_023410645.1 Bacillota bacterium | reverse complement strand
TTTCTTTTTCTGCTAATGTTACTTTATCTGATATTGGTAGTTGATAGCTTGTATTATCTGCTGATAACTTACTCATTGCATATATTCCAACACCCTCTTCCACATTTGTGAAATTGGCCATAAATTTAGCTTTTACTGCACTATCTCGTGGATTATTCCTAGTTAGATTAAGTATTACAGCTCCAGCTATTATTATCACTACTATTATTGTTATTATTAATACAATTAAACTTATACCTTTTTTCATATGCCCCCCTAAAATATGTAAAACCATCAAAGACGATAATTCCTATAATATAAAAAAGAACTAAATATAAAAATAAATTCTTATATTTGGTTCAAAAAATTACAACTATAGATATAAAACACAAATATTTTAGTAAATTATATCTAGTACATATTTTTACTAATTAATTTAATTATACATATATAATACAATATTGTAAATATTTTTATAAATTGTAATTAAATTATAATATATTAGTAATCTAAATGAAATTTATATATCTTATTTTTTACGAATAGTTGTATTAATTTATTTTTAATTATTTATCATATCTGCAACTTTTTTATTTATTTTACTTATCTTCACTGTTATTTTCTTCAACAATAATAGTAAACTCTTTTAACTTGCTTTCTAATACTTTTTCATCTGTTGCAGATACAAAAAAGTTTCCAAATACAATGTTGAAATTTTGGTAGTCTGCACTGTTTGAAAACTGAGCCTTTCCAATTTCATGAAGCTTGCCACCAATTCCGAAAATTCCTTTTTTATAAATCATAAGTATTTGTTCACTCATAATATTCTCCTTTTTTTAGGATAATTACCAAAAGATAATCACCCTTTAGATTTTTCGCTTTATAGGTTGTATAATCTATTATATCATTTTTTATAATATTACATTTTCTGCTTCTTTCTTATTAAATGTTACTTTTATGCTATCTCTTACATCTTTTATTATACTTCTTTATATAATGCACATATATTTTCATGTGCTTTAAGTGGTATTTTCTTTGCTTTATTATCCTAACTTAAAGATTTCCTCTACCGTTTTGCCAAACACTTTTGCAATTTTCATAGCTAATGTTAATGATGGATTATACTTATCATTTTCGATTGCGATAATGGTTTGTCTAGTTACTTTTAAATTATTTGCCATATCTTCTTGTCGTAGTCCAATTTCTTTTCTCAATATTTTTATAATATTTATTATTAAAATATATTGCAAAAACAGAAAATAATATAAATACGCCTATTTTAGTTATTAACGCCGGTATAGGAATATCAATTCCGGCAATTATTTGAAATATACTTTGAGATAGTAGAATAATTCCAATTATTATACATGCTTTTAACAAAATTGTAAAAATAATGTCTCCTACTCCATTCTTTTTCTTTAAATAATATAAACATATAATAGCTAGTGGACTTATAACTCCCATATCAATAACATAAGTAATTTCAGTAGTATAATTTTCTATTAAAGCCAAAGACTTATTTGATACAAGTGATGTAATAATATCAGGTAACCATGCAAAAAATAAAGAAGCCCCAGCTAAAATTAAAAATATAGTAATACCCTTTGTTGGTAAGTTTAATTTTTGTTTATCTCTCAAATCTTTTTTATTAATATCAGAGATTAATATAAACATATCAAATAATGATATACTAAATAAAGCTATATAAAGTAAATGTAATTCATTGTATGTTACACCAAAAGATATACTAGTAGCATAATACACAATCACTCCTATTATAGATACTAAGGCTAACTTTGTCTTTATAGTTCTTTGTTTTATATTTTTATATAAAGATATTATAAGTAGTGGAACAACAACAACTAACATTATAAAATCAGTTCCAATAAAAATTGGCGCTTTAAAATAAGAATCGTATTTATAAACACCATTTCCAAAAATTTTAATACTATCACCATATATATTAGTAAAATTATAACTTTTGCTAACATCAAATGATAATAGCCCCGAAATGGTAATAATAATTAATAAAAAAATCATTATTATTATTGAAACATTTAGCATATTTAATTTTCTAAGCATCTCTTAAACCTCCAATACTTAAATTTTTAACATTATAGCCATTTATATAAAAAATGTTCAATATATTAAAATATATGTTTTTTAGACTTATTCTATATTTATATTATCACTATAGAAATATGCAAAGTCTCTATCAGGATAATTCCATATTGCTTTATAACTTGTAGGTTTTAATATTCCATCAACCTCGACATAATTTTCAATAACCGATGTCCATTTTAATTGAGTCAATGAATTATCAGGATTTGTAATATATCTATCGTTTGTTTCGAATGATAGATATAAACCATTCTCATCAAATGTGAATACACCACTTGCAGAAATATTATAATATGTTATAGTTGCTTTAGCATGCAAATCATCAATTTCTGTCCATGTAATATAGTCTTGCAAAGCTATACCTGGTGAAAGTAACGATTCTGCAAGAAATGTTGCAAGGCATGCCTGATTCATCTCATTACCTCTAACATCAAATAAAGTAATAGTCTTTCCGATGACACCTTTCATACTTCCTATACCGTTTTCATATGAATCAAATCCTTGAAAAGGAATACCTAACAAAGAAGATTTAATCAATGCTAATCTAATTGGTTTTTCAGCAAAATTATACTGCAAGTATTCTACATTCAGTTTTCTCCCATTTGAAATAAGAGTTGCATCTCCTATAGTTAATTTCATGTATGACTTCTTAGTTTTACCAATATATCCACAATAACTGAAATACTTTTGTAAAGGCTTAGGTAAATCTTTAATATCTTCTAAAGTAATAATATTATTCGGCTTATCTGATATTGTCATACTCCTATCTACTGCAGTATTAAATTCATTTACTGTTTTAGAATATGGAATATTAAAAAACACTAAAATAAATACTATTATAATAATTAAAATACCCAAAACATACATCATAATCTTTTTTCCTTTCCACTTACTCATAGTATTTTTCCTCCATTTGTTCAATATTTGATACTAACTTTGATATTCCATAATAAAGTGTAGCTAAACTATTATTATCAAAATCTTTAAACAAATCATTAGTTAACTGTTCTTCTTGTTCTACAGTTGCTCCAAAATAATTTTTACACTTTTCAGTCATATAAAGTCTTAATATTCTTTTATCATTTTTATCACCAATAATATTTAAAAATTCTTTCTTTTCAAGTATTAAGGCCATTTTTTTTACATTTTGATAAGAGCTACCTATTATTTTAGAAACTTGTACTAGACTTGGCGCACTTTCCTGAAACTTTGAAATTACCGCTAATAAAAACCACTGCTTTATAGAAATTTCTTTATATATTTGATTACTAAGTGTTTGTAATTTATTTGACAATACAAATATAGAGCCTAAAATAAAAGGCTTTTGTTCAATATTTTTAATCATAATCTCCTCCAAAAACATAACTGGTTATATTTTATCATAACCAGTTATGTTTTGTCAATCTTTTACTTTTTTTGAATCATTTTAAGCATATCTTTTTATTATTATCTCTATCTTACAAAGCTTTATCCTATTCTTTTTCAAATTTTAAGTCTCTAAAACTTTACAAAAATTTATATATTCTAGCTTTATAGTGTCCAACAGAGTTCCAAAGAAAAAAATAATATTTTCAAATTATTAAATTTTGTCACTCAAAGCATATTTTATATAATTAAATATACAAATAGCAATGTCTCAAATACTCTTGCTATTTGTATTCTCTTATTTTTGCTTCCTTTTTGGTAATAAAAAAATATTGAACCAGTCTTTTTTTTAATTTTGATTATATGACAGTACTTCTATTTTATACTCGTCACTAAAGTAAAAAAAGTTAGCAAATAAAAATCTGTTTATATCACAAATAAAAAAAGATGCCATTTAAATCTGCATCTTTTCTATATTTTAATATTTTTTACTAAAGAAAAGGCAAATATACCATTTTCTTTAAATTATAATTTACTGTCTTAAAGGTGCTCCAACATTATCTTTAAAACTGCCTACAGAAATAGAAATTAAATCTCCTATCCAGCCTAATAAAAATACTCCTAGCGTACAACTATACAGTATACCTTTTCCAATATTTCCGACATAGTAATGATGTAAGCCAAACCAACCTCCTACTGCACAATATTTTAGTGCCTTTTGCTTGCTTTTATCACTTGTAAGTGTATTAAAATTTGCCATAAAAATTCATCTCCTTTAATTATATTTTAGCATATAATGTCATTTTATATTGTCGAATTTTGTCGCTATTATCAAATTTCATTTTTTTTCTTTTGCTACTCGAATATCAGATAAGGTATATAATTTTTACTTTTAATGCTACTATAAATATAGATATACAATGCTTTTTACAACTTGATCTAATTTTTTTCTTGTACCCTATCAAGTTGATTACTTTCCAATTCATTTACTAAATTATTTCGGTAATTTTTTCGTAAGTTAATAATCTTACAATTTATGAAAAAAATATGTTTTAAGTGTAAAGTATACACTTAAAACATATTATATATTTAATCTACATTAACACCTTTTGAAAATAATCTATTTCCTATTATATAAAAAATAGAAATATATACTATATATAAAGCTATTACTATATATATAACATTTTTAATAATATCTATATCAACTACATTAACTGTATTTAACAAATTCATAATATCAGGATTTATCAATCCAATAGTATATATTAAACCTAATGAAATAGCTTGCATTATTAAATATATTAGGAAACTATAAATAACTGATCTAACCATCTTGTTATTATTTGATTTATGACCTAATATTATTCCTGTATATCCAACTAACAGTATAAATACAATTTGTAAAAAGAACACAGCAAAGAGTGTTAATATTAAAAATATAACTTTGCTATTATAGACTGTTGCAGCTAATTCTAACATTAATTTTAATGCTTCAAAATTATCTTTAGAATAATAACATATTATTAAACAGAAAAGTATTACTACTGTTGTTGTAAACATTACAATTATTGAAGATAAAAATTTTGATAAATAAATTGTACCTTTTCTTATTGGTAGTGTATGTGTTAGATATGATTCATCTTTATATATATTCCTTATAAATCTTACCCATGTTCTCATAAGAGTATTTATTAAACTACTAATAAGCATTCCAACTGCAAATCCTAAACTAATTTGTCCTATTATATTTATAACTAATGAATTTTCTATACTAGTTAGTATTCTACCGATAATTGAAAAGACAATAGCTAAAATATAAAATACTGATACTAATTTATATATCCATTTCAAATCATATTTAAGCAATTTTCCTAACATTTGAATCTCCTCCTAAAAATACCATCTATAGAATCATTTTCTTCATTTCTTAATTTATCTGCTGATGAATATAATACGATCTCCCCTTTATTAATGAATATAACTTCATCTAATATTCTTTCTATATCTGCAACTAAATGTGTGGATATCAAAACACTAGCACCCTCATTAAAGTTCGAAAGAATGGTATCGAGAATAAAATCACGTGTTGCAGGATCAACTCCACCTAAAGGTTCATCTAAAATATATAATTCTGCTTTTCTACTCATCACAAGTATTAATTGTAATTTTTCTTGCATACCTTTAGACATTTTGGATAACTTTGAGTTAATATCTAAATCCAATATTTTTATAAGTTCCTTAGCTCTTTCAAATTCAAAATTTTCATAAAATTCTTTAAAATATTGTAAGACCTGCTTTACTGACATTTCTTTATCTAAATAAGTCCTTTCAGGTAGATATGAGATTATATTTTTAGAATTTATACCTGGTTTTTCTCCATTTATTAATACTTCTCCACTTGTTGGTATTAATAAATCATTAATTAGTTTTATCAATGTTGTCTTACCATTTCCATTTTTACCTAAAAGTCCAACTATCTTGCCTCTGGGTATAATTAAATTAATATTTTTTAGAACTTCATTTTGACTATAACTCTTTGATAAATTTTTACATTCTAATAACTCCATTTATTCTTTTCCCTCCAATTTATGCAAGTAATTGATAGCCTCTTCTTTGGAAATTGCTAATTTTTCCATGTCTGACAAATATGATCTAACTTTTTGAATTGCAAGTTCCATTTTAGCTTGCTCTATTAATTCTTTATCTGCTGTTATATATTTGCCATTAGTTCTTTCTGTATAAATTAGTTTTTGATTTTCTAATTCTAATAAAGCCTTTTGCATTGTATTTGGATTTACTTTCGTTTGTAAAGCAAGATCTCTAACAGATGGTAATTTAGTACCCGGTGTCAATTTCCCAGAAACTATAGCTATTTTCAATTGCTCAACTAATTGAATATATATTGGTCTATCATTATCAAAATTAAAATTCATACTTTCTCCTTACCTTATTGTATTACTTGCATAATACAATAATACAATATTTTATATGTTATGTCAATATTTTCTATAAATATTTACAAAATATATTTGCTTTTTGTATTTACTCATTATATCATATACTAATTAATAATAAAATAAATGATTCATCTTTTACATTTAAAGGTTGTATTTAGTTTCTGATTTTCTAAAACTTCAATGTAAAAATTTACAAAGTTCAAATGTAGTGATATATTCAACCATTGACAGCCATGTTAAAATTATATAGAAACAAAATATGAATTTAATAATCTAATGAATTATTTTAATTATAGGAGGTGTATTATGAATAATTATGAGAATCTCGGTATACCTGATAGCGGGTTAATGTACCATAAGGTTTTACCACATCAAAATTCTCTTAGTGAATTTCGGAAGACCTTAAACTTTTTTGATGAAATCATTGATAAAAGGTTCTATCCTAATATATCATTAGATTCAAATAATGATATAAAAATACAATTTATTAATTACGGTGATACACAACTAGTATATATATTGTATATTGGTAATAAAAAATATACTATGTTGGTAGGACAACCATCAGCAAAATTCGGTACAGTAAAAAAAGAATATGATAATCTAAATGTATTATCATTAAAAAATCCAAATACTGTGATTCACCCAATTAATTATGTATGTAACAAAGATAGAGAATTATATTTTTCGCCTTATTTAATGCAAGCAAGATGCATAGCAAGTCAAGACTTGGGTTGGGGAATATATATTCCAGAACCTAGATATCATTTTAAGTCATTTTGCATTGAAGATAATGAAAAAAGTATAGTGAATTCATGTATTATTGCTACTTTAATAAAGCTATTTAATAGTGACTTAAATTTAGGACTCTCCGCTTGTAAAATTGGTGGTGGTGACTTTATATTAGAAAAAGAATGGTCAAATGAGAAATTATCCCATGAGAATACACTTAAGAGATTAAAATTAATAGCAGCAAGAGAGCTTATAAAAATTAACTTGGAAGATTACATTGAATTAATAAGATTCGAGTTTTCAAAGAGGACATATTATACTGATGAAAGTTCACGAGATAAATCTATTATTATAAATACAAAGTCTCGTGTTTCTATGACAAAGAACGAAATTGAAGAAGGAATTCTTTTAGGACGTGAATTAAGAAAATATAATTGATATTTATGTCTATATGTTATATAAAGAGAATGTTTTTTAAATATTCTCTTTATATTTTTTTATTATCCCAATACAAAATAAAATAATTATAAGAATTAATTATCAAATTACTACTTATATAAAAAATCTAAGCAATGTTTAAAGAAACTGACATGGCTTTCTGAAAAAATACCTTTATTAATCATATCATTTATTTCTTCTATTGAAGCCCATTTAATTGTTTCCACCTCTTCTTTTTGTATCTTTATATCTTCAATATTAATATCTACCTTTAAATAATATATATCTACAAAATCATCTTCTGTTTTTATCGTTTTAAACAATGTAATATCAATCTTAGATAAATCAATTCCTAATTCTTCTTTTATCTCAGTAAAAATCCCTTCTTCACTGGTTTCACCAGAAACTGGATGACCACCTGTTGTTGCCCACTTACCATCTTTAACCTTAGATCTTTTTTGTAATAAAAATTCTTCTTTTGAATTTTGAATCCATACTACTACTGTAATATAATATCTTCCCCTTGGAATCTTATTTCCTTTAATTACGGTTTCACCAGTTAGAATTTTATTTTCATCATATAAATCTCTTATCTCCATATTTTTCTCCTCAAAAGTATAATATATTTTTTAATATTTAAAATATACTTTATTTATTAGTCTTATATATTTTTGAAAAAATTATTCAGATCATATCTTTTTAGACATTTCCTATCAATAGATTTCTTTTACATGCCTTTCTTTATATATTAGATACATAATCCTTCCTTTTAAATTATAATTTTAGTTATTAAATAACAAACAATTAGGATTTCCTACACATATTTTCTTAAAATTTGGTATATTCTTTAATATTATATGTATTTATAATATTAAAGACTCTATTGTAGAATAATCAAAACTTTCTATTCCACCTATTGATTTAATTAATATTACTATTTTCATCTTATTCTATTACACTTTAAGTCTTTATTTTTTATAAATAATCTTCCTAACAAATATATATCATATTAATAAATTTTGATCAATGAGCTGACGCCTTATTATAAAGCTTTCTGTTGTAGAAGTATCAAACTCGTTACCATCTAATATATAATCTATCCATTGTAACGCGAATTTTTTTATAAATGGTACTTCCTTATTTTTTAGTTCTGGTTCATTATAATAGTATTCATCCATAAATTTATATACACCATAAATATCCACTCCACGTGTTTTTGAAAAGAATAAATTAGCAATTGCAATAGCAACATCACATACTGAAGGGCCATATTTTGCATCATCAAAATCTATAAACCCTATTTCACTTTTCATATATTCATTAATAAAAATATTATTTCTAGTTAAATCAAAATGTAAAACTGAATATCGATTAATATCACTTTTATTGATAAATGGTAATTTAGGTAATTCAAACTTATTTTCTCCATTTGTAACGGAGTGTAATTTACGTAAAGTTTTTGCTATTTTATTTATTATATATTCATCTATTTTACCAAATTTATTCCAATCAATTTTCTTTCCTTCCATAAATGAATAAACTACTAAAAGATTTTTATTATATAATGTTATATATTCTTTATTATCTTTTGAAAAAATTATTTTTGGAACATCGAACCCCGTAGATATTAATTTTAAATGTAGAGCAGTCATAGCTTTAGTATGTATAATATCATCATATATTTTTATTGCATATTTTTTATTATTTGAATAGCAAATGAACACATTTCCATCAGTAGATTCTTTGCTTTTTTCTATTTTTTCCACCATTATTGAATACTCTTTTTCTAATTGTCTTTTTATTTGATTTATCGTTAATAATTCATCAATTCCATCAATTTTTGTATTTATTGACCATAACCTACTTCCTTTTCCTCTAGCTATTATCAATACATATTTTCTCATCGTTATATTACCTTTCTTTTTTATTTTTTAGACTTGGAGGTAAACTTAAATATATTTTATATAAATTATCTTTCTTATAATTTACTATCGATTAATTTCATATTTTTTTATTAAATATAATTATTTTTAAAATTCTTTATTAGATTATACTCGTTTTCTGATAATTTATAGACCCCTTCATATGGTAATTCAAGATAATAATCATTTTCATAATTATATGCATATATTCTTTTATAGCTATTGTTAATATAATTTATGTCAATACATACTATTTTTTCACCATTTGGTGAATCACTAACACTTTGCTTTCTAGTCGTTCTATTACTTCCCTTTATCACACTTAACAACTCTTCTATATAATCTTTATTATTTGTAACAAAAGTTTCTCCATCATCATTAATAGCAACATCAGTGATAATTGATATATCAAATATTCTTTCATCCATATTATAAATGTTCTTAAATAAAATACTATAAAATAATACTGATATTGATACTACTATAACTATTAAAAGTGTAATGAATATAATTAATATATTTTTTCTCATATACTTCTCCTAAAAATGTGCATATACTACTTAATACGAATTATACCACATGTTTGTAATATTTCAATAGCAGTTACTTCTTTATATACAAATAGATTTCATATTTAATTATAATATTTAATATGTATTCAATACAATTTTTGCTATATAAACAAATGTATTGCTTTAATTTGTAACAAAACTTCTGTTTCACTTAATTCAGTATCTACCTTCTTACATAAAAATAGTCTATATTACTAAAGTAATTGAATATTAATGTTTACTTTTCACATGTCTAATTAAACATATAAAAAGAATTACAATTGAAAGAATATTAAAAATATTAAATGATAATAATACGTATGTGTAGTTATCAAATGTTGAAATATAGTGCCATAAAAATTCTAATTTCGTTTTATTAGCTAAAAAACCATTATTATCAAAATAATAAGAAGATTCATATACACCATTAAAAAAAGGCAAGAAAATAACAAAAATTATATTAATAACCGATAATAATACTAATTTTATATTTTTTCTTTTACTATATATTATTATGCTATATATTGAAAATGCCAATATAACAATCCAAACTACTAATATAATATAAAATGTTGTAGTCATAATTCCTCCTATAAATTACTCTAATACATATTATCAAATATATATCAAATAGTCAAGTTCTATAATAAATGCTTACTTTAATATTTAATCAATGATGCAAAATTGACATGTTATGTAAAGTGTGATATAATAAATGCGTCACTTATAATAAATTATAAATCTACGAATGGAGGATTTTTGTGATGTCAAATGAGATAATTGAATTTTCTGTTGTATGTCTTATTGTGTACTCGATTCTTGTCTATGCGGCAATTTTTATGACTTTATTTATTATTGCTTATGCGGAGGATTTTATCTTTGGAAGATCCATAAGCACTGCTTTAGGCATAACTACAATTGTGTTATTCTTTAAAGCGTCATTTTTTAAACGAAATGGATTAGAACCTATTTACTATTATTTAAGACTTATTCTTTTTACTTTTTATTTAGGACTTACTTCAATTTCTTCATTTATTTTAATTAAAAAAATCAGCAAAGAATACCTGAAGTTTGCGCTATGAGCCGCTCAACTTAAGTGCTAATTCTCTAGTTAGAAAATACATAAAAAGTAAAACCAGTTCAATATTATTTGAACTGGTTTTATTTTTTATAATAATTTTTCATATGTTTTTTCAAATATACGTTTCTTACATGAATATATTTCACCTTCAATTCCTTGAACTATGTAATCTCCGGTAAAACTGTGCATAATACCTTCTAAAGTATTTATATAACATCCATCTTCCGTAAAAAAAATTTCATTAATTCTTTCTTTAAAACAATCTGGTTGCTCATCAATATTAAGTTGAAAAGCATCTACTTCAACAGGTTTTCTAACATATTTCATTCTTCTCCTAATTTTTTACTCGATTAAAAATTAAATTTATAATATTATATCATTCTTTATATTTTATGTCAACAAGCATTGAATGTATATTTTTCTAATAATAAGTTATATATTACTTGAAATAACTAATATATTATGTTATACTTTTTAAAATATAAATAAAGGTGGTACAAATGATGAATGAAAAAATACTTTTTACAGATAAAGAAATTAATGATAAATTAAATGCTCTAGCAGCAGAAATTGATAATTATATATCAAATATTCCCCTTGAAGAAAGGCAAAATATAATATTTATTGGGCTTCTTTCAGGATGTATACATTTTGTAAGTGATCTTACAAGAAAAATTAAATCTGATCATAAACTTGCTTTTATAAAAGCAAGTAGCTACTTGAATAATACAAGAGGAGACTTAACAATTGATATGAATATAAATAGTGTTAGGGATAATCATGTTGTAATATTAGATGATATTTGTGATACTGGAATTACATTAAATGCTGTAGTAGAAAAACTGTCTAACGACAATCCTTTATCAATAAAAACTTGCGTATTAATAAATAAACTCATTCCAAACAAGAAACATACTCCAGACTTTAAAGCATTTGATATAGAAGATGTATTTATATATGGTTATGGATTAGATTATAACGAATATAAAAGGAATTTAAAAGATATTAGAATAAAAATTGATTAAGATTAATAAAGTCATATTCAAAAGCAAAATCAAGTAATACAAAATTACTTGATTTATTTTAATATTTTATACTATTAACTTACTACTTTATTCTCTTTTATAACAATTATATCTTTTCTTCTATAAATCGAAAGAATAAGTGCCATAATTATAATATTTATTACATTAATGAATCCAGAATATGATACAAACGGTAAAAATGCTGAATTTATATTTATTAGACATAGATTACCAAGAAGATTTAATATGGCATTTATTATAAGCATGCTTCCTAAACCCACAATTATACATTTTCCATATTGATCCTTTACGTATTTTACATTGGAAATTATTTTTATAATTAAGATAATTACTAATAACGCAACTATTGAAGCTGGAAATATTCCATATTGCGCTATAATATAGCAAAATATATCTGTTTCCTCTGCATTTAATAAACCATAAGCAGCTTCCTTGTAAGTTATATCATTATAAAAATTTTCATTTATATTTGCATTGCCAAAAATTCTTGCATTATTTATTACATTCCTTTTATAATTTGTTTGTATCTCATAAGAAGATTTATATTCTGGTTCAATTATATCATATATTGCTTTTATTTTATATGGATATGATGTAAGAGTAAATAAAGCGATAATTAATAAAAAACTATATGTTAATATATATAAAGTCACTTCTTTAAATTTCCTACTATATAAATTCATTCTAAATATATGAAAGCAAAAAATCAAAATATAACTTATAAAGAGAATAAATAAGTATAATATATTATCACATATCGATATAATATATAGTGATACTGATGCTAATAATCCCAAAAGTACAATATCATTTTTTCTATTTAATTGAAAATTATTTACAAAACCTGCAAATGAAATTATAAACAACGGTACTATTAAATTAACAGCCGGAAACATTATAGAGAATGATGGAATATCAATATATTTATTTGATGATAGTGATAATAAACCAAGGATTGATGAAATTATATATATTATACCTGAATTTTTTTTAAGTTTGGTATAATTAAAAAAATAAACTCCAATGCCAAGTAAAAGTGCAATTACATTAATTGATATATTTTTAATTATACCTTTACTGTCCCAATAATATTTTTCATAAATTGTACTTGATAAAGAATATGTTACTATTATACCAATAAAAATTAGTATAATTACTGTAAAAAATAGTTTTACATCAAGCTTTGGTTTATGTATTTTATTTAATGAATTTCCTATCGTCTCAGGATCTCCCATATCTTTAATTGCCTTTTCTTCTGCTAATTCATTGTTATTCCCTTCTAATATATAACTTTCTTTTAAATCATCAATATGAGTTCTTATTTCTTCAGAAATATCTTTTCTAATAGGTACATATCTTATTTTGCTACAAATTATATTTAGAAAGTTATCTACTTTACTATTAATCTGCAAACAAAGCACCTCCTATAACCTTGTTTATTCCATTACTAAATATTTTCCATTCTTTTTGCTTTTCATGTAGAACTTTATTACCAGCCCTAGTAATTGAATAATATTTTCTCTTCTTACTATTTGTCTCATCCCAATATGAAATAATTAGATTATTTTCTTCAAGTGCATGCAAAATTGGATATAAAGTCCCCTCTTTAAGTTCAAAAACATTATTTGACTTCTCTTTTAATTTTTTTATCATCTGGTATCCATACAAATTTTCATCTTTTAATAAATTAAGTACTAACATACTTGTACTACCCTTAAGTAACTCTTTACTTATTTTCAAAAAATCTACCCCCTTTTATGCATAGTATATCTATGTATAAATACATTGTATATCTATGTATTTATTTTGTCAATACTTTTATATATAATTAAAAAATTTACTTATGAAATGCATAAAAATGGCTAGTATAAAAATACTAGCCCCAAATTAAACAATTTAATCTTCTTTTACATCAACTATTGAAAACACTTTATCCTTATTAAGTTCAATTATGTTTATTAAACTACCTACTCCTACTACATTTCCTCCTAAAGATATTATTCCTTTTCCAATTGCATTTGAGGTATTACCTGTAGCATAAATATCATCAATTATGTAGATATTTTTGTTCT
Source organism: Bacillota bacterium (assembly GCA_023410645.1). Classification (GTDB taxonomy): domain Bacteria; phylum Bacillota; class Clostridia; order TANB77; family CAG-465; genus CAG-465. Next base: position 7,820 of record JAEYPQ010000028.1, on the reverse strand, counting down.
TATATGTCCCATCAAATAGTTTAGGTAGGCAAAGAATATCTTTACCATATTCTTTTACATATTCCATTTCTAACTCAATTGTTGTGGGTGGTAACTTTCCCTTTTTCCTTACAGGTATAAAAGGTATGTTTGCTTTAACTGCAACTGGGCAACCTAATATAAATCCTCTTGCTTCTGGAGAAATAATATAATCAATCTTTTTATCTGAAATTTCAGTTAAAAATGTATTTATTATATCATTATATATGCGACTATTCATCAACAGCGGATTTATATCTATAAACTCTATTCCTTTTACTGGGAAATCCTTTTCAGTTCTTATAGGCAAATCATATCCTAATGTGTTTTTTATTATTTGCATTTTATCATCCTTTCTTTTTACATATTAATAATAAATTAATATTACATTACAAATTCATTTTTTACAGAATAAGTATATATTATTATTTATATAAAATCAATACACTTTATATCATTATATTATTTAATTTATAATTTTATCATATAAAAATGAATAAATCTTATTATATAATAAGATCTATCCATTCTTTTTATTTCTTATAATTTTATTTATTATTGCCTCTTTATCAAATCCATCAATCTGCAATTTAAAAGCATAATCTAAGATATCTCCAAACTCTTTATTTGGTGTAAAACCTAAATCAATTAAATCATGGCCAGTAATAAATGGTATTATCTTTGTTTCTTTATTGTTAATTTCACTTAATTTATCTTCCCACCATTTTTCAAGATCCTCTTCACTCATGTTGTTAATACTTCTACCTAATCTATCAGCTTTTGAAAGTAAAATAGCATCTTTAATATCTACTAATTTTCCACTAGTATCTACTATAAGCTTTCTAATAGCCTTATTGCTAGAATTATTTTTTGCTATAACATTTGGTCTCATATGATTTCTTACCAATATTTTTACAGAAGTTATTAAATCCTTATTATCAGTAATATTCTTTAGAAACTTATCTGTTAAATGTAATTGATTTTCATGATCATAAGATATTATTTTTCCATTTTTTATTCTTGTGGTTGTTATTTTACCTAAATCATGACATATACAAGAAAGCATTAAACATATTGGATAATTTGATTTTTCTTTTATATTTGCACCTTCATCCAATACCATCATAGTATGATTCCATACATCACCTTCTGGATGATATATTGGATTTTGTTTCAAACCAATTAGTTTATCAAGTGGTTTAAAAATTTTATCTAATAATCCAATTTGCCTTACATATTCAAAAAATATAGATGGTTTCTTCGAATAAAGTAATGCTTTTTCAAGCTCAGTATATATTCTTTCTTTAGGTAAATTAGAACAATCTATCTTTTTACATAATTTTATTGTCTCATCAGAAATCTTGAAATTAAATCTCGCTGCAAATTGACAAGCTCTTAATACTCTAAGTTCATCTTGAATGAAAGTACTATCATCAATATGTCTTATAACCTTATTTTCTATATCTTCTTTTCCATTCCAATTATCAATTATTTCACCTGTTAAGACATCTTCCATTAATGCATTCATAGTGAAATCCCTCCTCTTTGAAGCACTAATTAAGGATAAATGCGGATCAATATCTATTTCAAAGTCCTGATGTTTTTCTCCTATACTTTTTTCTTTCCTTGGTATTGAAAACTCAATATTAGTTCCAGTTAACTTCAAAATTCCAAACTTATTTCCAAATTCATTAATATTACCATATTTTAATAATATTTTCCTTAAATTATTAATTTCAATTCCAAAAACTTCAACATCAATATCTTTACTTTCTAATTTAAGTAACTTATCTCTAACATAGCCACCAACAAAAAAAGTTCTACCATTATTTTTATCTATATCTTTTGCAATATCATTTAGAATTTTTATATCCAAATTAATATTTTCTGTTTTATTCAAATTAAGCACCTCTATATTATTATATCACAAAAATTAAATAATAATATAGATACAAAAAGATGAGGTCAAAACATTGACCCCATCATAGTTTTCTTATTCGCTACTTCACAAGCAATTAAATAATTGTGTAAGGGAATTATCCAGCTCTCTTATAACCCTAAAGTTAACCGAAAGTTCAAAGGGAATTAATTCTCTCCATTTTGAATAAGTCGTGATATCTTTGATTTTAGATATTGACGTTAAATTATTTAAAAGTCTCACAAGTTTGCTGGCAGCTATTTTGTTTTTTAGTTCAGAAATAACTTTCCCCTGTACTTCATTTAAATTCAGGCCAGTTAAAAAATCAATAGCAGCATTGAGTTTTTCCTTTGCTTCATTAAAATACCAGGCAAACGAATTCGTTTGGATATAATTTGAATTCACACTTATTGCAATTACTTCCCCATAACCAGTTATACATTCAATTTGCTCCATAAGTACCTCCTTAATAGGAATGCTCTTATAAGTTTAAAAGAGTATAGATTAACAGTAACAATATATCATCATTATATCACAGTTAACATAAAAAGTAAATACTTATTAAATTATTCAATAGTTTTTAATGCTTCAACCATATCAATCTTTTTTAATTTTCTTAACATTATACCATTTACAATAAGTGTAAATACAAGTGTAATTATAACTGATAGTATAAAACTTTGTATATATATTTGTCTTCCAAACATTAAAATATCTATTTCTGATGTGGTTATTACAAAACTAGATAAATAGTTTCCTATAACCAAACCTACCAATGATCCAATTACAGTTAGTATTATATTTTCTCTAAATACATATTTTGAAACTTCATTTTCATAGAATCCAAGTACTTTAATTGTAGCAATTTCTCTAATTCGTTCTGAAATGTTTATATTTGTTAAAGTATAAATTACTATTAAAGAAAGTAGTCCAGCAGATCCTATCAAAATTACAACAACATAATTTATACTTTTAATCATATCACTAAAGCTTCCAAGTAAATCATCATTAAATATTATAACAGAAACATCATCATTTGTTTTTATTTCTTTTGATATACTCTCTTTTTCTTCTGCATTAAAATTATCAATTTTTAAATATATTTGATTATAGTTTGGTTTATTTGAATATATTTTTTCATATAAATCAGGCGACATATACATATAGTGCAGTAAATAGTTTTCTGTAATAGCTGAAACCTTTAATTCATATGTACTATCATCTGATATTTTTAATTTTATATTATCTCCTACTTTAACATTTAACATATTAGCTAACTTTTCAGTAAGAATAATTCCATCATCATTAAGTACAATATTATTTCCATTTGTTCTATCTCGAAAAGTTACAACATTCATTAATTTTGATATCTCTTGTGGTACTATCAAAGTACAATCTTTTTCTGTCTTGCCAATAATATCAACACTTTTTGATAACACTATTGCCTCAGAAGAGAAATTTTCAATATTTGAGATTGAATCCGATATGCTATTTAATTTTTCATTTGATATATTGTCTTTTAAATTAATTGAAATATTATACTTAAATATCTCATTAAACTGTTTATTTCCAATCCCACTTATAGCATCATTTAGTGCAAATCCTACTAATATTAATGAAGTACAGCCAGCTATACCAATTACAGTCATAAAAAATCTACTCTTATATCTTAAAATATTTCTTACAGTTACTTTTTGTGTAAATTTTAATTTACTCCATATAAAAGTAATCTTTTCTAGAAATACTTTTTTTCCTGGTTTTGGAGATTTTGGTCTTGTAAGTTCTGCAACGTTTTCTCTTAGTGAGTTACGACATGCAATTATAACTGAAATAGATGTGATCATTATACTTGAAAGTAACGCAACTACAGAAAATATCCAATCAAATTGTATAATTAAATTTGGAACTGAATACGGAAATGCGCCTGATATAAATTTAGGGAATAGTGTAAATCCTATTAATAATCCTACACTTGCCCCAATAACGCTTGCTAGTGAAGAATAAGCTAAATACTTAAACATTATTTTAAAATTACTATATCCCAAGGATTTAGAAGTACCAATAAATAAACGTTGTTCCTCTACCATTCTTTCCATACTTGTTATACATATTAAGATAGCAACAAATACAAATATTATTGGAAAAATCTCTGCTATTGCATCAATCTTATCTGAAGAACTGCTATATTCATTATATCCAACATTATCATCTCTATCAAATACATACCAGTTTACTTTGGGAATTGAAGCAATATCTTCTTTTGCTTCTTCAATTTTCTTAGCAGCATCCTTAAATTTTGCATCAGCATCTTGTATTCCCTTTTCTAATTCATTTTTTGAATTATTAATATCCGATTGTGCCGAAATTAGCTTTGTTTGCGCTTTATTAAATTCAGAATTTGCAGTATTAATTTGAGACTCTAAATTATCTTTTTGAATATTTAATTGTGATTTACCAGAATCTATACCATCTTTCATCATATTTAACTGAACTAGTGTAGCATCAAATATAGCCTTTTGTGCCTCATATGTATTAGAATCCTTAGCAAGTTGAATTTGAGAATTAAGCTCGCTTAATGCATTGTTATATTTATTCTCATTATCTTTAATTTCATTTTCTGCCTGCTCTAATTTAACTTTAGCAGATGACATACTTTTATTAAACTCTGATTTATTTTTATTTAACTCATTCCATCCGTTATTTACTTGATTTTGAGCTTTATTAATCTCATCTTTTGCATCTGTAACACGTTCATTTTGCTCATTAACAGCATCATTATATTCTTTTTCTTTTTCACTTAATTCTTTGTTTGCCTTATCTTTTATTTCATTATATCTTTCTGTTTCTCGTCTTTGTGCTAACTCTTCAATTTCAGATTTAATATTATTTATTTTTTCATTATATTCATCACTGAAAGTATCATAATTTTGCGATATATCTGTTGTTATATATAATGCTGTATAGACTTCTATTTTAAAATCACTTTCATTTATTGCCATATATGATTGTATTTTACCAGCTCCTATATCAGTAGTTCCTCTATCCTTTGTAACGTACAAAGGTGATCTTATTGTACCTACAATTGTATATTCATCTGTTACTAAACTATCCAATATATTTGTATCATTGCCAGATTTGAGTTTTATCTTATCACCTATCTTTAAATTATTTTCATAGAAGTTACTATCTTCTACCACACATTCACCACTATTTTCAGGAAGTCTACCTAATACTAACGTTGGAATATTAATATATTCATTATTATCATTACTATTTGGCAGGGAATGAATTCTAGTTACGCTTCCTTCATCATCTAGATTTATTATTGCATCCAAACTATATGCCGGCATTACTGATTTCACACCATTAATATTTCTTACCTTATCTACATCATCACTATTAAATCCTATATTAGATGCTAAATAAAAATCCATAAAATTCGAATTTTTTAAATATGTATCTGCAGTTTTCCTCATATCAGGTGCTGTCATCCTAACTCCCACAAAGAATGCAACAGAGATTGCAATAATGGCAAGAATTGCAAGAAATTTGCTAAATGATTTCTTTACCTCTCTAAATATATCTTTTAATAATGATTTATTCATTACCATTCAATCCTTTCAACAGGAGTTGGTTCTTCATTATCTTCTACGCTATCAATCATACCATTTTTAACTTTTATAACTCTATCTGCCATTGGCGTAATTGCTAAATTATGAGTTACAACAACGACTGTCATACCAGTATCACGACAAGTATTTTGTAATAATTTTAGAATTGCTTTACCAGTATTATAGTCTAATGCACCTGTTGGTTCATCACATAATAAAAGTTTTGGATTTTTTGCCAGCGCTCTTGCAATTGCAACACGTTGTTGTTCACCACCAGATAATTGTGCTGGAAAATTATATATTCTTTCTTCTAATCCAACTTGTTTTAATATGTCAATTGGATCATAATGATCCTTGCATACTTCAACTGCAAATTCTACATTTTCTAAAGCATTTAAATTAGGTATAAGATTATAAAATTGAAAAACAAATCCTATATCATTTCTACGATAAGTTGTCATCTCGTTTTTTGTAATATTACTTAAATTTTTACCTTCTATAAAAAAATCTCCACTGCTTAAAGTGTCCATTCCACCAAGTATATTTAGTATTGTACTTTTTCCAGCACCGCTTGCACCAGCGATTATAGTAAATTTCCCTTTTGGGACCGTGAATGTTGCTCCATTTAAAGCATGTATTTCTACATCTCCTACTTTATAATTTTTCTTAACATCTATAAATTCAATAAAGTTGTCCATTTTTCCCTCCAATACTTTTTGCATCTTTAACTATAACTATTCTTTAAGTTATACTTTTATTATATATTTCTACTAATTAGAATGTTCTAATTTATTATTTTTAAACTATAAAATTCGAACTTTATCTTTTTATTTTTATTATAAAAAGCTGGACTTATATATGCCCAGCTTGTATTTCTTCGATTACTAATATAAAATTTTATTTTCTTGTTAATTTATAATTTTCATAACTAATTGTAATATGTCCAATAGCTAAACAAATCGTTGCTATTCCAAGTATGATTGCACTATTCATAATTGCAATACTTCCGAATACTAATATTGGTAAAATTGCAAGTGGAATTGGAATAAATAAAAATGGTTTTACTAGTAATGAATAGTCCCCACCCTTTACCACATATCTAATCCACAGTGCATAATACAAAATAATTGAAATTGTAATTATAATCGTCCAAATGTTAACTGTAAAATTGTCAAATAAATACTTTGAAATAACTATTATTGTCAAACATGATATCTGGCCAATGTTCTCTAATATATTAAAAATTTTATTTGTTGAATCTACACCATTTGGTATATTTTTAGGTGGAAATTTCGTAGCAAATATGATGCTTGGTAACACAATAATAATTGCAATTAATAATCCAACAATTGAAAAGCCCATAATAATCTCCTCCAATATAAAACTTTTAGACTATTTTATATACATTAAATTATATCATTATTAATTCATTTGTCAAACATATACTTAATAAAAAATAGAGAATACTGATTTATTTACATCAATACTCTCCATTTTTATCATTAAATATCTAATCCTTTATTTTTAATCTTATTCCCGTACTTTTTTCGATTTCTTTAATATTTCTTCCACCTTTTCCTATTACTCTACCAACAAAATTTTTAGGAACCTTTACTTCTAATCTTTTTAATTTAGAATCATATACTTTTTCTTTATTTAAAGCCAATATATATAATCTTTCATCTTGAAAATATGAATATACTACTTCATACTTATCTGTATCAACTTCATTAGGATGCATTTCAATATTAATGAATGCTACTAATCCATCCCGAGAGATTTTCATAAATTTCTTATCAAACCTTTGATGGATATAATACAATTCATCATAAATCTCTTCATATTGGTTAAGCGTCCCTTCCATAAAATCTAAATTAATTTCTTCACTTGTATTGTGATATTTCTCGTTATTTAAAGTATGATCATTTGTCTTTTTTCCTTTCTTAAAAAAGTTAAAAATATTAATCATAATTAAACCTCCAATTTTAATAATCACCTCCATTAACTTATAGAACAAATAGTTACCCCAATATAACCATCTCCCTTCAAATTTATTAAAATTCTAGATAGTATTAATTATGTAATGTAAATTATAACATACTTAAATGTTAAAATCAATAATATTAGTATATTACCTATTTTTTTCATGTAGGTTTGTCAATCATATGTCACACTAATTTAGAAAATACTTGATTTGAAGTACCTAAATACTAGTGACCTATTTACTATAACTATAATATTCTTCTAATTTTTCATTTGGACTTAGCCAGTTT
>JAEYPQ010000039.1 GCA_023410645.1 Bacillota bacterium | reverse complement strand
GTGTTAAATAATTTTTTCCCATTTCATCATCTCATTTCTTATTGTTTATATTATACAACGTTAAAAAGACCCTACAAAGTAGAATCTACATCTTTTTTTATGTGTCTACTTTATAGGGTCTATTTTAAAGACCAAAAAATTGGTCTTTTTTTTATGCTTAAATTACGTATTTAAGCGTTAATTTTATAACATATTTCAACTTTAAATAACGTCTATTTATCAAAACCGACATAAAATTACATTTTTTACGGATTAATTTAGTTAAATTGTAAGAAGAATGTAGATACTTCTAGATTGTAAAATTATGAATATTTACTCTTTTTTACGCACCAAGTAGCATCAAAACTATAAAAATATAAATTTTAGTTTTGTGGTTATAAAACCATTTTTTTGCGATTTGGGGTAGTAGGGAGGAAATTTTCATGAATGAACAAGTAGAGGTAAGGCTGGATTTTATTAATAATAAAGGAAAATTAAAACATGTCAAATTTTATATGGACGAGCAGTCTTATAAGTCATTATTTGACAAGTCAATTAGTGAAGAAGTAAGAAATAAATATTTAGTTGATGTGTACCATGAATATGAACGAGAACGATATTACAATCGAAAATTAGTATCATTAGATACGAAAATGGAGGAATCTTTATTTAATACTCAAGATTCATCTATATCTAGTAAAGAAAGTTATTTAAAAGAACTTAAAGATGAAGAATTAAAAGTCGCAATAAGTAAATTAACTCCAAAACAACAAGAAATAGTTAAATTAATTTATTGGGAAGGCAAAACCCAAGGAGAAGTAGCTGCTTATTTTAAAGTCGGTAAACAAGCGATTAATAATACTTTAGCTCGAATTTATATTAAATTAAAAGAAAATTTACAAAAAAATAAAAAAAATTAAATAAAAACGTGTACTTTTGATGTTTTCGACTCCTTATAAGTGAAGAAAGATATTTTTCTCCAATAATTTAGTAGGGGAGGTGATAATAATGAGCTTCGAATTAGTTGTAGCTTTAGTGGGATTCTTTGCTTCTATATCAAGTATAGTGTTTGCTTATCTTGCTTTTAGAAGAAGTGAAACACAGGATAAAAGGAGTGATGGAAAAACAGAAGGTGTAATGTTTTCAGATATTGGTTATATCAAAGCTTGTGTTGATCGGGTTGAAAAGAATCTGAATAAAGTTGATGAACGCTATCGTAACATAGCTGAACGACTTGCTAAAGTAGAAGAAACAGTAGTTAATGTTACAAAACGTGTTGATGAGATGTACAAGCTAAACAGTTGTTAACAAGGAATATTAATTCCTAAAAAAATCCATTTAAAGAGGAGGATGATTAATTATGGATTTTGAAAACGTGCCTATTATAGTTGTATGTTGCTATATCATAGGTGAATTTTACAAGTTTTTATTTAAAAATAAGAAAGAAGCATACAAATTAATTCCAGTAGTTATGGCACTGATTGGGGGATTATTAGGTATATTAATTTACCTAACTAATAAAGAAATGATCTTTGATTCTCAAAACATCTGGATTGCATTAAGTATTGGAATAGTAAGTGGTACTAGCTCTACTGGCACACATCAAATTATTAAGCAATTATTTAAGAAATAAAATGAAAGAAGAAATGAAGAATGGAAAAATATGAAGACTTTATAAATAAATTCAAGAATAGTGAACTTAATATATATAAAAAGAATTGTTCATTTATTGAAAAATTATTAGTATATTTAGGCTATGACTTTTTGCATACAACATTTAAAAAAGTTATTGATAAAAAGAAACAGCCTGAAAATAACACAGAAGAAAAAATTAGAATTTTCTATGATGCTTATAATTATTTACTAAATAATCAAAAAACAAAGTTTTCTGTTAGTGTAATAAAACGATTTTATTATTTACTTACACTTAAGGAAATTAATGAACAACTAGCTTTGAAGGTTCAAAATATATATTATAATTTTAAAACATTTTTTAGCATTGAAAAAGCATGTGATATGCATTTTAAAATATATGAAATGTTAGAAGATGAAGAAGAAATTAAGTTTACTTTTTCTTTAATGATGCTTAATTATTTTTTATTGTCGTTTAATATTCCAACGATAAAATTACTATATAACGATTTTATTAATTATAATGAAGCTAAACAAGAATATTTTAAAGGAAACAAAACACAGTTTTACAAATTGATTTTAGATAATATAAGTAAACAAAAAGTTCAACCGAAAGATTATTATAAGAATTTAGAACCAGTAAGTAGAACTGACGTTATTAATTTAATCAGAAATGATCAAGAAATTATTAAAAATATGTATCAAATAGAAACAATTCTATTATATGGATCTTTTGCAAAAGGTTTGCAAAGGATTGATAGCGACCTTGATTTATTGATTGTCTCAAGCGAAGATATAACATTTGAAGATAAATTAAAAAATGTTGAGGAATTAAAAAAATACTTATACTATAAGTTTAAAAGATTTGTAGATATTCAAGAAATAAGTCGTAGTATAAGTGAAGAATGCATTTTAGCATATAAAGACTATATTAAAATAATTTAGGAGGAGAAGAAAATGTCTTTTAGTGAAAATGGTATTAGAGAGTATTATAAATTTTATGTTAGTGAAGTAGAAAATTGTGGAACAGGGTATGTAAATCTATCAAAAAAACAAATGGGTTTATATTTTAAAATACCGCTAGTTTCAACAATTGGAAAAGATATTATTAAATATGGCTTAACAGCGAGAGTATTAGATAATTATAATGCAAGTCCTGAGATTAGAGATGATCGATTCTATAAAATTTTAATAAGTAAAGAATTTGTTACAAAAAAAGGTGAAAATTTTTCTGTAGCAGAAAGAAGTGATGGATCTTATGATATATATATATATGATGAATCTAATGATTATTGGGAAAATTTAGAAACAGGTAATATTATAAAAAAACCTGTAGATGAAGAACAGAAATATTATGTTTTAGTTGACAAAAACAAAACTGAGTATTGGTATAAATATACTGGAAATTATGAGTCAATGATTATTACAGATTCATTTCCAACTTTTATTAAAAGAAAAGGGTATGATGATATTGAAATGAGTTTATCTCAAATTAAAAATATTTCTGGCGAGATAACTTTTTCAACTACAGAAGAAACAGAAAGAAAATTATTAGAAGTCATATCAAAAAATTCAAAAGAGAAAGATATTGAAAAAGTAGAATTAATATATTCTAATATAGATGATGATGATGATAATGATAATGATAATGATAATGATAAATCAAGGTTAGGAAGCATTACAAGAACATTTTATGGTTCTAACTCAAATGAGAAACAAGAAAAATATACTTATTATATCAAAAACAATATTAACCAAGATATATATTTAATATATAACGAAAAATTACGCAAGGGTGTACTCTATATTATTAATAGAGTGGAATCTGAGATTAAAACAATTACAATAAAAGAAATTAATAATTGGAACGGTGAAATTGTTGGAAACATTGTAGGAAATATTAAAACGACAACAATTGAATACATTAGTGATTACAAGACAAAAGTAACAGATTATAGAGGAAGAGAATATTATTATTTCTTTGATGATTCTGGAAGATGTATCTTTGAATCAGACTATAAATGTAGAATTACAAATTATGGATATAATATCGATAGTAATAAGATCAGTAGTTATATAAATTCTGAAGATAATAGGTACATAACAAGCGATTTACGTCATAACCTAGTAAAAAATGGATATTTTAAAGACTTAAGTGGTTGGAATCTTTGCGAAAAAGCAACACTTGTAGAGGATGACACAAACGTATTTAGTAAGTTTTTAGAGGTAGGAGAAACAAATAAAGTATTAAAAATAGAAGGAGACTCAAGCGAAAAGTTTGTTTCCCAAATAATTAATGAACCTTTGGTTAAAGGTGATAAACTACTCGTTTCTTGTTTTATGAAAAGGAATGTACTAATGCCATGTTCAATATCAATTGAACTAAAAAAATCTTTAGATGGTAATACCGTTTCGTTATATAGTGAATATGTTGATTATATTTCAGAATGGGAACATATTTGCTTTTCTATTGATGTACCGGAAACTATAAATATTATTCAAGTAAAATTAAAAGTCAATGGAACTGGAAATACATATTTTGATGGCGTTCAAATTTGCAAAAGATCCAAAGGTGGCGTTTATTTTGCATATGATGGAGATAATAATCTAACTACAATTGGTCAAAGCAAAGAAGTAGCATCTGAACAAGATGAAAATGCAGATAAAAAAGAAGTAGCATCTGAACAAGATGAAAATGCAGATAAAATAGAATATAATTTGGAAAATAAGATTAGTTCAATCACAGCTAAAGATGGTAGCGTTACTAATTTTGAGTACGATGATTTAGGACGACTAACAAAAGAGAAACAGGGTAATGGTGTAGAAACGACTTACGAATATGATAATAACAATGTTAAAAGAAAAACAGTAATGAGAGACGATGGAAAATATCTCTTAAGCAAAGCAACATATGATGTGGAAAGTGAGACTGAGACAGGCGACTATTATATTGATGAAGAGACATCAGAAAGTAATGTGGTTACTACAACTAAAAGAAACTATACTAAAAATGAAACAGTAAGCATTGCCACTGGTTTAATGGAAAAAGAACTTGCATATACAGAAAAATCACTACTTAGTAGCGTTAAGTTTAAACATCAAAATTACGCAAAATTTCTTAAAACTCACAATATATCATATGATAATAAAGACTTTTTGAGTGAACTAAGTGATGGTGTAAATTATACTTATGAAATGGAATATGATGATTATGATAGATTAACTAAAGTAAAATTAATAAGTGGAACAGATAGTATTGATTTATGTGAGTATACATATTATAAAATTAATGGATACGAGACTGATTTAGTAAAAGAAAAAATAATTGGCGAACATACTTTTACTTTTGAATATAATAATGATGATCAAATTAATTTAATTGCATACGAAAAACTGGGAGTATTATATTTTGCATATCTATTCTGTTATGACAAACTAGGTAGGTTAATAAAGGTTATTGATGGTAGTACAGTTATAAAATCATATGAATATGATGAATATAATCGGGTAATAACTGAAATAGAAGATGATGTCAAAAAAAGATATATCTATGATGATGATGGAAATGTTGCCATTAAGAAATATGAGTTAAATGAAGAAGATAAGTTGATAGTATGTTACGGAGGAAATAGCTCGACTAAAGGCTTAAATAAGGGTAAATTTTATGAAGCATCTAAAAAACATTCTAATATGTATACCGCTACATACGAAGATAATTTTGAAGCTAGCAACATAACATATAATAATAGTAAAAAAGTTGAAACAATTTTGAATCGGTTATCAACAGGTGAAATGACAACTGGTAAATATAATGCTATTGATTACATTGAACTTTCAACTGGTGGTAGACCAACATATAAGCTTGGTGGCTTAACAAATGACGCTATTGGAGTAATGTTTTGGTTTAAAAATAGTGGTAATAACGAGAATAATCGTCTAATGAGTATGTCTTGGGATAATCTGTATAATTCAGTAGACATCTATCTTAAAAGCGATAATAGAGTTACAATTAAAATAATTGATAAGAATGGCGTTGGATACGATAATGTAGTAACTACAACAGAACCAATAAAACTTGATGATTGGAACTTTTTATGTTTTTCAATGCAAAAAGATACTATTGCCAATGGACATGTTAATTATACAGAAATCAAACTTGGTTTAAATGATGAAATAAAGACAACTATGAAAGTAAATCCAAGATATGATTTAGATTATAGCTCAGCATGTAATATCAGCATTGGCTGTAATAAAAACATGGGAATAGAAGTACAGAAATTCAATGGAAAAGTTGCACTTTTAACATTAACAAAATACTTATTACTTGATGAAGTAGTAAGAAATCATCAAAAAAACTCTTTTGATTATGTAATAAATAATGAATATATAGAAGATGGTGAACTAATTCAAAAATCAGATAGTGTTGTAACACATAATTTTGCCTATAAAACAAACATACTTGATACATATGATGTAGTTCCCCTAAATGGCACATTTGAATCTATAAAAGGAGTAAAACCTATAGAAAGAAATGAAAATAATGTACTTAATAATTCATTTAGATATGAAAAAGCTACAGAACACTATATGTATAGAGCAAATGGTCAAGATTTAGTTTATAATTTTGGATTTACAAATAGTGGAACTATTATTATGAAAGTTAAAGTAGATGAAAATTATGAACAACAATATTTATTCCAATTATTTAGTGAAGATGGAGCAAATACATTAAGCTTGGTTAGAGTTAGTACAAGAATATTTATTGAGTTTGATGGAACAAGAATAAACACAGGACTTGACTTAAACAAAAACGATATTAAACTTGTTGGAATGAGCTATATAAAACAAGTATCAAGTAGTTCAATATCAAAAATAAAATATAATATAAAAGTTATGGTTGGAAGTCAAAAATTTGTGACTGAAATAGCAAGTAGTACAGAATTAAGTTTACCTTTTATTTCAGTAGGTCGCAGAAATAATCCAAGAGTTGTAAATAGAGATGGTATAGTTGAAGAATATGTAGATCCACTTTATGGCTATATAGACTTATTATGCTTCGGTATTGCTACTCCAAGTGATGCAACTTGGAACAACTTTTTAGATATATTTAAAAATACAGTTCAAGTATCAAAATATGATGCGCTAGGAATCTTAAGAGCTAAAGAAATAAAACAAGAAAATGTTACTGTATTAAAAAATAGATATACATATGATTCAGATGGAGATAGAATTATACCGATTGTTAAGAATGAGTATATAACAAGTAATCAAACTACAGAAAATATTGAATATAGTTATGATGAATATATGAACGTAACTGAAATAAAGGTTAATAATGTAAGAAAAAAATTATATGAATATAATTTGAAAAATGAGCTTATTAGAGAACATGATTTTATAACAGATGAACCTGTTTCATATACCATCGACGATTACGGAAATATTACAAAAAAAGTAAAGCTTATTAGAAAAGATGAATGGACAGTTACAGAAAAAACAATTAATTATACTTATGGAACTGGAATAAATAAAAACACCTTATTAAGCTATAATGGAACGCAAATAATATACGGTGATACATATAAGGGAAACCCTACTAAAATTGGAACACATAATCTTGAATGGCAAGGAAAAAGATTAACTAAATATGATAACCTTAACTTCACTTATAATGAAAATGAACAAAGGGTAAGAAAAGGTAATTATAGTTATGTATATGATGGTAATTTATTAATTAAACAAACAGACGGTACTAATTCATTATATTTCTTATATGATTCTTATGACTGTTTATCTGGTTTTAAATATGGTAATGAAACTTTCTTCTATGTACGAGATATCTTAAATAATATTAAAGGAATAGTTGACATTAATGGTAATTATGTTGTAAAATACAATTATGATGCATATGGAAATACCTTATCAATAGAAGGATCAGCTGCAAATACAATTGGAATTATAAATCCATTCAGATACAAAGGATATTATTATGATATTGAAACGGGGCTTTATTACGTAACCACAAGGTATTATAATCCTGAATGGGGGCGTTGGATTTCGCCAGACTCAATTGAATATCTTGATTCTGAAAGTATCAATGGATTAAATCTATATGCGTACTGTTTTAATAATTCAATTAAGTATAAAGATTCGTCAGGAAAATTCCCGGTAATTATCGAACTTTTTGGTGATGTTGTAAGCGAACTTACTGAAGTTTTAGGCAATATTATATATAAACAAGCAGGTAATTATTTAGATAATCCGTTGACAATTAAACAAGCTCAAAAAATAATTAGAAAAAGAGGATTAAACCAATCAGCAAGGTCATTAATAAGAGAACATTCGGATGATGCATTACAATCGATAAAATTTGGAAATGATTTAAATAAATTTAGTAAACATTTAAAAAGAGGAATGTTAGTAGCTGATTTAACATTTAGTTTTGCTGAAAATTTAGCAAGCGGTGATGAAAGTTGGTTTACAGATTTTCTAGTTGATGGAGCTATCTCTTTAGGAATCTTTTTAATACCTGGTGGATTTTTATTTTCTTTCATGGCAACACTAGCAACTGTTTATTATGAAGATGAAATCGAAAAGTTTAAAGACAGCTTTCATAATAAATGGTGCAATTTTTGGAGTTTTTCATGGATTTAGATTTTATTCAATAGAAAATGATGGTGTTTATGAAACAATTTTTTAAATATGATTATAATTATAAAATATTTATTTGGTATATTTTTATATCTATTTTCTTTTAAATTATTTCTATTACTACTTATTATTAATCAGAAGTTCTGGTAGTGTAAATAATTTTGTGTTCTTTCTTTTTAATTAAGTATTTTAAAGTTCTTAGTGTTTTAAATTTTTTATATTTGATATTTATCGATTAGTTTTTGTTGGAGTTCACCTAAAGCTAATCCAAAACCTTTAAATATCCTTGATGATCCTTTAAAATTTAAACTAACTAAATATTTTTCTAAAGATTTTTCAGTTGGAAATTGAATCTTTGATTTAAATTTACGCTTTAAATATTTATTAAAACTTTCAATTGGATTAGTAGTATAGATAGATGATCGAATCGCTTCAGGATAATCAAAGAACGTTAATAAGTATTTATTTCCACTTAATGAGTCAATAACTTTTGGATAAGTCTTACCCCATTTTGAAATAAAGTCATTTAATAATTTTA
>JAEYPQ010000032.1 GCA_023410645.1 Bacillota bacterium | reverse complement strand
GTATAAGGGTGCTGGCATTCAGATGATTAATCAATGTATAAAGTTCATTAAGTGGGATTTTCATTGCCATAGCAATTTCTTCATCTTTAACAGAACGTCCGAGCGCATGTTCTAACTTAGCAACCGTTTGTTCGTATTGCTTGGCCTTTTGCCGAATTGTAGCCGGAATCCAATCCTGAGCCCTTAGCGAGTCCAGTATCGCCCCTCTGATTCGTACCACTGCATAGGTTTCAAATTTTACTCCCCGGTCCGGGTCAAACCGCTCAATGGATTCCATAAGGCCAAAAAAACCGTTGCTAATCAGGTCATCTTTATCTACATGTTGGGGAAGACTGACGGCAATGCGTCCGGCAACCAGCTTGACCAGTTGCAAATAGTTTTCAATGAGCTTTTCCCGTATTTCTGTTGTTCTGTTAGTATGGTATTCCCGCCAAAGCTTAAGTGTATTAGCAGCCTTCTCATCAGCATTATTACCTGCCATTGGCGCTTACCCCTCCATCCTTACTTTTGCGTCAGTGTTATATTTTCAAAATTATCAGGATTCAGGGGTTTAAATTCTGCAGCTGGTAAATCATCCCTATGTTCATCGTTACTCAGAATATCGGTGCTATTATCCCTGTTAGCTTCTATTTCATCGAGTTTTCCTTGTATAAAACGCTCAGCAAATTGACCGCATATATATCCTAGCACTGCGAAAAGAACGGAAGATACTCCAATACGATATATAATGGCAGTTTCCGCGATATTATTGAGGGCACCAACTAACAAAGTCAAGATGCTGGCAGCAATCGCCATATATAAACTAACCCGCAGCTTTAGTGCCATACCCCCGCCCTCCACTTATAATTCTTTTTCACCTTTATCAATTGTTTTTACCCGGAAGATACCCGTATCAAGTTTCAGTTCCACGGTGCGTCCATAGTTACCGCCGGTATCTTCCGCCAGTAATCGAATATCCAGTTTCTTCAGTATTAAACGTACAGCCTCCGCATTGCGTTCGCCCACCCGCATAATATCGGTGGCATTGGTAAAAGTAAACATCTGGGCTCCACCGGCAATTTTGGCGACAATACGTGATTTTGCCCCGCCCAGTTTAATAATATCGCTAAGCATTAAGGGTAACGCAGTGTCCGCAAATTTCGCCGGATTATCGGTCGCACGGGCCTGTGTACTGTCAGGCAGCATAATATGTGCTAAACCGCCAACTTTGGCAATCGGATCAAAAAGAGCAATGCCTACGCAAGAGCCTAACCCATAACTAATCAAGCTGGCAGGATTTTGTCCAACCTTGTAATCTGCCATTCCTACTTTTATTAGCTCAGCCATTATTCCTTCACCCCGATTGCCGCCAAAATTGTATTAAGGGAGCCGGGATCCGGAATAAGGAAGAAGTGACCTTTAACGCCGTCATTGTCAGTGGTAAACTCTGTCTCAATAACTAAAGCGTGATCACCCATTTGTCCCAACTGAATCAAAATAACGCTTAATATCGCCCCAGCCATGTCAATAGCCAAAGCCGGAATAGAAGGTAATAACGTTAACTTGGTAAAATGAGATAAAGCGTTTAAATACGC
Organism: Bacillota bacterium; assembly: GCA_023410645.1. GTDB lineage: Bacteria > Bacillota > Clostridia > TANB77 > CAG-465 > CAG-465. Next base: position 1,297 of record JAEYPQ010000032.1, on the reverse strand, counting down.
TCCTGCTAAAATATTGCCAATTTCCATCAGCGCAGATTCATCCATAGAATTGAGCAGTTGTGTTTCACCCTGGGTACGGCCCATTAACATATCAACCAGATAAAAAGCGCTCTCACGCGGGAGTAGAAATAGTATGCTGCCGGGAGCCGGACCAAAAACTCTCAGGTAGACACCTGCCACCATGGCATCCGGGCCGCCGACTACCTCTGGCACTTCACCCAGCGGTAGAATAGACACCTCTGGCACTGTCATATCAATCTTGTTATTAATGATTTGGGATAGCGCAGTTGCCGCATTGCCAGCGCCAACATTACCAATTTCCCTCAATGCGTCTAACTGCAATGGTGATAGTTTTAATATATCTTCAGACAAGATTTGCCACCCCTTTGAAATCTGTACCTAATAAATTAGCTAGCTTTAATTTCCTGACCAATACCAATTATGGCATCTGTGTTGAGTAATATCAAAAGTCGATTTTCCAATTTGCCTACGCCGCTCAAATAATCGGCAGCAATACCGCCCACTACGGTTTGCGGCGGTTCAATATTATTTTGGTCAACGGTAGTTACTTCCGACACAGCGTCCACAATCATCCCCACTGTTATATCTTCTACCTTGATAATAATGATCCGGGTGTCATCGGTATATTCCTGCGGAGGCAGATTGAGCCTCTTCTTTAAGTCAATTACGGGTAACACACTGCCGCGTAAATTCATTACACCCTTTATGTAGTCAGGAGAATGCGGAACGCGGGTAATTTCTGTAATTCGCTTAATTTCCTGGACTTGGAGAATACTTACACCATATTCTTCACGTCCAAGTTTAAATACAACCAATTGAATTTCATTTCCGGAATAAGTTAGTTCAGACATGCTCTTTCCCCCCCACTTATTGCTTTAATGCGCCAACATCGAGAATAAGCGCTACCTGACCATTGCCCAAGATGGTAGCACCAGCAATAACCTTAATACCGGCCAACAGTTTTCCCATTGATTTAATAACTATCTCCTGCAGCCCAATAAGGGTGTCTACAATAATTCCTGCACGATATTCCCCCATATGAACAATTACTACAAACAATTCTTCTTGATTATGGTTACAAGTAGCCGGAACATTAAGCACATTTGCCAAACGTACTATTGGAATAATCTGGCCTCTAAGCAAAATAACTTCCTGATTCTGAATTGTTTTTATATCCTGGGGAGTAATATTAATAGTGCTGTCAATTGTACCAAGCGGTATAGCATATATTTCTTCACAAACTTTTACTAACAATGCCTGAATAATCGCTAATGTT
>JAEYPQ010000083.1 GCA_023410645.1 Bacillota bacterium | reverse complement strand
CAAAGCTTGGCGGTTCTGGCAGTAGGCCCGGCTAAAAACTGGCTGTCGCCTGTGTAAGGAACATAGTTCTGTTGGATAAACTCGCGGACGTTAGTGCTTTCCTGCCAGGCTTTTCCTTTAAAATCTTCCCATGCTTTCATCTGAGATCCCCCTCTTGAAATATTCAAACAATTACAATATAAAACCGCCTCGGCTTGAATGCCCAGGCGGTCGGCCTTCACCGTGTACAAACCGTTTATCACTCACTTGCTCCGCCCGGCCTGCATTCGGCAACCATTAAATTATCGAGACAAAAAATTACCATATTCGTCATAAATCGACTTATTTAGCTTGTATACATTATGCATCATTGTGGCAATGATTGTCCAGTAGCTTGGAAAAAGTAAATATTTTCGCAAATATTACGCAAATCACAACATACGCACAATATGGACAGTTGTTAAACGCCTGCCGGTGTTGCCCTATTGAGCAAGAAAGCTACACCATTTCGCCAGGATTAGAAGGACCTGGCCTGAACCAGCCTTTAGGGCGTGGCAAAAGCTTTATATTTTCTTATCACATGAACCTGCTGTGAAATTTGGGTTTAGAAATTTTGCCGGGGGTGGGTAAATAAGCCATAGCCTGCGTTATCCCAGGCTATGGCTTATCAAAGTATTGAATAAGGTTCTGCATCTTTGGCTTTGTTAATTGCCCATTAGGCAGACCGTGTTATTATTCAACATTATTATAGGGGTCCCAGTTGGTTATGCGGCTAAGCTTAGTCTCAGCCGTCTTTATGTCGGCCAGCAGCTGCTCCTTATCCTTGGGTAAGGTGGCGGCAAAGGCAATATGATTGGATGCATGGGTGCTTCGAAAAAGACAGTGATTTGTCGCCGGCAGGTCGATAGCGTCAATCATTGCATATAGTTCGTGCATAATCCCGGCTGGCGGCAGCGGCACAAAACTGCCGCGCTCAAACTCTGCCAATAACTCGCTGCCTCGGTACAGCATCAGCGTCAAAGCGCCAAGCATATGAGGTTTGATAGCATTTATCGCCAGGGCGGTATTCTGTGCGTGGCGCTCACTGTTTGCAGTACCGCCCAGCCCCAGGATAACCATAACCGACAGTTTGCTACCGGCGGCAACAATGCGTTGTCCGGCGGCAACAGCCTCGGCAGCCGATACGCCTTTATTGATATCTTTTAATACCAGATCATCCCCGGACTCCAAGCCAAAGTAAACCAGTTTCAGGCCGGCTTCCCGCAAAGCCGCCAGTTCTTCCGGGGTTTTGCGCAGAATATCTTTGGGACCGGCGTAACAGGAGACTCTCTGCAGGCGGGGAAAACTACCGGCAAGTTCCCTGAGTATGCCTAACAGCTTATCTGTGGCCAAAACCAGGGCGTTGCCATCGGCCAGAAATATCCGGCGAATATGCTGAGCATATGGCCTGGCAGCCGCAATCTGGTCCATAATTTCATGCATTGGCCTGGCGCGAAAAGCTACGGAACGGTACATATTACAAAAGGTGCAGGCATTGTGTGAACAGCCGATCGTCACCCGCAGGATGAAGCTGGCAGCCTCACTAGGCGGACGAAATACCGGCCCTTCGGCATGATCAAAATACAAAATCATCGCTCCTTACTGACATAAATCCAAGTTCACTGTAACAGAATCAAAAAAAATTGTCAAAGCGCGTAGTCTCTGACAATTTCCCCAGTACCTTGACCGGGTTGAAAATTCAGGTTAGGTTACAGAGATTTTTTCTAGCATTACCTGTCGGTGTATTGTCTGGCTTTGGCAGCTGCCGCTGCCAGAAAGGTTGACCGGATAGGCTTGGTAGCCATAAGCGCTTTAACCGGCGCCGACCTTTCGAGAATAGAAGCCACGCGGCCCAATGCCCGGTGACTCAGCCGGGAAGGGTCGTCAAACAAAAAGTTACTCAGTTTTCCCCGTTCAATTGCCATGGATACCATGCGGTCAAACGTTGTCTCCGGCACCATGACCTGCTGCGCCCGTTTGACCATACGGATACCGCCCCGCTTACAGGCTAAGCGGCATACGCCGCACCCCAGGCACAGTTCTTGTTCACATACTGCTTGCGACCTGTTGGGGGAATCACTCGCCGCCAGGGTGATGGCTTCGACAGGACAGGCCTTAACGCACAGGCCGCAGCCGTTACAGCGCTGCGTATCAATATGCGCCAGCCAGCTGGAGGTTATAACGGCGGTTTGTATGGAAAACGTCCGGATAGCCTGAAGCATACCGCAGCAACAACTGCAGCAGTTGCACATAAACCCCACGGAATTCTGCACATTATCGGCAATTTGCATCAGGCCGGCTTGTTTGCACTCTGCTAAAATCCGCAAAGCCTCACCTGCACCGACCGGTTCCGCCATCCCCTTGCTTATCAGCATTTGCGCGCCGTGGCCAAAGGTTAGACAGGATGTGAGCGGCGCGGCACAGGCTTTATTCAGGTGAGCGGCTTTGTGGCGGCAGGCGCAGAGCGACAAACCGATGGCCGGTGCCGCAGTAATGATGTGTGTCGCCTTTTCCCAGTCCAGCACTTCGGAATAGTCGCCGTCCGGCAAAGACTCTTCACGTACCAAGGCACGGCCAAGCTGGGTGCTCTCCCGGAAAACATCGCGGGCAAACCGGTCATCTTTAAGCATATATTCCTCAAACAGCTTGGCCAGGGCCGCCATATCCAAATCCTCACGCGCCCGCATGAAGACAAATTCAAAGAAGCCGATAACAACAGGCGCCAGCACCACATAGTCCGTTCCTTTGTGATGCCAGTCAAATACCAGTCCTTTTATCGCCATAGTATGAATATGTTCTTGTAATTCGGCTTTGTCGATGCCGGTCTTGCCGGCCAGTTTGGCAACAGGTACCGGGCGCAGCGGAATTTGCCTGGCAATAGCCGCTTCCGCCGGCGCAAACAGCAATTTCAGGATTTGCATAAAAACCGGCGAATACGGAGCGCCGGTAATATTCTTGTCAAGCCGCTGCTGCAGCAGACGGTATTCCCGTTCGGTGTTAACGATGTGCCCCAAAATCTCTCCTCCTGCCAACTACTCTCCGGTAAACCCTGCCAGCCCAGCCACAAAAAATAGCCAGGCTGTAAAAACCGTCATTAGGGCTTTGGCCATTACAGCATAA
>JAEYPQ010000026.1 GCA_023410645.1 Bacillota bacterium | reverse complement strand
TTGCAAGTTGAACTTTTACTCGTATTTTTTTACCTTGCATGCTATTATCTACTTGAATATATTGATTTGTTACATTTGTTATATATGTACTATCATCTCCATCATATGCTTTACTTTTTAACGCATCAGAAGGCATTGCCACAGTCTTACTAATTGATACTTCAAGTCCTGTATCTTTCTTAACACTTCTTGCTATTATTGTTCCTGCTGGATAATCAAAACTTCCTATATATCTTTGCCATGTAGTTCCATTATCTATACTATAGTAATTATCTATATCTGTTCTTGTATCATATGTTATTGTTGTCTTTGCATCAAATGTTACTCCATATGATGTTAATATTGGATATCCTGCATTCGAATTTATTACCGGTGTTTTTGGTATATCTAAATCTAGGTTTAAGATTTTCTTTGTCTCATTTTTCTCATTTCCTACTGCATCTTTTCCTTTTGCATAGATTGTTACTGTTCCATCTGCATTCTTCCAGTTATTTGCTAGTACTGTATTTGATGTTAGTGTTATTGGTGCTGTATAATTTGTCCATGTATTATTACTTTCACCTATTTTATATTGTTTTGTTGTACTATCTCCGTAATTTATTGTTATTTGAACTGATGTACCTACTGTTGTTTCTGGACTCACTTGTATATCTATTTCAGGTGGTGTTAAATCTATGTTTTCTATATTTAATGTATATACTTGCTTGTTTCCTACTCCATCTTCTGCATAGAATGTATAATATCCATTTTGTGTTATCTTTACTACACTATTGTTATTTATCTCTGTTCCACCTGTTGCAAAATAACTTTCTCCTTGTATTCCTACTGCCCACTTTACTTTTGATACTCTTACATCATCTGTTACACTTACTTTTACTTGTACATTTTGTCCTATCTTTTCTAAATCTGCTGTTAAATGTATCTCTGGTGATGTCTCATCTATATTTATTATCTTCTTTACTGCTTGGGCTGACCATACCTCTGCATCATCTTGACCTTTTGCATAGATTATTGTATTATTTGCTGTTACTCTTATTGAACCTGTATAATCTGTCCAATCTTGTTTTATGCTTCCATCTGGATTTACTACTTTATATTGTTTTACTACTAATGATGGATCATATATTATTGTTGCATTTACCTCTCTTGCTGGCTCTTCTGTACTTAGTATTATCTGCGGTGCACTTGGTGTTACTCTATCCCATCTCATAAAGATATTCTCATTTATCTCACTTGGTCCCACATCTAGTAAATAATAATCTCCTGTAAATGTTTTTTCTTCTCCATTTTCATCTTTTATCTTTACTATTAAATTTCCACTTGCATTCAAGAATTCATCCTTATATTCTGGTTTTATTAGTAGTATTCCTTCTTCTTTATATGTTTTCCATGTTCCAGACTCTTTCCACTTGTATTCTCTTGTTACTGATTCTGGTGGATAATTTAGTTTTAACAAGAAATACTTACCATAATCTATTGTTACTACTGTTGGTGGCGCTGGTATATTTGTTACTGTATACATTGCACTTGATGTCTCACCTCTTGCGTTTACACTATATGCATATATTACACAGTTTTCTTCTATATCAAATTCTCCGTTATAATCTCTTAAACTTCCATTTCCTATTTTGTATTGTTTTATTATTGCGTTCCTATCATACTCTATCTTTATTCTATCTTTACTTGATTGTATTCCATTTGATGGATTACTTGTTATTACTGGATCTGATATTCCATTTACTATATTATCTATTATCTTACTATCTGTTCCATTTCCATTTGATGATATTGCATATGCATATACTGTTGTATTATTTGTTAATTCAAATTCTCCTGTATATGGTATTAGTACTCCATTTTCTCCTATCTTGTAATACTTTTCTGTTGCTCTTGAATCATACTCTATTGATATTCTTACTCTATCTGTTAGTACTGTTGTTACTGATGGCTCTGGATTTGCTGATATGTTTACTGCTAGTCTTGTTACTGCTGTTGGTGGTGTTGTGCCTATGTTTGTTATATTTTCTTGATCCCTACCTACTCCATTTGCATTTGTTCCTCTTGCATATATTGTACAATTTCTTGTTACTTCAAACTCTCCTGTATATGCTGTAAATACTATATTATCATAACTATATTCTACACTATCTGCATCTGCTGAGTTTATTTTTACTTTTACACTATTTACTATACCATTTGTCGTTGGAATTATGTCTATTCCCACATATGGTAATATTTCTCCTGATCCACTTGTCATACGTATATTATTTATCCTTTTTGTTGCTGTGTACGATCTTTTTCCATCATATGTTATATAGTACGCTCTTACTGTTGTATTTGTTGTTAGTGTTACTGGATTTGTATATCTTCGATATGCCCCATCTCCTATTTTTATATATACTCTATCTGCTTCTGCTGGTGCATTTACACTTACTTCTACACTTGTTGTTACTGTTGTTGGTGATAATGCTATCGTTGGTTCTACTGGCGTTACATATGTTGGAGGTGGTGGTCCATCTGTTCCTCCTGTACTATTTATATATATACTATCATATGCTGATCTTCTTCCATCTTCTGCGTAATAATATGCTTTTACTCTTGTCCTATATGCTGTTACTGGTATTATACCTGTATAATCTATTTCTGCTCCATTATTTACTGTATATACCTTTCTTACTGCTACATCTGGATATGTTACTCTTAATGATGTTATCTCACTTCCATCCCTTGGACCATCATTATGTATTTTTGGTGCTACTAAATCGTCATACTCTGGTACACTTACTTCTTCATTTATTGTTATTCTTGCATTTGGTGATCTATTTCCATTTGCATCATAATAATATGCTATTACATTTGTTCCATATGTACTTATTGATATGTCTTCTGTATAATTTTCTTCTACTCCATAATTTATTCTATATACTTTCCTTACTGCTACATCTGGATATGTTACTCTTACTTTTGCTACTTCATTTTCTTCCGTTGTATCTAATCTTTGTATTCTTGGTGCCTGTAAACTAGTGTCCGCTGGTCTACTCTCCTTTATATTTCCTACATAGTATGCATCTGAGTTTTGTATATTTCTTTGTTGGATTACGCTTCCATTTGAATCTACTACATTATCTGGTTTTACTACTCTTGCTTCTATTAAACAATTCTCTGTTACTTCAAACTCCCCTGTATATGGCATCCAGCCACTATCTCCTACTTTATACTCTTTTACTGTTGCCTCACTATCATATGTTATATTTACCTTTACACTATTTACATTCTTTTCCCTTGTGTTTGGTTCTATATCTACTAATGCTGTCCCTGCTGGTGGTATTATCACTGTTGTTCCATTTATTACATATTTTATCCATACATCTTCTACTCTTGATAGTGGTATTGTTATTGGTCCTGTGTAGTTTTCCCATGTGAGTGTTGTATCTGTTCTTGTTTCTCCTTCACTTGATAATCTCCACATTCTCTCTGTTGAGTTTGATGGATAGTATAGCGTTAATTTTATCCAGCCATCCCATATCTCATCTGTCTCTGGCTCTTTTGCTATATCCCCCACTCCTGCATCGAGTGTATGCCATCTTGCACTTTCAAAATATTCTCCACTATAATCATATATCTGTCTTGTTTTTATATCTATTAAGTATCCTTTTATTTTTTGACTATATAGATTCTCTGCTCCTATTAATGTTGGATCTATATGATACAAGTCCACATTATCTATACTCTCTCCTGATAGTTCCTCGACTTTTGCTTTTAGTGTTGGTACTTCATCTTTTATTGTTTGTTTTTCTGCGAGTGTTACTTTATCTGAAAGTGGTAGTTCATAACTTGTATTTTCTGCAGATAACTTACTCATTGCATATATTCCAACACCTTCTTCTACATTTGTGAAGTTGGCCATGAACTTTGCTTTTACAGCACTATCTCTTGGATTATTTCTTGATAGTCCTATTATTACTGCAGTTACTAATATTATTAATATTACTATTGTTATTACTAATACGATTAATGATATACCTTCACTTTTTACATTTGATTTATTTTTCATTTCCATATACTCCTTCAAAATATTAATACACGCAAACAGACCTAAGTTAAAGCATATTCGACTTTTAACTTAGATTTATTTTTTATTCAAAATATATATTGTATAAAGGCAGATTTGCTCCTTAATTTCCTATTTTTTAAGCTTACGCATGTTTTTAAAAGTGTACTTGTGTGTGTGTGTGTGTGTGTGTAGTGTTATCGCATTTGTATGTCCTTTAGTTTCCATAATTTCAAACCTCTTTTTTCCTTACTTATATTTATATATCATATACAGAAACTTTTTTCAACATTTTTTGATTTATTTTTAACATTTGTTTTTGAATATAAAAATGTCCATGTAGTATTCATTTTTAATATTACTACATGGATATACATTTATAGATTTATATAATCCTATAATGGTTCATTTTCTGGTACAATTTCATATCTTATATCTTTTGCATTAGATACATCTATAGTTATATCAGAATCAATGTACTTAACTTCATTTCTATCTATTTGTCCTATAAAACCAACTGATTCAGCCATAACAGTTCCATCATTTGCAATGAAACTTACTCTAAAACGTAAATTATTTCTTTCTACATCATTATTTGTAACTTGTGAAGTAAGTTTTAATCTTCCATTTTCATAAACAAGCTGTGTTTTTTCTATTTTAACACCATCAACTACTTTTTCTTTTGAAATGCTTTCACTTGTATTTATTTTCTTTCCCTCTTCCACTTTATAATTTACAGGTCCATAAATATCAACCTCATTTTGATTTTCATTATTTTGGTTATTATTGTTATTGTTATTATTTTTATTTAAAGCACTAATAGCAATAGCAAATATTATAACAACTGCAATCGCTATTATTATAATTGCGACTAATCTTCTTTGTTTTTCCATATTTTATTATCCTCCTATAAACTAAATATAATTTAAAAATATAAATCTAGATACTCCTAGAATTATACAAATAAGTAATATACCACTAAATATAAATGATTGTGCTAAATAAAGCTTTTTATCACCATATTTTTTATAACAAAAAATACCAACCAAAATATAAATGAAACTTAGCAAAATTGAATAATACACTGATATACTTAATGCATTTTCCAATTTTTGATCATTTCTTTCCTGATTATTAGTTAATAAGTTTGTCATACTTTTTTTAACATTATTGTCTACATCACTAGTAAAAATGTTATTAAAATCAGATGTAATTTCATCATCAGAATAAGAACTAAAATTATCTGTATGAAATAAATTATATATCATGACTCCTGGAAACAAACACACAGAGCTTACAAGAATTAACGAAATTATTAAAAATATTAATAATTCTTTTATTTGATTTATCATTCATATCAACCTCATTTACATTGTAAATTAAAACATAAAAATTTTCAAGTACTTTATATAATTATTTGATTTTTATTCTACTAATATATACTATTTATTGCTTTTTTAAATTTTACAACTTTAGTTCTTATGTATTCTTCTAATTTTTGCATAAATTCATCAGCTAGAATCTCTTTTTCTGCCACCATATTTAAACCTTTTTCCCAACTAGCAGTAAGATCTGGATTTAGCATGTCTGGTATTGAATTTAGCACAATATCATAAATATCTTCACCTTTTATGGATGGAGTAAGAATTTGAGTTTTTGAATTTAGGTTAATATATCCTATTTTCTCTAACTTTTTTATAATTTCTGCTCTTGTTGCACTTGTACCTATTCCACTACCTTTTATTTGTTCTCTTAGTTCTTCATCTTCAATAAGCTTCCCTGCATTTTCCATTGCAAGTATCATAGAACCAGAAGAGTATCTACTTGGTGGAGAGGTTTCTCCTTCTTTTATTCCTAAATTAATTAATTCTATCTTTTGACCTTTCTTTAATCTTGCAAGTATTTCAATATTATTATTCTTTTCTTCTTCACTATCATCAGAATTATTTTCATTTTTTTCTTCTTTTATACTAGTTATATTATCACTTTTAATAACCTCTAAATAGCCCTGATTTATGCAAACTTTACCATTTGCAAAGAACTCTTCATTTTCAAAATTTATAGTTACAGAAATTTTATTATACTCAGCTGGTGGGAAAAATATACTTAGAAATCTTCTTACAATTAAATGATATATGTTCTTTTGAAGTTCTTCTAACTTAGAATAATTTTCAAATCCTTGACCAGTTGGTATAATTGCATAGTGATCTGTTATCTTAGAATCATTAACATATTTTGTCTTTAAAAGGTCAGTCTTATATTTTTCATTTGCCATTGTATTTATATGCTTTTTTATATCTTCAGTAATATTTGACTTAGCAAGTCCATTTAGATTCTTTGAGATTTCTTTTGCTACTGCGGATGATAGTACTCTTGCATCAGTCCTTGGATAAGTAACAAGTTTTTTTTCATATAATGCTTGAACTACCTGAAGTGTATCATCTGGAGTTATTTTAAATTTTTTAGTACATTCATTTTGAAGTTCTGCCAAATTGAATAATAAAGGTGGATTTTCTTTTTGAGTCTTTTTTGATATTTCTTTTATAGTAGCATCACTATTTAATTCATTTATATATTCAATAAACTTTTCAGCATCTTCTTTCTTTTTAAAACCACTTTCACTATATAACATTGCAGAATTGAAATATTTTGAACTTTCTGTACTTTTCCATTCTGCTATAAAACTTCCTTCATCTTTATTACCATAGTTTGCTTGTATTTTATAGAAACTAACTTTTTGAAAATCACGTATTTCTCTTTCTCTTTTTACAATCATTCCTAGTACACAAGTCATTACTCTACCTATTGAAATTACAGTTTTATCTTCTTCAAGTTTTTTTGATAAACTTTTTCCATATACTAATGATAATAATCTTGAAAAGTTAATACCTATCAAATAATCTTCTTTTGCTCTTAAATATGCAGCATCAGATAAACTATCATATTCAGATAACAGTTTTGCTTCTTTAATTCCATTTAATATTGCTTCTTCTGTCTGAGAATCAATCCAAACACGCCTTTTTTCTTTACTTGGATTCCCAGACATATTATCAACTAATCTATATATATATTCCCCTTCACGACCGGAGTCAGTGCAAACATAAATTTGACTTACATCCTCTCTGTTTAATATATTGCTTACAATTTCAAATTGCTTAGACATACCATCTATTACTTCATATTTGAATTCACTCGGTATAAATGGAAGTGTAGATAAATTCCAAAATCTTAACTTCTCATCATATTTTTCTGGATAACTCATTGTTACAAGATGTCCTACACACCAAGTTACAATATATTCGTCTGACTCTATATATCCATTTTTATTTGTACCATTTATATTTAATACCTTTGCAAATTCTCTTGCAACACTTGGTTTTTCTGCTATTATAACTTTCTTGCTCATTTTTTCTCCTAATTTTCTAATTATATATGCATATTATATACTATTTAGATAGATTTTTCAAACTAAGTTACAATAAAATCTTTATAAATTTAATATATACAAAAAATCACGTTACAAAAAACGTAACGTGATTTTTTTTTACCTTAATATTTTTTCTTTTTTTACTTTATTTGGTTTTGATTTTTCTCTTGCTTTATAAAATTCATCTAGTTTAAGAATTTTATAAAATCTTTCAGTATTAGCTAATATACGTTCATCTAAATAACTTTGAGCCTTATGCTTAAAATAATTAGGAATTCCATATTCAGCTTCTGCTAGGCCACAAGCCATACAAGCAATTGTATCTGTATCGCCTCCAAGTGACAAAGCCTTCCTTAACGCATCATCAAAGTCAATTGAATTTAAATAAGCAATTATTGAAAGAGGTACTGTCTTTTCAGCGAGTGAACTAAAGCTATTTTTTCTTTGTAACTCATTAAAATCCATATCCAAACTATATCCAGTATATTTTTCTACTTCTCTTTTTATTTTAGATTTTGGATTATCTGGTTCAGTTAATGCAATGTAAATAGCAAGTGAAAGTGCCTCAGTCCAAAGTATTGCAGAACTATTACTATGACTCCATAAACATGAAGATCTTGCTTGTTCTGTTATAAGTGAACTTATCTTATTACTCTTATTAATATTTAACAAATTAATCTTACTTTTATCAATTTGATTCATTCGGGTAATATAAAATGCTATTGGGGCAACCCGCATCGCACTTCCATTTCCTGCACTCTTACCATTTCCTGTAGAAGAAGTTGCTACTTTGGATAGATTTCTACTGAATGTTGTTGGAAAGAAGTCAACATCAGTTTCATTTTTATTGTATAAATAAAAATATTCCTTATGTTTTTCTTCATATCTTTTAGGTGCCAAATTACTTATACGTCCATCATGAAAATCAAGTAACACTTCAATTGTTGCTCCAGTTAATATACTATCATCAGTAATTCTACTTTTAGCTGGAAATAATTCTGCATTAAAATCTAATACTTCTTGTCTTCTTCTTAAATCAATAAAACCATTTTTAGTATCATAGAATTCTTTTATTTCATAAGGAGATCCAGAAGAATCACCATCATAATTCCCATACATAAAAGTTCCTCCTTTCTAATTAGTAAGATCTTAACATTAAACTGCATAACATTTTATCATATATGTTCTTGTTTTTCAACAAATATTTTGTAAAAATCACAAAAAAGATGAATTTTCATTCATCTTTTAAAACAATAAAATCATACTACCATTTCGTAAAACTCATAATTATCGAATAAATTGTTAATATTTTTTAGATTTCCAGATTTCAAATTTTCCAAAATAAACAATTCAAACATAATCTGTTCAATTGGCTGATTAATTATACCGAGTCTTTTTAAATAATAATCATTTAAATCTAAATAATACTTAAAATCTACAGTGAGATCTTTTGATTCGGCCAGAATCTCTTCTTTTAATTCATTCCTTTTAGAAATTTTCGCTTCTAAATTAAACTGATTAACATTATCAGATACGATCAATAGTTTCATACTGTCACTCATCTTATTTCCTCCTAATCTGAACGAAACAACCAGTTTACAATTACACTTATATTATACGTTATGTTATTATTAGTGTCAACATCTTATTTTTTATTTTATCAAACATCAATGTGCATTTTTAAAAAGTATATAAAAATACCTGCAAACATATGAATGCTCGCAGGCTTTAAATTAGCTTTAACTTATTATCTTATAACCAACTAATGGTAACTTGTAAGTGTCCTCTAGGCGAAATGGATAGGTCGAATAATACTTTTTTATTCCATTTCCCAAAAGTAAAATATATTCTTTTAGTCTTTTGTTTTCCTTATATAAATTAATTAGAAGATCAATTTCATCGTTAAGCTCATATTTAAGACTTCTTAATCTTTCCAGTTCTTCAATGTAATTATCAGAAATATAAAATTGTGAATCATTTAATTTTATATTATTAATAACATACATCCGCTCATAAGGAATATAAGATTTTAATTCATGAATTTTCTGATACAAAAGCAAATTCTCATTTGAAAATATATCAATTCTAATTTGTAATGCTTTATAAATAACAGTTCCTAAAGTTATGTAAAACATTTCTTTCTTATCTACAGCCGTATTCATATTAGAAATGAATTTTAATATCCTTTTTATATTAATTTCAAAGGAATTCGTTAAATAATTTACAGGCACATTAGTTAAATTCATTTTTTATCCTCCATTAGTAGTTTAAAAGATCACGACAATATATTAATTATAATTATATATCATTTGTAGTTTTATGTCAAGTAAAAAAGAATGAAAGCAGTTTAAAACTGTTTTTCATTCTTCATACTTTTATCTATTCAGACACATTTTCTTCAAGTGTTACTGTAACTTCTACTTCCTTTGAATTTCTATTAATTTTTAATGTTAATTTATCACCAACATTTTTTGAATTCTTTATTTCATTTAATTCATCCATTGTTTTAACATCTTTTGAGTCTACACCAACTATTATATCACCTTTTTGAATACCAGCTTTCTTTGCTGGTGAATCAGCCATTATTTCGCTTACATATATTCCTTCTACAAGATCATATCTCTTTGCACTTGATGCATCTAGATTTATACCACTTATTCCAATATATGGTCTTACAATCTTTTTATTTTGCATTAACTCTTTTATAATTGGTATTGCATCGTCTGTTGGAATTGCAAATCCAAGTCCTTCTACCTCAGTTGCACCTATTTTTACTGTATTAATTCCAATTACTTGACCTTGTGAATTTACAAGTGCACCACCACTATTTCCTGGATTTATTGCAGCATCTGTTTGAATTAATTTATATGTTCTTCCATCTGTTGTTAATTTTCTATTAAGTGCAGATACGTAACCAACAGTAACACTTCCTGCTAATTCCTGTCCAAGTGGGTTTCCAATTGCTACTGATAACTCACCAACTTGTAAATTAGAAGAAGCTCCAATCTCTGCTGGTGTAAGTCCAGTCTTATCAACTTTAAGTACTGCAAGATCAGTAACTTCATCACTTCCAATTATTGTTGCATTTGAAGTTTCATTATTACTAAAAGTAACTGTAACAGTCGCATTTGCATTTTTTATTGCAGATTCAATAACATGATAATTTGTAATTATATATCCATCTTGTGTATATATAATACCTGATCCTTCTTCGTCTGCTTCTTCAAGGGAGCCAAATACACCTTGAGAAACATAATTTACTTTGACACCTACAATTGAAGGTCCTGCTTTTTTAGCTATTGCAACTACTGGATTTTCAACATTTTGTATTTCATATTTTACTGTTGAATCATTACCATTTGCAGATCCTACAACATTAGAATTTGATAGTTTTGAATCAAATATAACATATGTAAAAATACTTCCTAAAAATCCTCCTATAACGGCTGTAAGTACTAAAGCTGCTATTTGTGGCATTCCCTTTCTTTCTTTGAAAAAAACTTTTTCTTCCATAAAATCTCCTCCTTTATATTCCTTATACTTTACTATTTTTTAATTTTTTCCTGCTGCATAACCTGTTGAAAATGCTATTTGCAAATTATATCCACCTGTATATGCATCAATATCTAATACTTCACCTGCAAAAAATATACCTTTTACAATTTTTGACTCCATTGTCTTTGGATTAATGTCTTTTACATCCACGCCGCCTGAAGTAATAATTGCAATATCCATTGGCATAAAACCAGTTATATGTATCTTCAATTCCTTTAATAATTTTACTAAATTTTGCCTTTCGTTTTTGTTTATCTGATGTACTTTTTTATTTTCATCTATTCCAGATAAACGAATTATTTCAGGTATCATTTTTTGTGGAAGTAAATCATCAAGACTGTTTTTAAATTCTTTATTTGCATATTTTTCAAAATCTCTGCATATTCTTTTATCCAACGTGTCAAAGTCAAGTGCAGGTTTTAGATCTATAACTGCAAGTATTTCTTTATTTCTTAATTTTCTTTCCAAGTCCTGAGCTCTATTTAATCTACTACTTGCGCTAAGAGTTATTGGTCCTGTTATGCCAAAATGAGAAAACATCATTTCACCAAAATCATCAAAAATTACCTTATTTTCTTTATCAATTAACTTTAACGAGACATTTTTTAATGATAATCCTTGCAAATTTTTACAAACTATGTCCTCAGATTTTAAAGGTACAAGACCTGCTTTTACATCTATTATTTTATGTCCAAGTGATTTTGCAAAAGTATATCCATCACCTGTACTACCAGTTTTTGGATAACTCTTTCCACCTGTTGCAATTATACATTTATCACAAAGTATCTTTTCTCCAGTTTCAAGTTTAACTCCTTCAACAATTGAATCCTTAATAATTATTCCCTCAACTGAAGAATTATATTTTATTTTAACTTTATATTTACTAAGTTCTTTCTTTAGGGCTTCTACAACATCTTCTGCTCTATCACTTTCAGTAAATATTCTTCCTCCTCTTTCAAGTTTTGTCTTAACTCCTATATCATTAAAATATTTTACTAATTCATTATTATCAAAATTTGAAAAAGCACTATACATAAACTTATAGTTTTTTACTACATTTTGCTTAAAGGTTTCTTTATCACCGTCAAAAGTAATGTTACATCTACCCTTACCAGTTATTTTGATTTTATTTCCCAAACTACTAGTTTTTTCAAGTAGAATAACCTCATTACCTTCTTTGGATGAAATTATTGCAGCCATCATTCCAGCTGCTCCGCCACCTATTACTATAACTTTCATTAATTATCCCCTATCATATTTTGTACTGCGCTACATATTGCAAGCTTTGCTGATTCATAAGTAAGTCCTCCTTGCATATATGCAACATATGGCACTCTTAATGGTGCATCTGCTGAAAGTTCAATAGTTGCTCCTTCAATAAAAGTACCTGCTGCCATTATTACCTTGTCTGTATATCCTGGCATATCCCAAGGATATGGAGTTGCACTACTATCTACTGGACTTGCGCTTTGTATTCCTTGTATAAATTTTATCATTTTTTGTTCATCATCAAATCTTACAGTTTGT
The DNA here is from genome assembly GCA_023410645.1 of Bacillota bacterium. Taxonomy (GTDB): domain Bacteria; phylum Bacillota; class Clostridia; order TANB77; family CAG-465; genus CAG-465. The sequence goes on along the minus strand of JAEYPQ010000026.1, from coordinate 61,904 downwards.
ACTATATCATCTCTTTTATCAAAAGCACTTGGATATACATCAAAGCCTAATTTTTCCATTAATGATGCTGCAAAAACGGCAGAAAATAACGCATTTTTTACTGTACTTGGTGCCATAAACACACCTTGTAATATATTTCTGTTTTGCCCTAATGTAGCTCCGCACTCTTTTCCTACACCTGGACAAGTTAATTTTTCTCCACAAAGTTTAATTAGATCTTTTCTACCTACTATGTATCCACCCATCTCACATAGGCCTCCACCCATGTTTTTTATTAAGCTTCCACATGCAATATCTGCTCCAACATCAGTTGGTTCTTTAATCTCAGTGAATTCACCATAACAATTATCTACCATTACTATTATTTCTTTATTTACTTCTTTTATTATTTTTATTACATTTTCTATATCAGAAATATACAATGCTTTTCTAAGTTCATAGCCTCTAGAACGTTGGATATGTACAACTTTTACTTTATTATTTTCTAAATATCCTTTTATATTTGGTATATCAAAATCACTGCCATTTAATAAATCTATTTGATCATACTCTACGCCATAACTTTTAAGTGATAATTTACTTTCATTTATTCCTATAACATCACATAACGTATCATACGGTCTACCTGTTATAGCAAGCAATTTATCACCTGGCATAAGTAAAGCTTGAAGTACTGTTGCAATAGTATGTGTACCATTTACAAATTGTATTCTTACTAAACTATCTTCAGTATTAAATATCTTTGCAAATATCTTTTCAATCGTTTCTCTTCCAATATCTGAATATCCATAACCAGTAGTTTTACCAAAATGTACTTGTGCCACTTTTTCATCTTGAAAAGCTTTAAGTACCTTTGCTTGATTATATAATGATATATTTTCAATTTCTTCGAAAACTGATTTAATTTCTTCTTCACTTTCCTCAGCTACTTTTATTATTTTATCATTTATATTGAATATTTTATATGCTTCCTTCATTATTTTCACCCAAAAACATTATATCACAAGTAATATTAAATGTGAACATGAAGTTCCTTATTTCACTAAAATTTCACGGTTTATTACAATTTTTACACAAAAAGAAGCATTTTATAAAAATGCCTCTTTTAAAAATATTATGATTACAACAAACTTGATATATCTACAGTTATAGAATCTGTATATTTATCATGGTCTGGTAAGACAAGATTAACTGTACAAATTAACTTCTTCTCACTTGTAATAATTGCTTGAACCTTTTCATCTTTTAAATCTTGTTCAAATTGTTCAATACTTCTTTTTTCATAAATTTCTTTATCACCTTTTAAAATATCTTCAAAATAGTAATCAACTCTACTTTTTATTGCTAATTTAATAGAATCATTTATCTTATTATAACCTAAATTATATTTTTCTAACAATTTAGAATAGGCTAGTAATTCTTGATTATACAAACTAATATTATATAAATGATAGTCATTATTATTAAGCGTTTTTCCATTTTCAATGTTTGTTACAACTAAATAAATTGACAAAATGTCATTATTTAAGAATGCTTGATAACTTGACGAAACGCCAAATTCTTTATTTAAATTATTAAATGACTGTTCTTTTAACTTATATATTTCATCGTTTATGATTTTTACATTGTTTAAATTTATATACGGAAACATTAATGTATTAGTACTTCCACTTAAAGCATAAACATAATCTCTAAATTTATTTTCTTTTATATTTCTATATTTTGAAATATCTGAAATATTCGGTATTATTAAACAATTATTATTCTTTCTAATTACCTTAGCCTCAGAAAACGCAGGTACTCCAAGAATTATAATAATTATAATTAGTACTACAATAAATATAATATTTTCTCTCATATATCATCAAATTATTTAAAATCTGACATTTCACCCCACTTATAAATAATTATATATATTATATACTTTTTTGTCAATATTGAACAAACAAATTTATCATATTTGTTTTAAAAAATAATGAATTGGCAAAAGCCATTATAAGGCATATAATAATAGTCATAACAAAACTAACATTAATATTTATTTAATATTAATGAGAAATAATTATGAAGGAGAGAATTGGTAATTTTTTGTATGGATTTACTTGCTTTTTTAATTTTAATTCTAATTTTATCTGTAATTGAAGAGAAAGAATGCATCTTCGAATTTTATATTGAATAGGATTAATAAAAAGATATTCAGCAATTAATTTATGCTTGAATATCTTTTTTTATCTAATTAAATTTTTTCATAAGTCTTTTCAAATATATCTGGTTTACATGGGTAAACCTCTCCTGCAATACCTTTTATTATATAATCACCTTTTGAACTATGCATTACGCCCTCGAGAGTATTGATATAGCAATTGCCATCTTCAAATAATATAATTTCATTATTTTTAACTTTTTCTCTAAACCAATCTGGTATTTCATTATCTATATGAAGTCTAAAAGCTTCAATTTCAATAGGCTTTCTCCTGTATTTCATTTTTACTCCTCTCAAAATACATATACTAAATTATATATGCAAAACATTAATATTGATACTAATTATTTGATATTTTTATTTAATAATTTCAAGAGGTGTAAAGTTAGCCATTAACCTTTTAAATCCAGATGTTTCGAACATTATTTCAAGTTTAAAATCATTACCTTCTGGAATAACAGCTTGAATTGCACCAACACCAAATTTCTTATGTTTTATTTTCATTCCGACTTCATAATCTATCTTTTCAGATGGTTTATTATCTTTTATAGTACTTGCTTGTCCATTTATATTTTTTAGGAAACTATCAACACTAAGTCCAAATTTTGATGGTTTATTTACCTTTGGTATACCGCCAAAATTTCCACCAGTTTTTGAAAGTATTCCCTCAACCTTTTTGTAATCATCATCAAGATATCTTTCTAATTTTTTCTTTCTTAAACTTAATTGCTCTTTAGCATTATCAGAATATAACTCTTCTGGAATTTCTTCAATAAATCTTGATGGAATGCAATATGTAGTTGATCCATATAATGTCCTTTTAGAAGTATTTGTAATATATAATTTTTCTTTTGCTCGAGTTATACCAACATAGCAAAGTCTTCTTTCTTCTTCTACTTCATCATCTTCATCCATAGATCTTTTTGAAGGAAACAATCCTTCTTCCATACCTACTAAAAATACAATATTATATTCAAGACCTTTAGCACTGTGCATTGTCATTAATGTAACTGCCTCTGTTCCTTCTTCTAAATTATCTACATCTGATACAAGTGCTATACTTTCCAAGAAATCAGCAAGAGTATTATCAGCATTTTCCTTTTCAAATTCCATTGCAACGCCAATAAACTCCAATAGATTCTCGAATCTTATTTCCGATTCTTTTGTCTTATCTTCATTTAACATTGCCTCATAACCTGAGTCTATGAGTATTGTTTTCATAAGTTCAGATATTGATAAAGTATTTTTCTTTTCCATTAAACCTTTTATCATATCCCTAAACATTATTACATTTCCAGAACTTCTCATACCTGCCAAATTATCACTATTAGAAATCACTTCAAATATTGATACATTTTCATCATCAGCAATTTGAGACAATCTATCTACTGCAGTATCTCCAATCCCACGTCTTGGTTCATTTATTATCCTTTTTAAAGCGACATCATCATTTGGGTTTTGAATTAACTTTAAATAACTTGTTAAATCCTTTATTTCTTTTCTTGAATAGAATTTTAATCCTCCGATTAATTTATATGGTGTTCCAGATCTCATAAATACTTCTTCTAGTACACGTGCTTGCGCATTTGTTCTAAATAAAAGAGCAAAATCAGAATAAGTTCTATGTTCTTTTTTGCATATTTCATCTATTTTATCAACTATATATTCTATTTCCTCGTACTCATTATTTAAAGTCTTATATTCTATTTTATCGCCATCAATATTTTGAGTCCAAAGATTTTTATCTATTTTAGATTTATTGTGTTTTATAACCTCATTTGCAGCATTTAATATTGTTTTACTGCTTCTGTAATTTTCTTCCAGTTTTATTATCTTGCTATTTGGATATTCCTTTTCAAAATTTAATATATTTGATATATCTGCTCCTCTAAATCCATATATACTCTGAGATTCATCTCCAACAACACATATATTTCCATGTGATGATGATAAAAGATTTATAAGTAAAAATTGTATTTTATTTGTATCTTGATACTCATCTACAAGTATATATTTAAATTTATTTTGATAATATGAAAGCCTTTCACTATTCTTTAAGAATATTTCTACTGTTAATAATAATATATCATCAAAATCAATAGAATTATTCTTTTTTAATGTATTTTGATATTCTTTATAAATCTCACCTATTTTTTCACGTCTAAAGTCCCCAGCTACTTCTTTAATATATTGATCTGGAGATTTCATTGAATCTTTAGCTCTTCCAATTTCACCTTTTATAGATGCAACTGGATACTGCTTTTCATCAATATTTAATTTTTTCATTACTTCTTTTATTACTTTATCTTTATCAATCTCATCAAATATATTAAATTCTTTTGAATAACCAAGTAATTCTATTTCTCTTCTCAAAATTCTAACACAAACTGAATGAAATGTCCCAAGCCATAAACTACTTGCTTCTTCACCATCTACAAGTGCCATTACTCTTTCTTTCATTTCCTTTGCAGCTTTATTTGTAAATGTTATAGCTAGTATCTCCCAAGGTTTTACAACACCTTGTTGTAACAGATAAGCTATCTTATACGTTAATACGCGAGTTTTTCCACTTCCAGCACCTGCAAGTATGAGTAAAGGGCCATCTACATATTCAACAGCCTCTTTTTGTCTATCATTTAATTTATCTAAAAGTTCATTCATCTATATATCTTCCTCTCTAAATTCAACTATTGAGCCATAATCTATTAACTCACAATTTTTAAAATCTACCAACTCTAATCCTTTTGAATTAACAAATTTCATAATTTCATATTCATTATTTGTATATTTCATATCCCCAAACACTATTATTTTATTATCTACTCTTACTATTGTTCCTCCAATAAATCCATTCATTTTTGAATATTCTTTTCCATTTAATAAATTAATTTCTGGGGTATTATCTAATAACAATGCCTCAATTCCTATTTTTATTAGTTCCTTATATACTTTTTTATCTGTAACAATACAAGAATTACTATCTATTACTGCAATACTACATTTACTATATCCTTGATTTATATTTATTTTTACTAAATTATATTTTTCTATAAGATCATAAACTGTACTATCAGTGTACTTAAAATTGTGTATTGCATTATTTCCAATCGTACAAATGTTATATTGTATATCATTTGGATATTCATTTTTAACAATTGAACTACCTTGTATAATATTTGAATTTGCAAAAATATTACTATATTCCTCTTTATTTTTTAGTATATTATACAAATTATTTTCGAATATTATTTTATCTTTTATCTTAGTACAAAATATATCCACGTGGCTTGAAATCTCCATATATGTATTAGTACTCCCTGGTATTTGGATTAAAGTATATCCTAAATTAACAAAATATTCCTTATGAATATCTCTCATTTTACTATCAATTATTAAATATTTTTTCATATTACCTCAAAAAATAATGTGTCTAAGTATAAACATAGGTTTTATACTAACAGACACATTATATCAAATTTTTTATTTTATTTCAATTAAAATTACTTAATAAAATTATTATATTTTACATTGGGAAATAAGATATTATTACCTTACCATTATTTTCAGTATTAGCACCGGTGATTGTATTTCCATTTGATACGCCTCCAATGTATGATGAGCCGCCACCGCCGCCTCCATCATCGGCATTTATTCCAGTGGCTCCACCACCACCGTAGTATCCGCCTCCACCTGCACCAGAGGCAGCGCTAGAATTACCACCAACTCCTAAAGTACCATTACCACCATTTGTATAAGTACTTGATGATGTTGTTCCACCTATTCCTCCACCTGATTGTGTTCCACCTGTACCAAATCTATTACCTGAATAAGGTGATGTTGCTGTACCACTATTACCTACAAGTCCTCCTCCATCACCACCTTTAGCGTTCCATGCTCCTCCAGCACCGCCGCCTCCAGCAACAATAATTCTATTACTTAATGCGGTTCCACCTTTTCTTACATCTGAAGCTCCGCCGCCCCCATATGTCATTCTATTTGTACTACTTTGATATGTATTTATGCCTCCACCATTCCAGCCACCTGTAAGTCCATGACCTCCTACATATACATATAGTATATCTCCGGCTGTGACATTTAATTCTCCAGTAGCATAACCGCCCTTTCCAGCGTAATCATCAGTATATATGGTTGCTCCTTTAGCTCCCCAAGTTTCAATTTTAATCTTTCCAGTATATTGTGCAGTCCAGGTTTGAGAACTACCAGTATAATTAAATGTTACTGGAGGTGGTGTTTTATCTATTTGATATGTTCCTGAGGTATAAGTTTGACCATTTCCTGCATTATCATATATTTCAACTTGAATCTTCCAGTTACCTGATGCAGTTAAATCTATGCTATGATTTCCTTTAGGATATAAATTAATATTACTTATATATATATTACTAGGATTTGGTACTGCTCTATTATTAAAAAATCTTAATCTACAATTATTTATATTAGAACTACTAGATTTTATATTATTCCATGTATAATGTTGTAAAGTAGTGTTTGCAGTAGGCCAAGTTTCAGGTAAATCATCTGGCCATAAATCTACATTAAATAGGCTATTTGTACCATCACTTCTATAATCAAATTCTAGCATATACTCTTGATCTTGTAATAAATACATATATGAGCCTTGTTTTACTGGAGTATTCACTCCCTCTGCTAAGGTATATGTCTGAGATGGATCATATCCAGTATCTACTCCTCCCCATGCCCCATATGTAGCACCATTGTCACTACTTATTCTGTATCTCCAATATTTTATATTACTTCCACCTACATCAGATACATTAACATCTACTCTTATGTTATTAGCTGTTAATCCAGAACTATTTGGACTAAATGTAAGTGTTGGAGCTGTATTGTCTATTGTAAATGCATTTGATTTTGTTATTACAGTATTTCCAGCATTATCTGAACCTTTTATCCATAAATAATATGTTCCTGTTACTCCAGTTTTTGTTAATGCAGATCCATTTGAAAATGTTGTCCATCCACTTGTTGGCTCTGTGGTACTTGTACTCCATATGTATTGTAGACTACCTGAGTTTATTCCACTTCCTCCTGCATCACTTATTGTTGCAGTACTTCCAGCAACCTTTACATAGCTTGCACCATTTGTTCCAAATATTAATGTTGGATTTGTTTTATCAATATTTACTATGTAACCACTTGATTCTGCTCCTACCGTTCCAACATTATTTGTTGCTCTTGCTTTTATTGTTGTTACACCTTCACTTGTTATACTTATCTTTCCTGTATATTCTTGCCAACTTCCACCATTTATTGTATATTCATATTTTTCTATTCCTGGAGATGTTACCTCATTTACTGTTACTTCTACGTTTTGATTTGTCCATACATTTGATCCTGCTGTTGCTGTTATTAACGGTGCTAGTGGTGTCTCTGTATTTGTAGTTACACCACTTGATAATACCTCTTTTCTATTTCCTGCTTTATCAACTATAAGCACATGTAAGTAATATATCTCATTTGTACTTGATGTAACTGTTATTGTTTGTGTCTCACTTGTAAATATTGTTCCTGTATCCCATATTGACTCTGTATCTCCATATGGATATGATATTGCTGAATATATATATTTACACTTTGATAAATCAAGTCCACTTCCATTAGCATTATCACTCATTGTTACTGTTGCTTCTATACTATTATTTGTTGCAGTTTGTGGTACTACAATTCCGGCTTCATTTGGTACTGTTGTATCTACTATTATCTTACCTGATACAGATGCTTTTTTATTTCCTGCATTATCTACTGCTAATACATGTACATAATATTCTCCATCTGATTCCACATTTAATGTTAGGGTTGCTGTATCTCCTATAAAATTATCTATATTAAAGTTACTTGACCCAGCTTGCCATATATCATTATCTTCTGTATAATTTGTTGATATCTGATCTATTATATATTTACTATTTCCTTTACTTATTCCACTTCCACCTTCATCATCTGTTAAAGTTATTGATACTGGAGATACTTCATATTTATTTGAATATCCTGGTATAACTATTTGTGGAGCATTCGGAACTATGTTATCAGGTTTTGTTACTATTTTCCCACTTTCTTTTACTCTTACTTCTGGCTCATTTTTCATCTTTAATTCCACTTTTATATAATAATCACTATTTGGTATTAAATTTTCTAAATTGAACTCTACTTCTTTTAATTTATCAACTATTTCAACATTAGGCGTATCTGAATACGAATCTTTTGTTTGTGATAAATATATTCTATAATATTCTATTTTTGTTTCATCTACTAATAAGCCTGATAACGTTATTTTTCCTACTATATTATTCATATCCGGTACCAATGAAAGATTTATTTTAAAGTCTTTTGATTCTATTACTCCATCTAACCAGTTTGACTCTTTTTCACTATCCCCTACATATACCAATTCCCCCGCTATTATTTCTAATTTATCTTCATAATTAGTATTTTCCATTGATGTAATCACATCAGTTATTCCTCTACTTTGGTCTATTATACCATTTTCTGTTACGCTATTTTTATCTGCATTTAAACTCTTAGGATTAAAATTCCCATCTGTATTTGTAATTTTACCTAATTCATATAACGATAATTCACTTTTAAATGTATCTACATCATTCAAAAATTTTGCTTTTCTTGCTGAATCTATTGGATTATTGTTAGTTAAATTTAATATTACCGTTCCAGCTAAAATTATTATCACTATTATTGTTATTATTAATACTATTAAACTTATTCCCTTTTTTTTCATTTGTGCACCTCTTATATTTATAAATAAATTTTATATTATATACAAAAAAAAGTCAATAAAATAAAAGAAAATAACTATAACGTATATATTATTACCTTACTAATATACAATAAATAAAACTTAAAAAATAAATATAATTAATACATAAAAATAAAAGGAGTGAATTCTATAATTTATAGAACTCACTTCTTTTAAGTTTATTAATTAAAATTTTATTTACTTTTAATCATCTATTTCAGTAAAATACTTAACATCTGCACCACATTTTGGACATTCATCTAAATCTCTAAGAAGTGGTGTGCCTGGTCTTGACTCATCAAGTATATATCCACATTTATCACACTCATATTTATAATATTTTGGCATATTACCTCACCTCCAAAAACATATATATATTATATCATAATTAATACAAGATATCAAATAATTAATTATAACATATCTTTTTTCTTTAAAAATAATGCTGTAATTAGGGTAACTAATACAGATATAAAAAGAACTGAGAAAAATCCGATTTCACTTGTATTAAATGGAAAATCAACGTTCATACCTAGAAAACTAGAAATAAGAGTTGGGAGAGATATGATAACCGTAATTGATGTTAAAATTTTCATTACAGTATTTAGATTATTTGATACTATTGTTCCAAACATATCAGTTATTCCATTTAGTATTTCACTATATGTCTGAATCATCTCAATTGCCTGTCTATTTTCTATTAATGTATCTTCTAGTATATCTTCGTCTTCTTCATATAGTTTTATTGCTTTTCCTCTATTTAATTTTTCAAGTACAACCTGATTTGCTTTTACCGATGCACTAAAATATATCATAGTTTTTTCAAAACTCATTATTTTTAAAAGTTCTTTATTACTCATACTTTTTTCCATATGCTTTTCAAATTCTTCTAAATCTTTATTTATATATGTAAGATATCTGATATAATCTTGAGCTATACCAAATAATAATTGGAATATAAACCTAGACTTTTTATCAGTATGTATATAATTAACTTTTTTATTTGTAAGTACTGATTCAACAACATCAATTTTGGTTGCAGAAACTGTGATAAATATCTCATCACGTACTATAATCATTCCAAGTGGCATTGTAACATAATTCTTTTTATCTTCATTATACTCGGTGACAGGTGCATCAACTACTATTAATATTTCATTATCTTCCATATCAATGTGTGCCTTTTCTGCCAAGTCTAGAGGATATCTTATTAATTGTTCATCAACATCTACCATAGCTGACAATTCTTTTATTTCTTGTTCAGTAGGTTTTACTAAGTTTATCCAACATCCTTTTGTCGGCTTATCAATAACCTCTAGTATTCCTGTTTCAATATTAGTTTTATATATATTTATCACTTTACTCACACTCCTTTAACGTATATATTTTATTATTAATATACTAAAAAGTCAAGGAATTTATAACAATTTGTTAAAACATTAATTATTTAATAATTAAATAATTATCGTGATATAATTTTACATAAAAGTAGCTTGTTAAACACAAGCTACTTTATCTACATTGTAAGTATTCCACCAGGCGTCTCAAGTATTAAAAATACCTGTTCTTCTTGAAGAGTTTCTGTATTTATAAATATTAAAAATTCTCTATCATCTATCTTTCCTTTAAATTCATACGTTAACACTTCATTTTTTGATTCAGTTGGTATTATAGCAATATCTTCACTTATTACTTTTATATTTTTGTTTAAAACCTCTCTTGCTTTTTCAACTGAATTCTTTGGAGTTAAGTTTTCTCTTTTAGTATGATTAAATGTATATCCTTGTGTTTCAACAGAACATATTTCTCCATCATCCAGTGCGACTTTCACTTTTACAAGATCAGGATATAATGTTACATTATCCTGAGTTGCCGCATAATTTATAATAGCCATATTTTCAGTTTTCAAGTAATATGTATCTTTTACATTATCTATACCAATTTTCTTTAGAAAATCTATTCCTTTTTGTTTTGCATCATCCATAGATATATTTTCTTCATTTACTTTTCTATCACTAATCATTAGATATAGTTTACAATCTTTTTTAGTTATACTTATATCTCTTACTGCTTTAGCGTTCTTTAACTTAACATCAAATCTATATAACGATACCAAACCATCAGAATCATCTTTATCTGTTATATATTCTATATTATCACTTCCAAATAAATTAGTTATATATTCCCTTGCCTGTTCTTTTGTGGCCTCTGATCCTGTTAGGTATTTAGGTGTTGAATTTAGCAAGTGATCAGAATACGCTCCATCATAAATTAAACCTTCATAATTTTGAAATGTCCTTCCTATTTGATCAATATTTGATACAGATTCTGCAGCATTAACTGTTGGTAATTTTTGATCACCAGAATTTCTAAGTTCATTCCATTTTATTCTTCCATTATTTAAATCATCATATATTTGTTCCATAACAGATGAAAGTTCTATACTACTATCATATATTTGTGCAATTTGATCATATTCTTCATCAGTTATTTTTTCTCCTGATATTGTTTGTTTCATTAAAGAATATGAAAAATCACTTACTTGAGATAAATATTTTGCAGCATTCGACATTGCTTGCTGATCAACTGGAAGTTGTTCTAAATTTTCTTTTGCCATAGTTGATTGCTTCCAAATACTTGCGAGTGTGACAGATGTAAGTTTTGGAGTTGTAGTAATTTGTAATTTTGCTAGTTCTGTTTCAACATTATTTATATATCCTACAATTTCATACATTGATCTGTTATATTCATCTTGTACTTGTTGTTTTTGTCTTTTAAAATTATTACTCATATCCATGGCAAAAACACATACCATACCAAATACTAAAAATGCCAAAACTCCCAGAAATTTTTTATCTGCATTTCTTTTTATATCATTTATTTTTTCTTCAAATTTTTCTATCATCTATTTACCTCCTGCAGGGACAGCAAATCTATGACTACCAATTGTAGCAACTGTTTTAAGTGAAAATAGCCATTTACTTTTTGCAGTCTTGGGATTATAGAAATATAGTGCACCATTACTTGGATCTGCTCCACTCATTGCTTCTTTTGCTGCCTTGTAAACCGTTGAATCTTTTGCTATTGCCTTATTAAATTGTCCATCTGTAACGCAAGAAAATTGTCCTTTTTGATATATAACACCTGCAATAGTATTAGGAAAATCAGGACTTTTTACCCTATTTAAAACAACTGCAGCAACTGCTACTTGACCTTGATATGTTTCTCCTCTTGCTTCACCATTTATGAGTCTGGCAAGTAATAATGTCATATCTCCAACTGTAGATGGATCTTTTGTACTTGTTGAACTCTGAGCAGTCTTTGTTGCAGCGTAAACTACATTTTTTAATCCATCAGATAAATACTGAAATATATTATTGGTATTAGTTGATATATATAACAAAATTAAAAGTATTAACAAAGAAAAAAAGCAAATTGTATATTTTTTTAAATTGATAAAATTCATGTTACCTCCTAAAAATACTTTTTTAGTAATATTTTTATCAATTTAGACTTTAATATACAATTTGATTATTTTTTATTTTCAAAATTAAAAAATATAATTTAAAATAATAAGGCAAATAACACCCGGAACCCCCAATATACCAGCAATAATTGCAGTTACAATATTAAATGGTATATGAAGTCCAATATTTACTCCAAATATATTTACAAGTAAAATTAATAATAGACCAATTGCAATATTGATTATTAGTTTAATTATACTTCTTAATGGCCATGATAAGAATTTAGCTACTATAATTACAGCAATTATAGTAAGAAAAAGTACAAAATACTGCATTAGAATTCCTCCTATTCTATACAGTATTATTATACTTGTCTACACAATTTTTATGACTATTATTTTTATTTAAATTGAACTTCATATTCACATTCAAAGCTTTTATCTGGATCTAGTATTATTGTTCCTTCCTTATTTTCAAACATTCCATCTGTATTTATTTTATCAGCAATTGTGTACCATGGTTCTATACATACAAATGGTGCATTCTCTTTTGACCATAATGCAAGATATGGGAATCCTTTAAAATTAAATTTTAATATTTCATTATCTTTATTTTTTAGATAAACATTATCACCAGATACATTTTTCATTATTATAGCATCATTAAAAAACAACTCATTATTTAAATCAATTCTTTTTTTATTTTTTAATATATCAAGTTTAACTGGATATTCCTTAATTAATCCATTTTCAAGTTGTAAAAATTCAATTTTCTCTTGATGAACATCAAATTCAATATAACTATCATTATTTGATATATTGCAAATAAATGCAGGATGTCCACCAATACCAAATGGCATCTTTTTACTATCTTTATTTATCACTTTATATTTTGTAATCAATTTATCATTATTAACAACATAAGTTATATATAACTCAAAATCAAATGGATATTTTTCTAATGTCTCATTTGAAGATTTTAAAACATATGAGTGAATATTGTCATTTTTTTCTATTAATTCAAAATTCATATCTCTTGCAAAACCATGTTGACTCATATAGTATTCTTTACCATTTATTATTGTTTTATTATCTTTTAAACTTCCTACAATTGGGAAAAGAACTGGTGCATGTCTTTTCCAAAATACGTTACCATTTTTATCTAATACATTACTCCCTTGGTGAATTTTTTCTTCCCCATTAAATTTTACACTAATAATTTCTGCACCTAAATTAGTTGTTTTAATTTCTAAACTCATAATAACAATCTCCTCATAAATTAAGGACCAGAAATTTTCATTACTGATCCTAGTTAATTATATTAAAATATTCTAATAATATCATTATATGTGACTACAAGTGTAAGTAAAATTAATAGTCCAAAACCAATATATGATATTATAGCTTCAGTCTTAAGTGATATTTTTTTTCTAGTTATTGCCTCACCTATAACTATAACAACTTTTCCTCCATCAAGTGGTGGAAATGGCATAAGATTTGCAACACCAACAGCTAAACTTATTATTCCAACTAGATTTATAAAATCTAGGAATCCACTTGTTTTTGATACTACTTCTCCTATTCCAACTATTCCAGACATATCTTTTATTCCAACTTTTCCTTTAAATAAATCTACATATGAACCAACAATATTTTTAACATTTTCAATAGAAGAAGATATTGCTAGTGAAAATGTGGTTTTTACTTCTTCAGTAGAACTTATTCCTAAATCGAATGTACGTTTTGATGCAGGTGTAATTGTCTTTTTCATTGTTTGACCATCACGTTCTATTTCAAAATCAAGTGGTTTTTCAATATTATCCCTTACAATTGATATTACATCATCAGAAGTATTTGTTGTTATTTCATTTATAGATAATATCTTATCACCAGATTTTAAACCAGCCTCAAATGCTCTATTACCAGATGCAATCATATCTACTATACTCGTAACATAAGATCCATCATCAGATACTTTAAACGATACTCCTATATATCCTGTATTAATATTAGCATCTTTTATAGTAGTTTCATATTTTTGATTTTCCCTTATATATTCTACCTTAACATCATTACTATCGCTAGGTTTAAAATTTAGTACTTCAGAAAATAAATCTACTTTTTCTCCATTAATTGACGTTATCATATCACCTTCACGTAATCCAGCTTTCTCTGAAACTGAATCTGGAGAAAATGATGTTATTTTTGTATTAAATGATGGAAATGAAAAAGCAACAAATAAGAATAATGCAATTGCAAGTAAAGCATTAAATGTTGCACCCATAACGAGCACTATTACTTTTTGAAATACATTCTTTTTTACAAATGAATCTTCTCTCTCTGAATCTCCTGCTTCTCCTTCAATTGCACAATATCCACCAAGTGGTATGCATCTTAAAGAATAAAAAGTTTCTTTATATTTCTTTTGAAATATTTTGGGACCGAATCCAATAGAAAATTCATTTACTCCCATTTTAAATAGTTTTGCAAATAGAAAATGTCCAAATTCATGTATTGTAGTTACTATTCCTAGTACTACAACTAACTTTAATATTGTAATAATAAAATCAAGCAAATTTTTTCCTCCTTATTACTACATAAATATATATAGTTTTAAAAACATATATATTACTGGTGCTACAAATAGTATACTATCAAATCTATCTAATATACCACCATGACCAGGTATAATATTACTAAAATCTTTAATTTTACAAAATCTTTTAATCGCAGATGCTGTTAAATCTCCAAAAACCCCAGAAAGTCCAGCTATAATCCCTGCAAATAATATTGTAATCATATTTAAATTTAAATTAAAATATGTATTAGCTATTAGAGTTAATATAATATATGATATTACAACTCCAATAATGCCCCCAATCAAGCCTTCAACAGTCTTATTAGGACTTATACTAGGGCATAATTTATGCTTGCCAAATTTCGTTCCAACTAAATATGCAAATACATCACTTGCAAAAGCTCCTAAAAATACATACCAAATCAGAATTCTTCCTTGATCCATCATTAAGATAAGTTTCAAAAATGAAAACATAAATGGTATATATACAAGAGACAGTACTGTTATTGCGACATCAATTACATTTCTTTTTAAATTTGTTATTATCATATACATAAATATTAAAATGAGTAATGTTGGTAAACCTATTTTAGTAAGCAACACTTTATTGCTATCATTCATTAGGCCTCCCATAGTAAATATTAACCCGCAACTTAAATAACCTACCCAAGTTATTGGATTATATCCAGCATTTTTAAAAGCCTTATTATATTCGTATATACCTAAAATTGAAAGTGTAGTTACAATTATTGTATCCACAACTGGTTTATTTACAAACATTATTAATATTAATATTGCCATGAATATTATACTTGATACTAATCTCTTTTTCACACTACCAACCCTTACTTTTATACTTCCATTATCTCTTTTTCTTTATTTGATACAAGTTTATCCACAGTTTCAACGTATTTATCAGTAATTTTTTGTATTTTTTCCTCAGCTACTTTTAATTCATCTTCAGTTATATTATTAGATTTTTGTTCTGCTTTCACACTATCAATTGAATCTCTTCTTATATTTCTAATAGCAATTTTTGTTTCTTCGCCTAAATTTTTTGATTGTTTACAAAGTTCTTTTCTTCTATCTTCATTTAATTCTGGAAAAGTAAGTCTTATTGAATTTCCATCATTCATAGGATTTAGTCCAATATCTGATTGTTGTATAGCTTTATTTATTGCACCTACAACACTTTTATCCCAAGGTGTTATAAGTATTTGTCTTGGTTCTGGAACTGATATAGAACCGACTTGATTTACTGGTGTTAATGCACCATAATACTCAACCATTATTTTATTTAATATTGCAGGATTTGCTCTACCCGCTCTTATATTTGCAAGTTCTTCTTCTAAATGAAATATTGTTTTTTCCATTTTCTCTTCAATTATACTATAATCCATATTAACCTCCTAGTTAATCATAATAATATTATACATCATTTCTATAAAAAAGCAAGATATTTAGGTTAGAATAAATCGAAACTCATTTAAAATAACTTAAGAAGTGCAAATGGCACTCCTTAAATTTTATATATCTTCTTTTTTTTCTTTTTTAGGCTTATTCCAAGAGATATAATCACATTTATTTTCACCATCGTTTGAAGGATTATTATTTTCACAAATGTAATAAGTTCTTTTTGCCTTTGTCTTTTTTACGAGTATTTTTCCACCACATTTAGGACATGGTGTATCAATTGATTTTACAATTGGTTTTGTGTTTTTACATTCTGGATATCCTGGACAAGCAAGAAATTCTCCAAATCTTCCTTGTTTTATAACCATGTTTCTTCCACATAATTCACATTTTATATCAGTTTCTTTTTCAGGTATTTTTACTTTTTCAATTTTACCTTCAACATCTTGTAAATTAGTTATAAATGGATCATAAAATTCTTTTAACATTTCTACATAGTTTTCTTTATCTTCAGCTACTAAATCTAATTTATTTTCCATATCAGCAGTAAAAGTAACATCAACTATATTTTTAAAATTATCTTCCATTAATTTATTTACAATTTCACCAAGTTCTGTTGGCATTAAATATTTATTTTCTTTTTCTACATATAATCTTTCTAATATTGTGGAAATAGTTGGAGCATATGTACTTGGTCTACCTATACCTTTTTCTTCCAAAGCCTTAACTAAACTTGCTTCAGTATATCTTGATGGTGGTTCAGTGAATTTTTGCTCTTTCTTTAATTCTTTTTGTTTTAATATATCACCAACTTTTAAATCTGGTAAAATATTTTCATCTTCATAATCATCACTGTTTTCTACATTATTTGAATTACTATCATCTTTTCCCTCAGTATATAACTTCATAAATCCATCAAATTTAATTACACTTCCATTTGTAACAAAAATATAATTTTCAACTTGAATTTTTATTTTTGTTGTATCATATACTGCATTTTCCATTTGACTTGCTAAAAACCTATTAAGTATTAAAGTAAATAATCTTTGCTCATCTCTTGTTGCACTTTCTAGTACAATTCCTATATTTTCTAAATTACTTGGTCTTATAGCTTCATGAGCATCTTGTGCATTTTGATTTGTTTTATAATATCTATTATTATAATAATTTTGTCCAAATTTTTCAGTTATATATTCTTTTGCCATATTTCTTGCATCTTCAGATATTCTAGTTGAGTCTGTTCTCATGTATGTGATATATCCAGATTCATATAATTTTTGAGCAACCATCATTGTTTTCTTAACACCAAAGCCAAGTTTTCTTGATGCTTCTTGTTGAAGTGAAGATGTTGTAAATGGTGGAGCAGGATTTCTTTTTCTTTCACTCTTTTTTACATCTATAACTTTATATTCTTTTTTATCTATTTCTTTTATTATGCTATCTACTTGAGGCTCATTTTTTAATTCAATCTTTTTGGTAATACTACCATAAAATTTAGATAGTATTAAATCTTTTCCATTTGATAATTTCACTGTTAAATTCCAATATTCTTCTTTAACAAAATCTCTTATTTCTCTTTCTCTATCAACTATAATCTTTAGTGCAACTGATTGAACACGTCCAGCACTTAAACCTTTTTTTATCTTTTTCCAAAGTAATGGTGATAGTTTATATCCAACTATTCTATCTAGTATTCTTCTTGCTTGTTGAGCATCAACTAAATTTTGATCTACACTTCTTGCATTTTCAACAGCTTTTTTTACTGCGTTTTTAGTTATTTCATTAAATTCTATTCTACATTTTTCTTTATCATTTATATTTAAAGAATTTTTTAAATGCCATGCTATTGCTTCTCCCTCCCTATCAGGGTCGGTTGCAAGATATACAAATTTCTTACCTTTTGCTTTATCTTTTATTTCTTTTAATATTTTAGCTTTTCCCTTCATTGTTATATATTCAGGTTTAAAGTCATTTTCTATATCAACGCCAAGTTTACTTATAGGCAAATCTATAATGTGACCTTGAGATGCCACAACTTCATAATCACTTCCCAAATATTTTTTTATAGTCTTAGCCTTTGATGGGGACTCAACTATAACTAGTTTATTTGCCATTTTATCTCTACCTCTCTTTTGAATTTTCAGTCTATTATATCACAATAAAAATACATGCGTCAATCCTTATATAAAATATTTAATAAATTAGTTAAACAACGTGTAGCAAGCAGTGCTTCTTCTAATGTATTTCCTGTTGCTCCAATTTCAATTAATAATGAAAACTTATTTAAGTCTTGATTATATACCGAATTTCTAATATACATAGGCCTAAATAATCCTGGATATACATCATCTGCAATTTGTTGTAATTTAAATGCTAGTTTTAAATTATCTTGCCAATAAGGATTTTTACTAGTATCATTTCCTATTCCCATAACAAGCATGCATTGAGCTACTTGGACACCTTTTATTTGAACTACCGGTCTAAATTCTAAGTCTGCTGCCGCATCTCTATGTACATCAATGGAAATTCCGACTCTTCCTAAATTTGCAATTGCATCTTTTACAGTAATTCTTGATTTTGCATATGCACTTGTATATGTACCATAGTCATGAGGAGTGGTATTTTGTATGGAGTCAAAGCCTTTTGATTTCAAATTCTTATCAAATTCTTTTGCAACTGCAAGCATATTATATCTTGCATCCATTGAACGTTTAGTACCACTATAGTCAAATTTATATTTATCACTATTAGAGTATGACTCAGATGTATGAGTATTATACAATAATATTTTATCACTTTTTTTAGTTAGAGTTATATTTCCACTTAATAATTCATCAAAATTTATACTTCTATTTGTAGAGTAATTTAATATTCTCATATCTCCAATTGAAACTCTTTGTATGTTAGCGCTATTTTCTGTAATTGTGACTTCAGGTTTCTTTGCAAATACTGCTTCAGAATCTTTATTTTCTGCCATTGAATCAATTGCTTCAAACTCAGTTGCATTTTCATCTGCCACTACTTGATTATTTGATTTTTGGTCCTCATCTAATACATAATTTTGTGAATTATATAATGAAAATACAGAAATAACATCACTAATTTCTACATTTTTTTCTTCTGCTTGTCTAAAGTCAGTTGCAAAATCTAATATAGAAGGTGATAATTTTATAAATCTCACAAAAAATGTAAATGCAGCTAGTAAAAATATAACATATATAAACGCTGAAATATTATTTATAATTTTTTTTACCCAATTTTCAATATTATTTGATATTTGATTTTTGCCTTTCAAAAAAGCAACCGTAACTTTCATAAAACATCTCCTTATGTTTTATTTATATTACGGCATAAAAAATAATATGACTAATCAAGTAACTCATTCATATCGTTACTATATTTATCTAATAATCTAATTGTCTTTTCCTTTAAATCTATAACTTCTTTCTTTATATCAAGAAGTTTTTCTTTTTCCATTTCAATTAAATTTTCTATTCTTTCTTTTTCAAGCATTGCTTCTGATCTTGCACTTTCAACAATGTTTTTTGCTTGATCTTCTGCTGTTATTAACGCATTAGCAACTTTTTCTTGTTTTTGTATATAATCTATTTCATATCTTTCTAATTTTTTCTTAACTATTGTAAGCTCATTTGCAAGTCTATTTGCATCTGAACGTTCTGCTTGAATTCTACTTTCATATTCTGCTTTTATTTCTCTGATATATTCTTCAACTTCTTTTTTGTCGTAGCCAAACATTTCATTACTAAATTTCTTATCATTCTCCATCTAAAACTACCTCCAAAACTACTTCTATTAATGCTCACATTATATCAGATTTTGTTTTACTTTTCAACATTTTTAATAAAAATAAAAAAATATATTAAATTTAAAAAAGTAAAATTTAGTTTAAAATTATAAAAATTGTAAATAATAAATTTTAGGTGATGTTTATGAATACAAATGTTGATATGACAAATCAAGAATATTCAGATTATGTTGACAAAAAGGCTAAAAATAGTCCAATAGCTAAAAATATTACTTTAGCTTTTATTTCTGGTGGACTTATATGTATGCTTGGGCAGTTAATATACGATATTGCACTTTATTATGGTATGGATAAAGTAGAAGCGACTTCAGTATGTTCAATAATATTAATATTTATTGGAGCATTTTTAACTTCAATAAATGTTTATTCAAAAATTGGAAAATACTGTGGTGCTGGTTCTGCTGTTCCAATAACTGGATTTTCAAATTCAATAGTAGCTCCAGCAATAGAGTTTAAAACAGAAGGTTATATAATGGGACTTGGAGCAAATATGTTTAAAGTAGCTGGTCCAGTTCTTGTTTATGGTATTACTTCTTCTGTAATATTTGGACTTATATACTGGTTAATTAAAATATTTATATAGGAGGTTAAAATGAAAGTTGGTACACAAACAATAAAACTTGAAAATACACCTAAGATTTTAATGACATCTAGTATGGTAGGACCAAAAGAAATGCAGGGACCTTTAAATTCATATTTCGGTTTACATACCGATGATATTTTCTATGGTGAATCTAGTTTTGAAAAGGCAGAAAGTAAAATGATGAAAACTTGCGTTGAAGATTTAATTTCCAAGGTTGGAACTGATGGAGAGCATATAGATTATATTTTTGCAGGAGACTTACTAAATCAGTGTATTGCTTCAGCTTATTGTATAAGAGACTTAAATATTCCTTTTTTCGGTCTTTACGGTGCATGTTCTACATTTACTGAAGGTTTAACTTTAGCTTCACTTTTTGTAAATTCTGGAAATGCAAATAAAGCAATTGCAACTGCTTCTTCACATTTTTGCACAGCAGAAAGACAGTTTAGAATGCCACTTGAACATGGTAATCAAAAAAGTCCAACTGCTCAATGTACAACAACAGCAGTTGGAGCTGCATTAATAGTTCCAAAAGATGTTGGTGGAGCAGCGCCATATATAACTCATGTTACACCTGGTAAAATAGTAGATAAAGGTATAAAAGATATGACAAATATGGGAGCTGCAATGGCACCCGCTGCTTTTAGCACTATTATGACACATCTGATTGATACAGGAAGAAATGCAAATTATTATGATGCTATTGTAACAGGTGACTTAGGAGTACTTGGATCTGAAATATTAGTAGATTTATTTCAAAAAGAAGGTATAGATTTAAATGGAATTCACAATGATTGTGGTGCCTTAATTTACGATCATGAAAAACAAGATACTCACTGTGGTGGAAGTGGATGTGGATGTATGAGTAGTGTATTTAGTAGCTATTTTTATAATAAATTAACAAGTAAAAATATGAATAAAATATTAATTTTAGCAACTGGTGCACTTATGAGTAATGTATCATCACTACAAGGTGAATCAATTCCAGGAATTGCACATGCAGTAGCAATAGAAAATGAGGTGTAAAATATGGATATATTTTTAACTTATTTAAAGGTATTTATAACAGGTGGTTTAATTTGTACAGTCGGCCAAATATTAATTGACAAAACTAAAATGACTTCTGGTCGTATATTAGTAGTATTTGTTACACTTGGCGTAATCCTAACAGCCTTTGGAATATATGGGCCAATAGTTGATTTTGGTAGTGCAGGAGCAACTGTTCCAATATCTGGATTTGGATATGCACTTGCAAAAGGTGTAATGGAAGCCGTAGATCAAATGGGATTTTTAGGAATATTTATAGGTGGTGTAAAAGCCACAGCTGGAGGTATAGCAGCTGCTGTTTCATTTGGTTATTTAGCGTCATTATTTGCAAAACCTACTATTAAATAATTTTAAAAAAATTTAAATTTTGAATAAATTTACAAAACAAAAATATTTAAATTCAGAATAAAAAAAATAAATTTGCTCAAAATAATTATGTATGATTTAAAAGGAGGTTTTTTATGGATAGTTTAAATCAAATTGAATTACAAAACATTAGACATATTTGTGGTCATGCTACAAATTTTTGCGAGAAAATAAAATATTACAAAACATTAACTCAGGATCAAAAGGTTACACAAGTTTTTGAAGAATTATGTACTGAATGTACTGATTTAAAAACAAAACTTTGTGACATGTTATAATGGAGGTATGAAATTATGAATGAAAAAGTTGCTGTAAATGATGTCTTATCTAGTGTTAATTCTTTAATTACAATGTTAGATTATACAATTCAACAAGCAAATAACAAAAATTTTAGAGATACTATAGTTCAAGCTAGAAACAAGCTAGAGAATGTACAATGGGAAATCTATATGGAAGCAAAGCAAAAACAATATTATGTTCCTGCTGCTCCTGGTGGTGAAGCTGATATTCAACAAGTAAAGAATTCTGCTAGTAAATAAATAAAAAAATAGTGCCTATTATGTTTTAATAGGCATTATTTGTTATTTAATCTAATTTTATCTTGACATTTCATCTTTGTCAATTTTTTTAGTTCTTTTTTTCTCGATTTCTGGTTTTGATTTTTCATCTTTTATAGAATTTTTTAATTTTGAATTTAAATCATTATTTTTTACTTTTGTTTCATTAGATATAGTTTTAATCATTCTGTTCATTCTTGATTGTTCAAGTAATGGATTTAACTGATATTTTATAAAGTATTCTAAGTACATATCTTTTGCTTCTTGTTTTTTCTTTTTCTTTTTTTGTTTTGTACTATCTGTTGTACTAACAATAAAAAATTCACCATTTATATATATAAGTTGTTCTTCTCCATCTGTAAAAATTACTCTATTTGAATCGTCAGATATATCTATCTCTTTTATTTTATTTGTAAAATTAAAACTTTCTTTTGTTTCTTTTAATATCTCATCTATTTCTTCTTTACTTAAATTCTTAGCTAGTGCATTTTTAACAACTTCAACTAAATCTTCTTCAACTAATATACCAGGTGCTTTTTTCTCGTCATTAATATTAGTGCTATTCTTCTTCTCTTCCATATACTTCCTCCTCGAAATCTTCAATGCATTGCTTAATTATTTCATCTAATCTCTCATTTTTCTTTTCTATATATAAATACCCAATTAGTGTCTCAAAACCTGTAGCCTTTTTATATTCTACTATATCTACATTTTTTGAAACAGTATGAATATTAGTATTTCTGCCTCTTTTATATATTTCAATTTCTTCTTGTGTTAGTATAGAATATATCTTATCCATAATTTTTGATTGCCCCCTTGCACTTACATATTTAATTGATTCCCTGTGAAGTTTTCCTGTCTGAGCATTGCTCTTTGATGCTAAATACGATCTTATATATACATTATATACGGCATCTCCGATAAAAGCCAACGTCTGCATTGGAATATTTTGTATATCTATTTTACTTATGTATTCATCCATAATTTATTTCTCCTATTATATGTTTTATTATATATTATTTTATAGTAATTTGCAATATTTTTTGTAAAAGCAAAAATATTTTAATTTACTACATTTCAGTATTTTACAAAATTCGACAAAATATGTTGATTTTAGTTATCAATTATGGTAGAATCAATGAAAAATCAATTGCATCTCTTTAATATTGAAAGGAGGTTATATATGGGAAATTTGAAATTTCAAACCTTAAGTAATGATAATTTTATGGAAGTGATTAAAAGTATTAAAATCACTAATAAGTTACAAATTAACATAGTAGAAAAGTTATATATAAAGGTTTGTATATACAAAAAAAGTAATTATAAGTTATTTTCAGATGGAAAAATTGAAGAATTTGATGACTTTCTTATAGTCAATAATTCTTCTTGGATAATCGAAAAAGATAAAAAGCTATTAAAACTGTATATTACAAATGATTTCAAAGGAAGTATAAATTCAAAATGCATTTATTTACCTGAAGAAAAAATGAAAAAACTCATAAATATCGTAAACTCTACTTACAACAAAAAAATAGATTTATTAAATCTATCTAAAAAATTAAATATTCCGTTAAATATTGTTATAGCTTTCAAGGGCAATATTACAAATATACAAAGATACTTAAACTCTTTATATAACTGCAATATACCTTTTGAAGATATAGATAATATATTTTTCTTCTTATCTGAAAGTAATACGATAACATTAAATTTAAATTCACCTATAATGCCAAATAGAAAAAGTCTTGAAAGAATATTTTTTATTTTACAAATTGATTCCTCAAATGTTGAATTAAAAAGAATCTGTATTTATACATATGAATTATTAAAACATAGGATTATGGAAAAAGAAATTTCCAGAAAAATAATTTAAAAACAGATCAGAGATTACTCTCTGATCTGTTTTTGTTGCCAAATATAGTTACATGCTTCGTTACTTAAAGAAATAAAGTAATCATTTAAATCTTTAGTTTCTGGAAAATCTGTATACATAGAATTTCTATATAGATCATCTATGTAACTTTTTAGGAAAATAATATCTTTTTCTAATTCTCTTCCATTTATATAAGCTGATTCTTCCATTACATAATCTATTTTTTGATAAGCAATTCCTGAATCATCTTCGTAAACTAAAACTAATATAGTTTCATCTAAATTATTACTGTTTTCTCTATGATACTTATAAGCTTTAAATATACAATAAAGTTCTTGCAATCTCTCTTCCATTTCAATTATCTTATAGGCACTTAGGCACCTAAAAAAGAGCACAAATTTATTTATATCTTTTGTTTCTTCATCAATCTTGACAATATCATAGGATTCTTTTATAAATCTAAATTTTAAAATTAAAATTGACATAGCCTTACCAAAACTTACATCATATTTTTTAGAATAGTAGATATAAATAGTGTTTAATATTAATAGTAGTATGCATATAACAAATATAATAATAATTAAGTATTTCATAATAACCTCCTATTCTAGAATTTAATAATCATTCTACAATAATTGTCCTGATTTACTTTTACAAATATATTCATCAATCTCATATACTAACGAAATATAAAAACTATATATTGATTCATTAATTAAGATGTTAGCTCCAGAATCAAATCCTATAGTAATATCTTCTTCTAACTCTTGAAGTTCAGACATTAATGAAAAAATTATATTTTCAAGTTGCAATCCAGAAAACCTAACTGAATCAGTTGAATTTTCCTCCACCACATCAACATAAACATCAACATCATCAAATAGTATTAAGAAATTCAACTTTTCTTCTAAGTTAGAAGTATATTCTCTATGAACTCTGTAGGTCTCATAAGCATAAACTAATTGATCTAACTTTTGATTAAATTCATAGCCTTTATTTTCATAATATCCTTCTAAAGGAAATGAAATCAATTCTGATTTTTTACATTTTTTTGGAGTTTCATTAACCATTTCAATCGGAAACCGAATAATAACATTTGTCATATTAAGACCTCCTTGAGATAATTTAAGTTAATGTGCATCTTTAAAGAAGCAATTTATCAAGTCTCTTAGAAATTTCTAAATATATATTGTACTCTTTCATTAATACTTTTAATGGTATAAACATTTTAAATGTCTTTTTTATTGAAGATGAAAGTTTTTTTATTAAATCTTTTTGTCTTTGTATGGATGTTCTTAGAGTTTCATCACTTTGATAATTATCAATTTCAATATATATATCAAATCTATCCAGGATACTTACAAGCATTTCAATTCTTAACTTTAAAATATTACTTAATGCAAAAATATAAAAAGATGCAGTAGCTAAAATAAATATAATAACATACATATTTCTACCTCCTATTAAGTGATATTCCAACGGTTACTATTAGGCAAATTATACTTTATTATATATATATTGTCAATATTTGTCGATGAAAAAATATAAAAAAAGACGTCATATGACGTCTTAAAAATAATCTGAAATTACAAATATTAGTAACTGTATAATTATTAATTTTATTAATCTGCGGTTAAATGTAATTTATTAATATAGTGAATCTAAATCATTTATATCTTGTGGGCTTAATGCAGTTCTACCTGTGTATGCTTCATACATCACTGATGAATAATCACTGCTATGAGCAAGCCCTAAAACATGACCAAGTTCGTGGATTAATACACTTTTTAAATAAAATTCTCCACTTATTGTTGATCCATTATTATAAGTAACGTTAGTATTAAGAGATATATCAGCTTCTATAATATTCGTCTTAGAAGCATTTACCTTTACACTTGTAATTCCTGTGGATCTGCCACCTATATCACTTTTAATAACACCAGTCTTCCCATCAGATAGCCAATAGTAGCTTAATAATGATGTTTTTCCTCCATACTGAAGTACAGTGCCTACGCGTGTACTGTTCCAAACTACAATTGCCTCTTGAAGTTGCTGTACTTCCATAGCTGATAAGGAATTACTTGCATATACAGTTATTGGTCTAGAAGCAAATCCATAGCCATATAACGTTGCAGCATTTGCAGGAATACTTGATGAAACAGTCATAAACATAATGAGAAGTAAAGCAAATAAAGTATTAATTCTTTTAATTTTCATTAGAAATCTCCTTTTAATAATAAGTGTTAGTTAACAGTTACTAATAAGATTATTTGTAATTATTATAATATATTTATTACACTTTACTCCATAAAAATAGATAGAATCAGATAAAATACGATAAAATCAGAAACTATATATATAGAATTTTTTACTCATATTTTTTGTTGTTTTGATTTTAATTTTATTATATAATGTATCACAGTCTTGTCCATATAATTTTCAAGTTTTAATTTAAGGAGGTGTTATATATAATGTTGAAAGTCTTAATAGCAGATGATGACTTAGAATTTTGTAAAACTATATTTAATACATTAAAGAATAGTAATAAAGAGGCAATTGATTTTGTAAATGTATCTTCAAATGGGAAAGAAGCGCTAGATTATATATTAAATAATAAAGTTGATTTATTATTATTAGATTTAAAAATGCCTAAACTAACAGGTATAGAATTATTAAAAGAGATAAAAAAAATAGAACTAATTCCTAATATAATTATTTTAACAGGAGACCAATTATTATTACAAGAGGTTTTTAAAATTAATGTTCCAATCAGAAATGCATTTATTAAGCCATTTAATGTTGATGATTTAATTAATCTTATAGATACAATTATTGAACAAAATGAATT
The DNA here is from genome assembly GCA_023410645.1 of Bacillota bacterium. Taxonomy (GTDB): domain Bacteria; phylum Bacillota; class Clostridia; order TANB77; family CAG-465; genus CAG-465. Next base: position 34,351 of record JAEYPQ010000026.1, on the reverse strand, counting down.
TGAACTTATTACTAATAAATTATATCAAAATATAGTAGAATTATTAGAACAATTTAATCTTAATAAAGGAAGTGTAGGATATAAGTATATTGTTGATTGTATTATAGCATATATTGAAAATGAAACTATAATAGATTTTAAGAGAGATTTATATCCAAAAGTAGCAAAAAAAAATACTGTAAAAAATTCATTAAGAATACAATGGGCATTAGAAAAAACAATTTATGCTATGAATAAATATAGCGATGAAAAAGTAATAAATACTTTTTTTCCATATGGATCACCTACACCCAAAAGTTTTATTATAAGAATTTCAAATATTATAAGAGATATAAAAAAATAAAATGGAAAGAAATTCACTTTCCATTTTTGTTATTAAATAAGATCATTATTTTACTATTTGATCACCAGTATCTTCATATGTCCATGAATTATTACTATATTTAATATTATACTTAGACATTAAAGAAGCTAAATTGCCTTTATAAATTTTAGAATTAATTGTTCCACTATTAAATGATTTAGATTCTAAATCTATAGAGATTAAACATCCTTTTAAACTTGTATTATCACCTAGTCCATCATTCAGTAATTCCTGATAATCTTTTTGATAAACTATACTATTATACTTTTCACAATACTTAACAATCTCATTAATATAGTTATAACTTAGCTTTTTACCAGTTAAAGGATCAACTAAATTATCTGTATCTAAAGATATATATTCCACATTTTGTGAAAGACTATTATCTTTCGACATAGTTAAATCAATTATTTCCTTATATAAAGCTGTTGCTGCACTTTCATTGCTTCTATTAATAAAATAAAAAATACTAATTATAAATATAATTACTAATAATATTAAAATTATAGAAAAAGTTAATTTTTTATTACTCATAATATTCCCCCCCGCCAATTATATATGATATTTATAAATTTTGCAATATTATTACAACATTTACTTGTAATATATTGTGAAATTATCACTTTTTTTAAACAAAAATGTTTATATGATTAAAATATTCATTCTCATTCTCGTATTTTTTCATACTCATTCACCAATAAAATAATTTATTAATTTAAAGTAAAAATATCTTATATTGTTGTAAATACCGATATTCTTCTATATAAATCATTTTAAATTTCAATTTTAGTTGATTCACCATTACATATATATCCTTATTGGTTTAGATTTTCTTTTAAATTATTTTCTGTAACAATATTTATGAAATAATTAGGTCTTATTTTCTAAGATACTAATATCCTATTTACTTTTTAATCAGCGAAATATGTATTGTTTTATAAATTCTTCAATATTTAAACCCACTAATTTTATTCACAACTATTAATATAACAATCTAAAATAAAATTACATTTAGTAAATATATTATATATTATTAACACTAATATATAAAAAATAAAGTGCCTAATTTAAAGTAGGCACTTTATTTAAGTTTTTTCTAATACATTCCCATTCCAGGATTTTGTTCATGTGAGCAATTGCATCCTTTTTCTTCTTTTTTGTTTGCCACTAAAGTTTCAGTAGTAATTACCATTGCTGCAATAGATGCTGCATTTTGTAAAGCAGATCTTGTAACTTTAGTTGGATCTACAATACCTTCTTTTTTCATATCTACATATCTATCAAGAAGAGCATCATATCCAAAACCTTTTTCAAGTGTACTTATTTTATCTATTACAACTGCACCTTCAACGCCAGCATTATATGCTATCTGTCTTATTGGTGATTCTAATGCTTTTTCTACCATTTTTGCTCCAACTTTTTCATCACCATCTAAACTATTTGCTAATTCTTTTACTTTAGGAAGTATATTTATATATGCAGTTCCACCGCCAGAAACTACTCCCTCTTCAACAGCAGCTTTTGTTGCAGCAAGTGCATCTTCAATTCTAAGCTTTTTCTCTTTCATTTCTGTTTCTGTTGCAGCTCCAACTGCAATTACAGCTACGCCACCAACAAGTTTTGCAAGTCTTTCTTCTAATTTTTCTTTATCAAAATCAGATGTTGAATTTGCAATTTCAGATCTAACTTGTGCAACTCTTTCTTTTATTTTTTCTTCATCGCCATATCCATCAATTATAACTGTATTTTCTTTTTGAACTTTTACTTGTTTTGCACGACCAAGTTGTGTTATATCTGCTTCTTTTAACTCAAGTCCTAAATCAGATGTTATTACTTGACCTCCTGTAATTGTTGCAATATCATCAAGAATTGCTTTTCTTCTATCACCAAAAGCCGGAGCTTTTACAGCTACACATACAAAAGTTCCTCTTAATTTATTTAATACTAATGTTGTAAGTGCATCTCCTTCTACATCATCAGCTATTATCAATAACTTTTTACCTTGTTCAGCTACCTTTTCAAGTACTGGTAAAATTTCTTGTATTGAAGATATTTTTTTGTCTGTAATTAAGATATATGGTTCATCAAGTAAAGATTCCATTTTATCTGTATCAGTTACCATATATGATGACAAATATCCTCTATCAAATTGCATACCTTCAACTACTTCAAGTTCAGTATTCATAGTTTTTGATTCTTCAATAGTTATAACACCATCTTTACTAACTTTTTCCATAGCCTCAGATATTAAATCTCCTATTTGAGTATCATTTGCAGATATTGAAGCAACTCTTGCAATATCTTCTTTTCCATTAATTGGTGTTGATATTTTCTTTATTTCTTCTATTGCAACATTAACTGCTTTTTCAATTCCCTTTTTTACAATTACTGGATTTGCACCAGCTATTACAGTTCTTAATCCCTCTTTTATCATGGATTGTGCAAGTACTGTTGCAGTTGTTGTACCATCTCCTGCTACATCGTTAGTTTTTGTTGCAACTTCTTTTACAAGCTCTGCTCCCATATTTTCAAATGGATCTTCTAACTCAATTTCTTTTGCAATTGATACTCCATCATTTGTTATAAGAGGAGAACCATATGATTTTTCTAAAACAACATTTCTACCTTTAGGTCCAAGTGTAACTTTAACTGAATTTGCTAAAGTATCTACACCTCTTTCTAAAGCTTCCTTTGCTTCTCTTCCAAATATTATTTCTTTTGCCATAATAAAATTACCTCCCTATTCTACTATTGCTAAAATGTCAGTTTGTTTTAAAATAGTATACTCTTCATCTTGATACTTAATTTCTGTTCCAGCATACTTTGAATAAACTACTTTGTCACCCACTTTTACTGTCATTTCTATATTTTTTCCATCAATGTTTCCTCCAGGACCTACTGCTACAATCTCAGCAATACCTGACTTTTCCTTTGCATTTGATGGTAAAACAAGACCAGATTTTGTAGTTTCTTCTAATTCTGCTAATTTTACTATTACTCTATCTCCTAATGGTTTTAACATAAAAACACCTCCTATTTCAAAAACAATTAGCACTCTCTTTATTCAAGTGCTAATATATTATATCACAACTTATTTTTTGTTGCAAGTATTTTTTTTAACTTTACAAAATAACATTTTTGTATACATTATATGACATGTTTTTTGATATTATACTTTACAGAGTAAATATTTTACATAATATAGTAAAATTATGTTTACTTTTAGTAATTAAGGTGGTATAATAACGCTATATATAAATATATTAGATACTATCAACTTTTTTAATAAAAGGAGTGATTATAATGAATGAACTGAAAAAAATTATATTAGGATACTATGATACTAGTTTGGGCCCTATAATATTATTAGAGAATTCTACATACTTTCCATTTCCAACTAGTTTATCTGAAAAACAAGTTAGACTATTTTATGATTCTTCTGTAACTGTTGAAGAATTTTTAGATAAGTTGAAAAAAGCTGAGAAATCTTTAGAAGATATCGCAAGTGCACATTCTCAGACTTTAATTGGCAATTATTCATTATAGTCAATTTCCCTCTTTCAGATATATTTTTCTTCCTTATTCTAATAACCCAGTAAAAACCCTGTAGAAAATTCTACGGGGTTTTCTGGTTATTGCTTTATATTTATCTTATTCAGTTAAATGAGAGAAATCTATACTTAAATTAGTATTTTCCTTTTTTTGAACATTTATATCTGAAAATAAATATTGTTGTTCAATATCTACTTGCTTTAACTTACTAAGTTCTAAAACGCCTAAAAATGCAGTTACAACTTCTATGTTTTCACATGTATTAGAATTAAACATATTATTAAATATCATATTATCATTGCTTTTTAGGTAATCAACGATCTGTTTTACTTTATCTTTTACAGTAATTTTTTCATATATTGCAATCTTATCTAGTTCTTCAGATTTTTTATTTATTTTATTTTGATTTCTTTCAAGTATATTTGCATACAAAGAAAATAGTTTATTTATATCTAAAGGATCACCAGAGTACTGCAATTTTTCTTTATATTTTATTTTTTCAAAAGGTTTTGAAAAACTACCAAAATTCTCTGAATACATATCTGCAATTGATTGAGATATTTCTTTATATTTCTTATACTCAATAATCTTTGCAATAATATCTTCTTCTGTAACTGTATCTTCTTCTTCACTCTTAGGTTCTATTTCGGGTAAAAGTCTTCTTGCTTTTATATCTAGTAAAGTAGCTGCCATTACTATGAATTCACTTGTTATCTCCAAATTTGAATCAGTCATTTCATTTAGATACTCAATATATTTATCAGTTAACTCGCTAAGTGAAATATCAAAAATATTCATTTTATGCTTTGTTATTAAAAATAAAAGTAAATCAAGTGGACCTTCAAAATTTTGAATTATAATGTTATATTTACTTTTCGTATTAATTAATGTTTCTTGCATTTTGTATCCTTCCTAATTGCATTTAACTGCTAGCTCAAGTGCAATTTCCATCATTTTATTAAATGAGCTTTGTCTTTCATCAGAAGATAAAGATTCTCCACGTAATGGGCTATCAGACACTGTTAATATACTAATAGCATTTTTAGATGCAACTGTTGCATTTGTGTATAGTGCAGCTGTCTCCATCTCAACTCCAAGAATTTCTTGTTCTCTAAGATTCTCTAACATTTCTTTATCACTATAAAATATATCTGACGTGAATACTTCACCAAATTTAAGACCTAAATTATTTTCTTCATCTAATTTTGATAATTTCTTTAGCAACTTATAACTTGAAACCGGAATATATTCCTCGTCAACGAGATTAGCTGGATAATTTGAATCAGTAGTTACATATCTTGCAACAATGATATCTCTTACATTTACATCATCAGATATTGCACCAGCACTACCTATTCTAATTATATTTTCAACATCATATCCTTCAAATAGCTCTTTGGAATATATTCCCATTGAAGGAATTCCCATTCCACTTCCTTGAACAGAAATTTTAACGTCTTTGTATGTGCCAGTAAATCCTAACATCCCTCTTACTTCATTATAACATATTACATCTTTTAAATAAGTATCAGCTATGTATTTTGCTCTTAATGGATCTCCAGGCATTAAAACTGTTTTTGCTATATCTCCTTTTTTAGCACTATTATGTGGTGTTGGAACTAACACTAAAATCACTCCTTAATATTCACTATTATAATCACTAATTTTAAATCCTCTTCTATATAAATACTGCTTTTGTTTTATACTTTCCATATTTTTTAATTTGCTATTTAACAATCTATTTATTATATCATTTTCATAATTAGTGTTATTTAGTTCATCTAATTTTTTTTCAATTATACACTTTTTTATACCTTTTTGCAACATCTTTTGTTTTATTTCAAATACTGAATAATTTAAAAGACGCATACATTGTCTTATATATGCGTCTAAATACTCTTCATCATTTATATAATTTAATTCTGTAAGATAATTAATAACTTTATCAATAATGTCATTATCGACTTTAAGTTTCTTTAATTTATCTCTTACTTCTTGTTCAGTTTTCTTTGAAACTAAAAGGTATCTTAAAGCTTTTTCTTTTGCAAATTCAAAGCTCATTAAAAATACTCCTTTTATTCTAAATCTGGTACTTCATCAGTTTCATCAGCATCTGGAATTTCTCCCATACTCTTTTCAAAAGCTGCATTAAAGTTATCTCTTACTTTCTTTTCTATTTCATCCATAACATCTTTATGTTCTTTTAAATACACTTTTGCATTTTCTCTACCTTGTCCAATTTTTTGGCCATTGTATGCAAACCAAGCACCACTTTTTTCAACAATATCCATATCTACTGCTAGATCAAGTACACATCCTTCATTTGATATTCCTTCACCATATACGATATCAAAAATTGCTTCTCTAAATGGAGGTGCAACTTTATTTTTAACAACTTTTACTTTTGTTCTAGTTCCAGATAATTCTCCGTTTACTTTAATTGCTTCTTGTTTTCTTACATCAAGTCTTACTGAAGCGTAAAACTTAAGCGCTCTACCACCAGGTGTAGTTTCAGGATTTCCAAACATTACTCCGACTTTTTCACGTAATTGATTTATAAATATTGCTACTGTTCTAGATTTACTAAGTACACCAGCAAGTTTTCTTAATGCCTGAGACATAAGTCTAGCTTGTAAACCAATATGACTATCTCCCATCTCACCATCAATTTCTGCTTTTGGTACAAGAGCAGCAACAGAGTCAATAGTTATTATATCTACTGCACCACTTCTAATTAATTGTTCAGCTATTTCAAGGGCCTGTTCACCAGTATCTGGTTGAGATACAATTAAATTATCTATATCAACACCTAACTTTCTAGCATATACAGGATCAAGTGCATGTTCTGCATCTATAAATGCTGCTATTCCACCAAGTTTTTGTGCCTCTGCTATTGCATGTAATGCTACAGTTGTTTTACCTGATGATTCTGGTCCAAAGATTTCAATTATTCTTCCTCTTGGGAAACCACCAACACCCAAAGCTATATCTAAGCTAAGTGCTCCACTAGGTATTGCATCTACACTTACGTTAGCTACTTCACCTAATTTCATAACTGAGCCTTTTCCAAAATTCTTTTCAATTTGTGCCATTGCTATTTCTAATGCTTTTTTTCTTTCATCTGATATCATATATTATCCTCCTAATCAAACATTCGTTCATGCACATTATACTATTAAAAAAATCTGTTGTCAACAATTTTTATAATTTTTTTATTTTAATTTTAAACTAAGTTTCAAGTTATTGATTCATCACCATCTTCTAGTAACTTTTCAATTTTATCATTTAACATGTTAATAGCTTGACTTGGTTTTTCAAAGTAAAAACCTTGCACATATCTTACTCCTAATTTCTTTAATATATTTAAAGTTTGCCTATCTTCCACACCAACTACTAATAAATTAATATTTCTTGAAATACAATATGTTACCAAATCAGAAATATATTTTTGTTTTTGAGAATTATTTAATATTTCCTTTATTATAGAAATATCTGGAATTATATAATCAATATCTAATATATTTAAATCATCAATACTTAGATTCCCTATTCCGAAATTATCAAGTGCAACAAGTCCTTTATGTGAATGTATAGTATTTATTATTTCTTGTACATCTGTTATCTGCCTTTTTTCATAATTATTAAATGAAATTACAAGTTTCATTTTCATCATCATATCATAAATTCTAGGCTTATTAATGTACTTTTCATAGCTTGTAATATCTGTATTTATAAATAAAATATTTGATTCTTTATTACCTATTCCATCAAAATTATCTATTCCATTAACAAATAATATCTGTTGTATCTTATCATATTTATCAATCTCTAGTGAATAATTAAGTACTTTTACTATATCTATGTTTTTAAGAGAATTTATTCTAGTTAATAGTTCATATCCATACACATTTTTTAAATGTATATCAACAACAGGCTGATAAACGTTTAATATGTTCTTTTTATCAATTATGGAATCTATTAAATTATTCATTTCTATCTTTGATATTTCTTCATCTTTACTTTCAATATTTTCTTGACTTTCTCCAATAATTTCAACATCATCTAATAAATTACCTTGTTCTATTCCACCAGAAGCAAAATATGAATTAACAAACTCTAAATATTTATTTTTAGTAAATTTGTATTTGTTATATACATCAATACTTTTAGATTTTGCATCTGCATCCTTCACATCGATTAATAGATAAAATAATTCCTTATTATTATTAAGTTCTGATGCTAAAAATTTCATATTATCATAAGTAAGTTCGCCTTCATTTAAGTATTTATCATGATATTTTATTAAAGTAAGTATTATCTGCTTTTCATCTTCATTAAATGTAAATCTATTTAATATATCTTTTGAAAGTTCAAATGACACATCCTCATGTCCTGCAAAACTTTCTGTTCCGTCTTCATATATTTTTTTTACATAAGGTTTCCCTATATCATGAAGTAGCATAGTCCATTTCAATATTTTTTTTTGCCAGTCACCAACCGGTATTTGTGGATTTCCAACAGCTTCAATTGTATGTAAAATATGCACAAGCACTCCATACTTATGATATAATGAATTCTGTTGACAATTAATTACATCTTCCCCATATTCATTTTTTATATAAAACTCAGGAAACAATTTAACAAATATTTTCTCTCTACTTAATTTAACAAGGATCTCTGAAACATTATCATCCATAAGTATATCTGTTAACATTTTAGTTAATTCATCTTTATTATTTTCATATAACTTTACTTTATTTATTATATTATTTACTCTTACTTGTTCCTTTGTAGATTCAATATCAGATGTTATTTTATCAGTTTCAATATCTAAAATACCTTCATATTTTTCCATAGTCTCAAACCTCTTTCTAACTAGTAATATCTTACCACAAAAAATATATTTAAACAATATTTTATTTTAAAATGTAAATCATTTTAACTTTTTTCCTTTATAATATTGACTTTTAGCCCGTTTATATGTATAATATATAGGTATTATGTAGTTAGTCGACTATACCCCGGAAAAGTAGACTACTAAATTAAATAAATTTAGGAGGAAATATTAAATATGAATAATACTACACATAGCGTAAAGGCTAAAGAAATAGAAAAAAAATGGTATATCATAGATGCTGACGGAAAATCTCTTGGTAGAGTGGCTTCTGAAGCAGCAAAATTATTAAAAGGTAAACACAAACCTACTTATTCAACACATTTAGATTGTGGAGATTTTGTTATAGTTTTAAATTCTGATAAAATAGTTTTAACAGGTAACAAATTAACTGACAAAATTTACAGACATCACTCAGGTTACATTGGTGAAATGAAAGAAATCGCATACAAAGATTTAATGAAAAATAGTTCTGATAAAGCATTAATGGTTGCTGTAAAAGGTATGATACCAAAAAATACATTAGGAAGAGAAATGCTTACAAAATTAAAAATATTTAAAGGTAGCGAGCATAATCATGATGCTCAAAAACCTGAAATATGGAATTTTTAGGAGGAATTAGGAAATGTCAAAAAAAGAATACATATATGCAACAGGAAAAAGAAAATCTTCTGTAGCTAGAGTTAATATTATACCTGGAACAGGAAAAATAACAATAAACAAAAAAGACATGAATGAAGTTTATACTTTAGATACTTTAAAAGCTATCGTTTTAAAACCATTTAAAGTTGCTAATTTAATGGAAAAATATGATGTAGTTGCTACTACTAATGGTGGTGGATTTGCAGGTCAAGCTGGAGCTCTTGCTCATGGTATTGCAAAAGCACTTTCAACTACTGATCCTGAAATACGTACTGTTTTAAAAAGAAATGGTCTATTAACTAGAGATTCAAGAGTAAAAGAAAGAAGAAAATATGGTCTTAAAAAAGCAAGAAAAGCACCACAATTTTCAAAGAGATAGACAGAAATATGTTCAAAAGCCTCAACCACAATGTTTTGGGGCTTTTTTTATAGGCTAATTAGCTTTTTTTAAAAATTATATTTATCTACAGAATACTAGATTTACCATTTTCATTTTTATAATAATTTTATATATGTAATAGACAAAGCATTCTCAAACCTGCTCTTTATAAGTATTTGCTAAATAACAAAGAGATAAACAAAATATTTTCAAAAACCCCCAATTTCAAGGGTCTGGAGCCTTCTTATTTTGATAGTCGATTTTATATTACTCACTAAATATTATTTATGATTATCTATTATCCATTTTATATCTTCTAATGTAAAATTTAATTTAAAATAGCAATATTTGATACAATGTAGTTATATCAATTAATATATGTTTATGCATAATATTTATAGATTTTCTAGTTTGAATGATAATAAGAGAATCACATTTTTAATTATTGATTTATGAATATTATTGATTTTATTGTAAATTTATGGTAGAATCACGATTAGGAGATGAAATTATGAATGAATTATTAAATTCTATTTTATATCTTTTTATATTTATATTTCCAGGACTAATTATTACTATGATAATAAATAGAGTAATACCCAAAAAAGAAAAAGATTATAATTTAGAATTATTGAATTTTATTGTATATAGTACTATTAATTCATTAGTTTGGGTAATTCCAATTTATAAATTTCTTTCAAATAATCAAAATATTGAAGAGCATTATATTCTAATATTTATAACTTTTATATTGTATATGTTTTTAACTCCTCTTTGCATAGCTTTAATTATAATATATTTTAATAAAATTAATTTATTAGAAAAGCTTTTTGAAAAATTAAAAATTCGATTTATAGAATCAGATCCATCTGCTTGGGATTTTAAATTTAGTAATATGGAGAGTGAATGGGTAATAGTAACATTTAAAGATAATAAGACTGTAGCCGGTTTTATGGGTAGCACCTCATGTGCATCTTCAATTTATTCAGAAAGAGATATTTACATAAATGAGGTTTATATAATTAAAGAGAATAATAAATGGGAAAGGGTCCATAATACAGCTGGTATTTACATAAAACAAGATGAAATTAAGTGTATAGAATTTTTTAAAGATAGAAAGGAGATTTTAAATGAAAAATCAGCAAAATAACAACTCTAACCATAAGCAAAGTGGAAAGGTAGTACATAAAAGTTTTAATTCTAATACTAGTGGTTGTGAACACAGTATCAAAACTAGTAAATCATACAAGCCAAGTGGAACATCTAATGGTAATACTCCTCCAGATACAACTTCAAGCATAGAGTAAGAGAAGTCTACAATATTGTAGACTTCTCTTTACTTGTGCTTCTGTCTTTGAGATAATGCAGAAGCTGCCACAGACTTATTAGTCTTAGACGTTCTTCCATCTCTTAGGACTTTTGAAGCTTTACTTGCAACTTTTTTTGAAGTTGTTTTACAAGCCATAGTATCACCACCCTCCTAGGAATAAATCCTTGTCCATTGATTTATCTCCTAAGGTGTGATAGTACTTTATTAGTATACCATAATTTAATAATTTGCTCAACATTTTTGAAAATTTTAATAATATTCATTAATAGTTGTCTTGTTTAAATAATTTTACTTGTTTTTACATAATTCAATTATAACATACATTTTTTAATATTCAATTAACAATATAGAAGCTATAAAACTCTCTACTTAATATACAAGTAATATGCAAAAATCCATATAACTACTACAAACCATACATTTGTAACTATCAAAGTGATAATCAACCTTTTTATAGTAATATCAAAAAAATTAGACGTATCAACACTTTTAGTTTTTTTCTTTATATATTTTGATATTATTTAAATGGTTCTTAGAGTATTGATATCACTGCATTTTATTGATAAGCATACCTTAATTTTCAAGTCGTAATATCTAGGTAATATGCAAATACAAAATTTTGGTTCTTATATTATTTATAAACTTATTTATTTTTCTAAACCTTTTCCAATTTTTATATTTTTCTGAGTAAATTTTTTGTTAAATATATTAATTTGTATCTTATTTTATATTACATGATTTCGAAATTTAATTAATCTATTGAATATTCACTTAAGATCTCGAATATATTGTCTATATCAAATATATTTTCAGGTTCTAATATGTTGTAGCAACCATTAAATTCTACTGAGAAATGATTAATAAATTCTTCTGACATATCAATTAATTCTCTTATTTCTTTAATAGTAAGATTCGTTTGTTTAAAAACGTCTATATCTTTAAAATAATATTTTTTGTCATTATGTGCAAATTTCTTATCTCTTACATAAGACAATTTATCTATTTTTGACTTATTTGATTCAACAATTTCCTTATCTTTTTTTATTACTTCTTCTATATTATTTGTACTTTTTAAATTCCTTTTTGAGCCATCAGTGTTATAAAAAATACATTTATTTTGTTCCAGAAAATTTAGAAAACTAGTTATAGTTACTTCATTGTTACTGCCTTTATATAATCTTGCTAAGGACATTATTGAACTCTCAAGCAATGCAGGTATAATTGTTTGAAAAAATGCAGGAGCAATATTCATTTCCTTATTATATAATTTCTTTTTATTATAAATATTAATATATAATTCAAAAGTAGATCTTATATATAAAATATCATCACATAGCTTTTCAATATAAATATTAAATTTCTTAATTTTCTCATCCATAAACTTATCACCTAATATGATTATACCATATATTTTTAAAAATAATAGTAATTAGAAGATATAAAATGCTTTACGTAATAATATGCGGGTAATATGTGAAGACATTTAATTATTTACTTTTTTATAATTATAGTATATAATCTTATTAATTATTTTAATTGGAGGTATTATTATGAATATTTGTATAATGCACTCAAGAGATTTTGATTTTATTAAGGAATTGTACAAACCTTTAAAAAAATTCATATATTTTAAAAGAGAATACTATATTCTTTCCACATAATGAAGAAAATAAAAATATAAATACCAAAAAAATTATAAAGATTTCTGATTTGATTATTGCTGAAGTTTTTTGTCCATCTACTGGACAAGGAATAGAATTAGGAAGGGCTAATTACATAAATGTAAAAATACTTTGTATTTATAGAAAAAATCAAAAATTCGGCTCATCTTTGAAATTTATAGCAAATAATTTTATTGAATATGAAAATAAAGAAGATTTAATAAATAACTTATCATCTTTTATTATGAAATAATTATTTTAAATTACTATAATAAAACGATCAAGTAATATACAAAAAAAATCCATAACACATATTTTAAATATGCTATTTTTAGTTACTTTCTGATTAATAAATAGATAAAGCTTAAAAAACATATTCAAAAGCCACAAATTCAATTATCTGCGGATTCTTTTATTTTTATTTTTTTAGTTTTAATATATTATTTAAATAAATTTATCCTTTATTTTAATATTTTCTATTCTTTTTTTTAAGGCTTCTAAACCATCATTTTTAACCTTTTCATTTGTTGATTCATTTACTATTACATTTTTAGTTTTTTCAAGTGAAGAAATTACATTTTTTTGGCTAGATTTTAAAACAGCATATTCATCTGCATCAAGTTCCAAGTCCATACCTTCCAATTTACCTTGATTTACACTTATAATATGACCAACTTCATGATATAATATTGCATTAACTTCATCTACTGAAAAATCATATTTATTTAGAAGTTCTAGATTCATTATAACAATTGATGATTTATCAATTGTTGTAACCTTAGGTAGCATCTTAAATTTTGTATCAAAACAATATAAAAAATCAAATCTTCCAAAATATGTTGATTCTATACTTTTTTCTCCAAGTTCAAAAATAATTTTTTCGCCCTTTTTAATATTCTTTAAATCCATTAATTATTATCCTTCCATTAAATTTCATTATCAAACTTAAACCTTATTCTATAAAAATAAATTTTATAAAACTATTTATTAAATTATAACATATATATTGACATATATAAATAATAAGATTTGTTAAATATATAAAATCCATAAATTTTTATACGTAATATACAACATTTAATATAACAACTGAAAAAACTACATTGTGACTGGCAAAAATATAAATGAAAATGTTGTAAAAAAAGCCCCAAACTATTTGATTTTGATAATTAGCTTTTTTTATATTCTGATTAATATACAAATTCTAATTTACTTACTCCTTAAAATTTTATCCATTGATTTTCCTTTTGCTAATTCATCAATTAATTTATCTAAATAACGAATCTTTTGCATTAAAGGATCTTCAATTTCTTCTACACGAATTCCACAAATAGCACCTGTGATAAAAGAAGTATTTGGATTTATTCTAGGTGCCTGATTAAAAAAGGTTTCAAAATCAACATTATTCTCTATTTGTTTATATAACTCAATGTCATTATATCCAGTTAACCAACAAATAATCTGATTTACTTCTTCCTTAGTTCTGTTTTTTTTCTCTGCTTTCTGAACATAGTATGGATAAACACTAGCAAAACTAGTTTTAAAAATTTTATTATCTTTCATTTAATATCACCCTTTCATAAATTATTATTTGTTTAACTAAATATAACATACTATTAGATAACTCTAAGTACATATTCTTTATTTAAAAAATTTAGTATAAATAACCTATACAATTCTATATGTAATATGTATTTATATTAAAAATTTCGTATATCTATTTTAAAAACTACATTTATAACAATTAAAGAAATAAAAATAATATATTAAATTGTCATAATTTTAATGATTCAGATGCTCTTTATTTTAATGGTTCTGTTTAAATCATATTTACAAGTTATTAACTAACAAGTTTTCTAAAATTTTTCCAACTCCATCATTATCATTAGTATCAGTTATTAAATTAGCAACTTTTTTTACATTATCTTTAGAATTACCCATAGCAATACCACACCCAGCATATTCTATCATTTCTACATCATTCTCGCCATCTCCAATAGCAATAACTTCTTCAGAATTAATATTTAAAACGCTTAATAGTTTTTTTATTGAATCAACTTTTGTCTTTCCCTTCGGAACAAATTCAATTCTAGTAGATTCACTACTTGTCATTTCAAAATTATGATTTAATTGAATTGCTATTTCATTTTTTAACTTATTTATTTGTGATTCTGATGAAATGCACACTACTTTATATATATTGTTATTACTAACAAAATAATCTATATTCTCAATTTCTTTTCTATTAATCCTATCATTATAAGTATAATAATACCATTCTAAATCAGGACTTTCTTTAACTATTTTTTCGAGTAAAATTATATTTGATTTTTTAATGATTACATTAATAATTTTATTTTCTAGATTATCTAATACTAAACTTCCATTAAATGCTATTGTGTAATTTTTGTCATTAAGTAAATTTAATTGTTCTAAATATGGCTTTATTGTGGAAAAACCTCTTGCACTTGCTAAAACAATTTTAGTACTATAGCTTATTTTTTTCAATATATTTTCATTATATTTACTTATTTCTTTATTTGATGATAGTAATGTACCATCTAAATCTAAAAAAATTATTTTGTACACTTAATCTCCTCTTTTCGACTTAAAATTTATTTAAGTATAACATATATCTAAATGGAAATAAATATTATCATTATTAAATACTGCAAAACTTCTTAATTAATATCCAAATAATATTAAATTTTTTATAAAGTCTAATAATATTACGTTTATAACAATCAAAGAAATAAGCAATGATATATAAAAAACTCCAAATTCAGGATTTGAAGTTTTTTTGTTTTTATTGTTGATGGAATATAAAAATTATAGTAATACTTATTCTAATAAAAAAATCTCTTCTACTTTTTTATTAAACAACTTAGCTATCCTCATGGCTAACTCTAACGTCGGATTATATTTATCATTTTCTATTGCAATAATTGTTTGCCTGCTTACTTTTAGTATTTCTGCCATATCTTCTTGACGAAGTCCAATATTTTTTCTAATTTCTTTTATATTATTCTTCATATTAAGTATTCCTAAAAAGATTTGTTATTATTAGATAATTTCCTATCAAAATAACAATAAGACTTATAACTATAATTAATACTATACTCCATAATACTTTATTAGGTTCTTTATATTCTTCATCACCTAAAATCATTTTTCTTTTCATTATTAATTCTGAAAAATATTGAACTAATATAGTAAACTGTAAAAGTAACGATGGTAGAATATTTATTCTTTTATCATATGCTAACATACTATATGATTCATATATTATCCATATAGCCAACATAAGTAATACTGCTTTAAAGGCATATGACTGAGAACGTAATTTAATATTCTTTTGCATCTCATCCATTTTATTCATCTCCTTATATAAATGTAAAACATTCTTTACATTTATATGTTATCATAAGATTATTAAAATGTAAATGGTTTTTTACATTCTACTCTAATATATTTAAAAGTACTTACTTAAACTCTATATAACTTTCTATGTAGTATTTAAAAACTAATATTCATGAAAAATAACTTTTTAGTTAATACTATTGTTTTTTATAATCATTTGATAGATTATATTACTAATTATTATTTATTTTTTTCCATTTCCTTATCTTAGATTTAAAATTCTTAAATGGTGCTACCGTGTTTATATGAATCCACTTCCATATTGGCCAATTGGAAGGAGTTGAAGATGCCCAATCTCTTGTTCCTTGTTCAAATAATTCTTTATCTGTATAACTATTTACCAAATCAACCACCCTATCTTTGAGTTTTACAAACAAATTAACTAATTCAGTTAAGGAATTTCTTTCATATGTTTTATAAAAATTTTGGTATAAAGCCGCCAAATTATTCCATTTGTATTCGGGTGTTGGAGTAATGACTTTGTTTCCATTTTTTTCGTCTTGTTCCCAAAATAAAATTAAATTCATCCATCCTAACTGATATGAAATCATTTGCGCCGGTGTTCTATCAACACCATCAACTATTAAATCTTTGTTTTCAATATCTTTAAATTCACTTATAAATAAGTTTGCTTGCTTATTTATCTCATCAATTAGTTCCTGTTTATTTTTATATTGTTGCATTGTTACTTCTCCTTAAAATTACTATTTATTTGAATAATATGTTTTATAAGATAGTTAAATAATCATATATTTTCAAAAAATTAACAAACCATTCTGGATTTTTCATGCTACTTTTAACCGAACTGGAAAATTCAATATACTCATTAATTTCATTTTTTGTAACTTCGCTTATTTCAATCTCATTACTAAAAATCTTCATTATATTCCCTCAAGCTTTCAATTAATTTTATTTAATTATATCATATTGTCAAATATAAATAAACATACTAAATAAATTAATTCAAGCTTAAAGTTAACATAAATTTGACATTTTCTAAAATATATGTTATAATAATTCTATCAATGAAGCATAAGATGCTTCCGATACTTCGGAGGCAATTGTCTCCGAAAATAAAAAATATAGGAGGATTTCAATGAAATTATTTGATTTAATGCTCAGAGGATCAGGTTTTACCTTAGGAACATTAGTAAACGACATTGATCATGACAACTTTAGGAAACTTATTGACTATTTACAATGTGGTGCTAATGAAGATTCTGAAGTACCTTCGGAATTCAAATTTGAAAACAAGGATTCAGTTGTTCGGTACACATATCCGCTTTATACTGATTCGGATTTTGAACAACTGGGTATATGGGCTGTAAATGAAGGATACTGTACAAAAAATGGGGAAACATTTTCATTTACAGAAAAGGCTATTGATGTATTTTGCAAAACAATCGAAATATCTAAAGAATTACCTAAATCCGGCCTTTCTTACTGCCCCTGTCATTACTTTTAAATTATGCCAAGTACCTGCAATGTGCAGGTACTTGTTTTTTTATATTATTAAAGTCATAATATGTTTCTTTCTTATATGATTTCTTTTTTATTTTTCCAAATATACAAACTATAAGTTCCAAGAAGTAAGTATGTTGGGAATATAATGTATAAAGATGTATTTGCATAACCACTAAGACTTGAGAAACAATATGGAATTGCACAAAAATCCATTACAATATGCATTATAATTGGTACCCATAAATTATTAGTTTTCTTGTATATTACTCCAAAATACATACCCATACATATTGTCCAAATTACTTTAATTATTATAACTAGTATAGGCTGACCTAATGTTCCAAAAATATGACCTATTCCAAATATTAGTGAAGAAATAATGATTGCAAGTATTGTTGCATTTTTTCTTTTATAGAACATCTTTTCTAGTACATTTAAGAATAGTCCTCTTACATATAACTCTTCTATTATCCCCACACCTATATAATAAATAAATCCCTCAATTAAAATTTTCCAAATGGATGGCATTACATCAAATGGTTTTAGCCCAATATAAAAGGCAATTGTTGTTAATAACAAAGCTCCTATTCCAGCAATTCCATATTTCTTTAGTCCGTCTATAGTTCCTTCTTTTTTAAAACCTAATTTCCAATTATGGCAAAAGAATTTTAAAAACAAGAAACAAAATATTCCAATAAAAATAAAATTAAACATCAAAGTAAAATACATTGGATTTACATCTTCTATATGTATATCTAAAAATAGAATACTAGGAATTCCTGTTAAGTCCATAAATGCAATTAAAATAGTTAAGATAATTACTACTATTAATTCTTTTTTGTTAATTTTACTTTCCATATATAACCCCTTACTTGTTAATTTAAATTTACATTGGTTATTTATTCTTCATCAAAAGCAGATAAAGCAATAGGTAATGAATTTATAACGCAATTTCCAACTGCAGGCAACCCTATCAAAATACTACTTATTATCTCATCTCTTGTAGCACCTGCTTTTTTCGCCTCTTTAACGTGAAATGGTATTCCACTTTCTAGTCTTGAAGATGCTAATACTGATAAATAAGCAAGTGTTTCAGTTTTTCTATCCAATTTACATGCACTATTAATTTTTTTTATAAATTCCATTTGTGCACTTTGATATTCCGGTGCACTTTCCATAAATACTTTGAAACTATTACTAATACTCATAATTTTTCTCCTTTTATCTATATCTTTAATAAAATTTTCAAATATAATAATACAAAAACTCCAAAAATTAGATTTAACATTTTTGTATCATAATAATTTAAATAATATACAAATATATATTAACATATATTTATGACTAATTCAATAAAAAATAAAACTTCTAATTAAGATCTATAATATTAAAATGTTTTTTTATATCATTTTTATATAAAGATATAATTGATATTATTAAAAGCATTAAATCGCCTAAGACCATAAACCAACTATTATAATAAATATAATAACTTCCATATAATACCGCAGTTGTAATTCCAGATATTCTAACATATTTCATTTTAGACTGCCATAAACAATATGTTCTTATAATTGTTCCTATAGTGGGAAGTAAAGATATAATTCCTACCCAAGTATATATACAATTTACTATAACTATAGTTTCAAATATCAATAAAATAATTAAGTACTTTAATTTTGAAAACTTGTTTTTATTAATAAAAATTATAGTTCTAAAGAAGTTTATAAAACTTAAAAAAGCTCCTGTATAAGCATTAATTACAAAACAATATATTCCTTCAAAAATACAATTTAGAGATTGAACTGTTAATGATCTTTTTCTATCTCTAATACATATGCTAACACATAATGCTATAAATGCCAAAACGCTAAAAATGATATCCCCCACCACCTTACAAAATTCAACAAATTATATCATATTATCTATTTTTTTGTCTACTCTATTTTTAAAATTATAAGTACTTAAGCATTAAAGATATATAATATGACATATGTAACTTGACAAAATTATATTATATTAGTAAAATATATGTAATTTATAGTGAGGTGTAAAATGAGTGAGATTATTTTAGTAGAAAATTTAGTGAAGGAATTTAATTCTAAAAAAGTAATAAATAGTGTATCATTTAAAATTAATGAAGGTGAGATATTCGGCTTATTAGGACCAAGTGGTGCTGGTAAGACAACTATTATTAAAATATTAACTGGACAATTATCTCAAACAGGCGGGAATGTTAAAGTATTTGATGTTAATAACAATAAATTTAACGATTCTATATATGCCAAAATCGGTATGGTAATGGATAATAGTGGATTATATGAAAGGCTAACTTGTTATGATAACTTATTACTATTTACTAGAATATATAATATTAGTAAACAAAAAATTAAAGAAGTATTAGAGAAAGTTGAATTGTTAGATGCGCTTAATAAGCCTGTTAAAGACTTATCCAAGGGTATGAAACAACGTTTAATTATTGCTAGATCAATTATACACAATCCAAAGTTACTATTTTTAGATGAACCTACAAGTGGTTTAGATCCTGCAACATCAAGAAAAATACATGACTTGTTATTTGAGCTTAAATCACAAGGTGTAACAATATTTTTAACAACACATAACATGGATGAAGCAACTAAAGTGTGTGATAATGTAGCTTTATTAAACTTAGGGAACATTGTAGAATATGGTAGTCCTCAAGATATTTGTAGAAAGTATAATGAAAATAATAATATAACTATACTTTGCAAAGATAAACAAATAATTACTGTAATAAATAATATTGAAAATGCTGATAAAATATATCAATTATTTAGAGATGATAATGTTATTTCCATACATTCATCTGAACCTACACTAGAAACTGTATTTATAAAACTTACTGGAAGGGAGTTGATATAATATGAGTATAAGAAAAATATTAGCCATATTTCAAAAAACTACTAAAGATGCTCTTAGTAATAAACGATTGATCTTAGTATTTTTAATATTTCCAATAATGACATTAATATTTTACAACATGATGCCAGAATCAAAAGATTTCTTCTCTACAATATTTATACCAATGCATTTGATACTAGTACCTGCTTCAACAATGGCTGGAATAATTAGTGAAGAAAAAGAAAAAAACACATTGAAGAGTTTAATACTTGCAAATGTAAAACCTTTAGAATATTTTATCGGTGTAGGTCTTTTAGTGCTATTAAGTACTATTATTTGTACTAGTTTATTTTTACTTGTAATGAATTTAAGCGGTATTGAATATTTGAGATTTTATATTATTATTATTTTATCATCACTTTGCTCAATGATTATAGGATCAATGATTGGTATTTATTCTCAAAATCAAATGAATGCAAATGCCATGATATCACCAGTAGCAATAATCTTTGGTATATTACCGATGTTTGCTTCATTTAACGAAACCATTAAAAATATAGCAAGTATTATCTATACGCAAACGCTATCAAATGTTTTAGTTGAATTAAATAAAAGTATATCAATTAAGGATTACTTAATTATAGCAATTAATTTCATAGTATTTATTATAATATTTAGTGTAATTTACAAAAAAAGAAGGCTTGATGCCTAATATTATATATCAAAAGTCCAGATTTCATATTATCTGGACTTTTGATATACACTTAAAATTCAATTATCTTTCCTGTTAAATATGATCCAGTTATATTTGATGCAAGCAATACGTAAGTTGGAGCAAGTTCAAATGGTTGAGCAGCCCTACCCATTATGGAGTTCCTTCCAAAATTCACTATATCCTCAGCATTGTATGTAGATGGGATTAATGGGGTCCAAGTATAATTTGGTGCAACAGCATTTACTCTTATTCCTCTTGGAATTAGTTGAGCTGCTAGTGCTTTAGTAAATGATACTACCGCTCCTTTTGTTGCAGAATAATCAACAAGACGAGATATTCCCTCAAAAGCAGCAATTGATGAAGTATTTATTATAGTGCTACCGCTTTTCATATATGGTACAGCATACTTAGTCATATAGAAATATGAGAAAATATTAGTATTGAATGTTTCCTTCATTTTTTCTATTGATATTGTAGTTATATCATCATTAATATATGCCACTCCAGCATTATTTACTAATATATCTAACTTTCCATATATTTTAATTGTTTCACTTATAACTTTTTTACAGAAATTTTCATCGGTTATATCACCGCGCATAAGTGTTGCTCTTCTTCCATATAGTTCCACCATATTCTTAGTATCTGTTGCATCCTCATTTTCCCTCTCTGATAAATACACAATAACTACATCAGCGCCCTCTTTTGCAAAGGCAATTGAAACTGCTCTTCCAATACCACTGTCTCCTCCAGTAATAATTGCAATTTTATTCATAAGTTTGCCACTTCCAATGTAATTTTGATCATTTGATATTGGCACTGGAATCATTATACTTTCTATTCCTGGTCTTTCATCTTGATGTTGTGGTGGAAACGCATAAGGATACATTGTCCTATATTGGTTATAACTAAAATATTGATATGGATTCACAAAAATCACCTATTAATATATTATTTCCCACATAAATAGTTATTCCAATTACATGTATAATCTTCAAAAAAAGTAAAAGAAATTCCAAAATATGGTGATATTATGCCAATATATATGATATAATATATATGATATAAAGACAGGTGATTTTAATGATAAAAGAAATTGATAATATAATATCAAAGCTTAATATACCACAAGAATATATTGAGCATTATGGAAAATATAAAGCCAAAATTTCAAACGAATATCATAACATTATAAAAGAAAAAAAATCAGGTAAATTAATTTTAGTTACTGCTATAAATCCTACACCTCAAGGTGAAGGTAAGACAACTCAATCAATTGGTATTTCAATGGCGTTAAATAAACTTGGAAAAGACTCCATTGTAGTTCTTAGGGAACCTTCTTTGGGACCTGTATTTGGTACTAAAGGTGGTGCAGTAGGCGGCGGATTATCTAAAATTATTCCATCACAAGATATAGATTTACATTTTACTGGTGACTTTCATGCTATAACTTCTGCGAATAATTTGCTTTGTGCTGTTATTGATAACCATATTTTTCAAGGTAACGATTTAAATATAGATTCAAATAAAATATGTATAAAAAGAGTTATTGATATGAACGATAGAACACTTAGGAATTTAACTGCTCCTAATGGCCTAGAACTTGGATTTGAGATTACTGCCTCTTGTGAATTAATGGCAATATGTTGTTTATGTAGCGATTTATTGGATTTAAAAGCAAGGATTGAAAATATGTTAGTTGCATATACTTGTGACAATTCTCCAATCTATGCTAGGGATTTAAATGTTGTAAATGCAATGGTTGAACTTTTAAAAGATGCAATAAAATCTAATTTAGTTCAAACAACAGAAAATACTCCATGTATAGTTCATCTTGGACCATTTGCAAATATCGCTCATGGATGCAATTCTGTTATAGCAACTAGGCTTGGTTTAAAACTCTCTGATTATTGTGTGACTGAGGCTGGATTTGGTGCCGATCTTGGGGCTGAAAAATTCTTTGATATAAAATGTAGATCTGCTAATCTAAAACCAGATATTGTTGTACTTGTTGCAACTATAAAAGCATTAAAATACAATGGATATAATGGTTCTGATAATAACCTTGAACAAGAAAATATTGATATATTAAGAAAAGGAATTATAAATTTAAAAAGACATATAGAAAATTTAAGGAAATTTAATATACCAATTATTGTATGCTTAAATAGATTTGAATCAGATACTGATGAAGAAATAAAATTAGTAGAAACTGTTTGTCAAGACATGAATGTAGAATTTGATATATCAACTTCATATACAGATGGTTCAAATGGTGCCTTGACTATATCAAAAAAGATAATTAATATCTTGAATAAGAATGATAGTAATTTTAAATTTTTATATGATACAAATATTGGAATAAAAGATAAAATAAATATAATATGCAAAGAAATATATAGAGCTGAAAATATAAATTATAGTGAAATTGCAGAAAAAGAAATTGAAAATCTAACAGATCTCCAATATAATAATTTACCTATATGTATTGCTAAAACACCTCTTTCTTTTTCAGATGATCCAAAGCTTCTTGGTGCACCAGATAATTTTAGTGTTACAGTAAAAAATGTAAAAGTAAATAGTGGTGCTGGTTTTATTGTAGCCTATTTAGGTGATATATTAACAATGCCAGGTCTTGGAAAACATTCAAAGTATGAAGAATTCTAATATTTTTATTTAATTCGTATCTTTACATATAAAATAATTAAACTTGAAAATATAATATTTTCAAGTTTAATTATTATTTTGGGGTTCAATCAATTGTAAAGAATCCTTTTGAGTTAAATCAGTTACTCCATTTATATTATAATATGCATTTGGTGTATCTGATACAATTACTGTTTCTGCAACAGTTACATCAGTTACATATTCCTGTGTATTAGTATAAAAAGGTGCAACAGTCATAACTTTGGTTGTTACTTCTAAAAAAATTCTATGTCTTGTTTGATTTATACCTGCACTTTCAAATTCAGATTTAAATTTTGTTATAACATTACCAGCAGGTACAGTTTTGATTTTCATTTTTGGACCATATCCACCAAAAACATTATTACCTATTACACTACCTAGTGGTATTGTAATATAACTTTCTTTCGTATTATATAATTTTTCTTGTACTTGCCTTGATATATTATTTGATATTTTATTCATTTCCATTACATTTGCATTTAATGCAGTAACTTTACCATTCGCATCTTTTTGTATAGTAATTAAATTATCATATTCAATATCAGCTATATTCTCAGATACGGCCTCTTCTGTACAAGTTAAAGCAATATATCTTGAGTTTGCTTCACACAGAGTAGATATTACTGGTTGAACCTTATTATTAAAAACGAATACAATAATAAATGTAATTAAAATTGTTAGTAAAAAAAAGACAAATGGCTTTTTTAAACTCATTTGTCTTAAAGTTAGGGTATAATATTTTAACCTCATATACTACCTAATTATAAATATTTTTTGACCAACTTCTATTGCATTTGGATTAACAATACTATTAGTTCTAACAATTTTATCTACACTCGTTTTATATCTTTTAGCTATACTCCACAAAGTATCTCCTGCTTTAACTATATATATATTCATGCTATCTAAATCTGATGTATTTAATTTATCTTCAACTATATTATCTATAACATTCATATTTGATACATCTTCTAATTCAATTCTTGCTTGTATAACTATTCTTGCTTCTATGTCATTTCCATTTTGAGTTATAGTTAAATTATCACTAGTTAAATTAACAAATATTCTTCCTGGATCTTTTACATCTTCTAGACTTATATTTTGATTTACAAGTACATCAACTGTCTTACTATCTAATTCCATACTCTGTACATCTTGAACTATAATATATAATTTTGCATTTCCATCTAATTTTATATCTCTGCCATTTACTGTAGCAGTAACATTATTTATATCTAAATCATAATCTAATACTCTCATATTTGGTTGAAGTATATTTGACATGTTTTCTTTTATTTCAATATTTCTTGTTAAGTTAATAGTTTGCCTTACTACATCAATGACATTACTATCATATTTTAATTCACTTCTTTGACTATAGAAATCTTCAACATATTCTATTTCTTCATTCTCATACATATCAACATCAACTTCAACTTGATATTCAGCAGTAAGTGCCTTTGTTGATGTTATTTCAGTATTTTGTCTTATATTAAAGTCTTGCATTAAATAATTAATATTAAATTTAGAATTATCTGTTATACTATCTACTTCTATCATTGTTGAAAATGGTATTGTGGTATTGAAATTCCTTACTGGTTCATCATTATTCTCAGCGAGATATATAATTTTTAATTCTATATCTCCTTTAACCATTATTTTATTATAACTTTCCTTAAATTCAGTATTTCTAATAGACGTATCAACCTTCAAAATTTCAAAGAAGTCTTCAGCCTCTTTTGGTAGCATTATATCTTCTTTTGATGATATAACTGTTCTTCTATTCTTTAATATATTATTAAAATTTCCCCTATTCATTTGACATTCTACACTATCATCTGAATTAAATCTATTTATTAAGTTAATATTAATTAAGCTTCTAACTCTCACTTTAAATAATACTTCAGTCTTTACTGCTATTTTTCTTTCATTTGGAAGTGAATAAATTACATTTTTTGTTACAGGTGTAATAGTTACGTTCATTCCCTTATTAACACCTTTAACATCTAACACTTCAGTATATGGATGAGTGACAAATAGCCCCCTTGTATTAAATTTATCATCAGATACCCTGTAAATTATGAAATAGTTAAGTTTCCCTACAACTTTTATTCTTCCATCCATTACTTCTATATCTGTAACATATGGTGTAACTGTAACATTAATTACTTTTACAGCATCAGGTTTACTATCTGGAACTATAATATCTTGTTCAATCCATTCACTAATATTCTGATTAATACTCCCTTTATTTAGGTTTAATGTTTTCCTTTCAGTATTTATTGGCATATCCTTTTTCCTCCTTATAATTTATATTACAATATATGTTATATGAAAAAAGATATGATATTTTTATATATTTTTTTATAATATTTTAGTAACTTATTTATTTATATATCATACTATATATTAGTTAAATGTTAATAAGTAATAACATTTAGCATTAGATACTTTATCTTTAAATTATACTATATACTATTATATAAATAAATTAATACTATATATAATCTCCTTGAATTGAAAATGAACAGCCTATGATGGCTGTTCATTTATATTATCTATATAAAAAATTATAATCTTGCATATTTAGGTGTAGAGAAATCATAGTTAGTTATTGCCTCACCATTAGGTAGGCTAAGTTGTAAGTTGTTAGTCACCAAGTCAGCATAACTATATGATAATTTATTGTCTGTCTCACAATCCTTAAATACAAATAAATTAGGATATGTGCTGTCAATAACACCTTTTCTATATACGCATTTGTTTCTTCCAATATTTGCTTTTACACAAATCTCTTGTCCTATGTAACTTTCAACATCTTGTTTGATTTTAAGTAGTGAATCTTTTGATACCATATTAACCACCTATAAACCTCTCTTGTGTCAGATTATATCATTTGTTGTAAAAAAAGTCAAACCAGAAAAGTTCTAGTTTGACAGTATTATTACAAAAATATGTATACTAAAATTATTATATTCATTAAAAATCAAACATTTTTAATTTTAGTAATTCTTTTGTAACATTTATATTTTTTTTATATTACAGACTAATGTGACTTAACATACTCAATTGCTTTTTGTAATTGTGTATCTTTATCTCTTGGAATAGTAATATCATTTTTATATTCTTCAGGTAAATCTACTGTAATATTTGGTTCTATTCCATTTTTATGAATTTCAACTCCACTTGCAGTATAATATTTTGATGTAGTAATAGCAATAGCACCTCTATTTCCAAGTTTTTCAATTGTTTGTACTATTCCTTTTCCATATGTCTTGTTTCCAATTAGTACACCTTTACCAGAATCCTTGATTGCTCCTGATAAAATTTCCGCTGCACTAGCACTTCTTGAATTAGCAATTACTGCCAAAGGTATATTTATTTCAGTATTATCTTCATCTTTATATACTTTTTCTTTTCCAGTCTTATATACTAGCTTTAATATATCTCCTTTAGGAAGCATTAATCTTGCAATATCTAAAGTTTCAGATACCAATCCACCTGGATTATTTCTCAAATCTATTATAATACCAGATACTTTTTGATTCATTAATTTATCATACTCTTGTTTAAATTGTTTATATATATCATTTTCAAATGACCATATTTTAATATATCCTATATTTGACTCTAATATATCAGATTCAATATTATTAGTTGCTATTTGTTTTCTTTCTACTTGTTTTTCAATAAGTTCATCTTCTCTTTTAATAGTTAACGCAACGGACGTACCAGCTTCACCTTTCATTTTATCTACGCATTCAGAGTAATTATCTTTATTTACTTCTTCATCAGCCACTTTTACTATCAAATCTCCTGCTTTAATTCCAGCATCTAATGCCGGTGCATTTGGCATTACACCAAGAACAAGTATTCCATTTTTTTCACTATCATAATTTATATGTACACCTATTCCACCATAAACTTCTGTACCAGATACTAACATGTTTTGGTATTCTTCTTCAGATATATATCTAGTATATGGATCTCCAGTTGCTTCTGTCATACCAGAGATTGCTCCGTCAATCATGTCATCTGTGGATAGATCGCCAATATAATTATTTAAAACTTTATTCATTGCCTCTTTAAATCTATCAATTTGAGCAGTGGTTATGTGATCAGTAGAATCTAATGCATCAGATTTACTCTCTAAGATAGGCTTTATTACAGTAATTAATGCAAAAATTATTACAAATGATATTACCAATATTAAACTTCCAGTTATTGCATTAGTTATAATTTTTTCTTTATTTAACTTTATTTTTTCTTTTTCTTCCATCAAATTATCCACCTTTTTTATTACCAAATAATTATATATTATATTTATATTATAGTCAATAAAATATGATTATTAATGTCAAAAAGTATTGTATTTTCACATAAATTTCACACTTAATTTTATTGTATTTTCAATTTTTTATACCGATTTTCTTGACTTATGTAACAAACTATTGTATAATTTAATAGTAACTTAGAAATACTTATTTAATTATGAAACGAATTTAGGTATTTCCCAACTGAGGGGAGGGAACGAAATGCCAGGAATAAAAATAAAAGATAATGAGAGTTTAGATAATGCACTAGCAAGATTTAAAAAACAATGTGCAAAATATGGTGTTCTTGCCGAAATACGTAAGAGAGAACATTATGAAAAACCTAGTGTAAAAAGAAAAAAGAAATCAGAGGCCGCTAGAAAAAGAAAACACTAGGAGCTTAAGCTTTTAGTCTTTATATACAAATAACAAGTACAATATTATTGTACCTGTTATTTTTTGTTTAATTTATTACGCTTTTTATTTCCTCTTCACTTAAAATTCTATATTCTCCAAGTTTCAAGTCACCAAGCTCCAAATTACCTATTTTTATTCTTCTAAGTAATATTATTGGTATTCCTACTTTCTCACACATACGTCTTATTTGTCTATTTTTACCTTCACTAATTTTTATTTCTATTTGATTCTTTGATATAACATTTACTTTAGCAGGTTTGGTTATATAATCGTCTATGTCAACACCATTTCTTAATATTTCTATTTGTTCATCTGACACTTTTATATTAGTAGTTACAATATATGTTTTTTCAATTTTATTTCTTGGATGCATAAGTTTATTTGCAAATTCTCCATCATTTGTTAAAAGCAGTAATCCTTCTGTAAACATGTCCAGTCTTCCAATAGGGAACACTCTAACATCTTCATGTATTAATTCAACAGTACTGTGTCTTGAAAATTGTTCCGAATTAGTTGTTATATATCCCTTTGGTTTATTTAACATTATATATATTTTCTTTTCTTCTAAAGAAATCTTACTTCCATAGATATATACACTGTCTTTTAATTCATCAATTTGTTCACCTAAATTAGTAATAATGTTACCATTTACACTTACTTTACCTTCTTTTATAAGCTCGTCCGCTTTTCTTCTTGAGCATGTACCAGTTGATGCAATATATTTATTAATTCTCATCATAATTTTTGTCCCTTTCGCTCACAATAGTTTAATTTTTTCATATTATATATTATCATAAGCTTATGTTTATATATATATTTTCTGTGCTAGCAAATTAACTTTGCTAGCATTTTTATTACATTTCACTATTTTCTTTTTTTTCTAAAATATTAACTATATATTCAAATTCTTCTGGAAGTTTAGATTCAAATTCCATATATTCTTTAGTTGTAGGATGAATTATTCCTAAAAGCTTTGCATGTAACACTTGACCTGATATTTTAAATTTATTATCAGCTTTGCCATACACTTCATCACCAACTAATGGATGTCCAATATATGACATATGTACCCTTATTTGATGTGTTCTTCCAGTCTCTAAAGTTGCTTCTATCATAGTTATATTTGATTTATAGTATCTGTTAATTACTTTAATATGGGTTATAGCATTTCTACTATTTTTATTTGTGACCGCCATTTTTTTTCTATCTTTTATACTTCTTCCAATTGGTAAGTCAATAGTAAACTCATCTTCTTTTATAATTCCTTTCACAAGAGCAATATATTTTCTTTTTATACTATGGAACTTAAATTGCTCTGATAGGAATTTATGAGCATTATCATTTTTTGCAACTATTAATATCCCACTTGTGTCTTTATCAATTCTATGGACAATTCCAGGCCTTATTGTACCATTTATTGATGATAGTTTATCTGAATGTGAAAACATAAGTGAATTCACCATAGTCCCACTATAGTTTCCGTTTCCAGGATGAACTACCATTCCCTTTTTCTTATTTATTATTAGTATATCATCATCTTCATATATAATATCTAAACTGATCTTTTCTGGTAGAATATCTGCTGTTTTATCTTCAATTTCTTCCATATCTATAATATCATTTTCTTTTAAACTATATCCCGCTTTCACATTCTTACCATTGACAAGTATTTTACTATCATCAATTAATTTTTTTATATAGCTCCTAGTCTTATCTAAGTCTCTTTCAGATATATATGAATCTAATCTTTTTCCTATATCTTCTTTATATGCAATATATTTCATTATTTCACCCGATTCTAGTTAAATAAATTTTCTATTTCATCTTTATTGTACTTGTATGTTTTATTACAAAAATGACAAGTAATTTCTATTTCATTATTATTTTCGTTTAGTATCTTCATACACTCATCTTTACCTAAAGCAATTAATGTTCTTTCAATTCTATCATGATTACAATCACATTCATATTTAGGCTTTTTTTCGTAAATACATTCAATTTTATTATCGCCCGTTATAGTTTTTGCCACATCATCAATATTATCTAAATCTAACATTAGATTTGTAACACTATGTATATTCATATTTATTTTTTCAATTATATCAATTATATTATCATCACAATCTGGTAATGGTTGAATTATATATCCAGCAGCCATTTGTACGTTATTATCTTTACTTATATTTACACCTAAACTAACAACTGATGGTGTTTGTTCTGATGTAGTAAAATAATACGCAAAATCTTCTGCAATTTCAGAAGTCACTAGTTCTGAATATCCAATATATGGTTCTTTAAATCCGATATCTTTTATAACATTTAAATATCCGTTTCCCACAACTTTTGCTACATCAAGTTTACCTATACTATTTAGTGGTAATTCAATTTGTGAATTAAGTGCATAACCTTTAATTTTTAGGCTATTATCTGAGCAGACAACCATACTTCCAATTGGACCATCGCCTTTTATTTGAATAGTAATTTTATGATCATTTTCCTTTAACATACTAGACATCATTGTTGTCGCTATTAATGTCCTTCCTAGTGCAGCAGTTGTTACATTAGACATGTAATGTAAATTCCTTGCATCACTTACCATTTTAGTCCCTATCATAACTATTACTCTAACTTTTGAATCATATGCTAAATATTTCTTACATATATCTTTATTTTCCAATACTATCTCTCCTTTTATTTACTTATATATTTTACCAAATTTTAATTATGTTTGCAAATAAAAGAGATAAAATATAACTATTTTATCTCTTTTTTAATTTCTATTGAACCAATTTTATTTCAAATAATTTTCCAGTACTTGCATCTGGAGTACTATTATAGCTAATGTATTTTGTTCCATTTGGTATTGTATATATATTTCTTAAACTTCCACTGGTTGTGCTTTTCTTTTCACTTATAATATTTTTAGTACTATCTAGAAATCTTATATATACAGGATATTGTGTACTATATATCCACCAATATATCTCTATATTTCTTCCATATAAACTACTATCAACTTCTATTAATTTTGATGTAGATGATTCTATATAAGTACTATCATTACCATCATTTACCTGTACTGCCATAGCATCACTTGGAATTGTTGCTGTATAGCTTGTTACTTCAGTTTCTTTGCCATACTTATCTATTCCCTTTGCATATATTGTATCCCCTTGATTTACAACAATTGCTTTATCTTGATATACTTTCCAATCTCCATTTACTCCAATCTTATATAATTTTTGCGAACTTGCCTCAAAATATGTAATATTTACTAGCCTATATGGAGACTTTATAGTTTTTGTTGGATCTTCATGTAATAACATATATCCATTTACTGCATTAAATATTGGTGTTCCATTTACCCTTATTTCAAATAATTTGCCTGTACTAGCATCAGGTGTACTATTGTAACTAATGTATTTTGTCCCACTTGGTACTGTATACATACTTCTTAAATTTCCATTAGTCGTGTTTTTCTTTTCACTTATAACATTTTTTGAACTATCCAAGAATTTTATATATACAGGATATTGAGTACCATATGTCCACCAATATACTTCTATTTTTTTATCATATAAACTACTATCAACCTCTATTAATTTTGATGTAGATGATTCTATATAAGTGCTATCATTACCATCATTTACTTGCACCGCCATAGCATCACCTGGAATTGTTGCTGTATAGCTTGTTACTTCAGTTTCCTTGCCATACTTATCTATTCCCTTTGCATATATTATATCCCCTTGATTTACAGCAATTGCTTTATCTTGATATACTTTCCAATCTCCATTTGATCCAATTTTGTATAATTTCTGTAAACTCGCCTCAAAATATGAAATACTTACCAATTTATATGGTTTCTTTATATCTTTTGCCGAATCTATATTCAGTAACATATATCCATCAGTACTACTAAATACTGGCGATCCATTTACCTTTATTTCAAATAATTTACCTGTACTAGCATCAGGTGTACTATTGTAACTAATGTATTTTGTCCCACTTGGTACTGTATATATATTTTTTGAATTTCCACTAGTAGTATTTTTCTTTTCACTTATAACATTTTTAGTACTATCTAAAAATCTTATATATACAGGATATTGAGTACTATATGTCCACCAATATACTTCTATTTTTTTATCATATAAACTACTATCAACCTCTATTAGTTTTGATGTAGATGATTCTATATAAGTACTATCATTACCATCATTTACTTGTGCTGCCATAGCATCATTTGGAATTGTTGACGTAAAGCTTGTTATTTCAGTTTCCTTACCATATTTATCTATTCCTTTTGCATATATTGTTTCTCCTTGGTTTACAACTATTGCTTTATCTTGATACACTTTCCAATCTCCATT
This sequence comes from Bacillota bacterium, assembly GCA_023410645.1. Taxonomy (GTDB): domain Bacteria; phylum Bacillota; class Clostridia; order TANB77; family CAG-465; genus CAG-465. Next base: position 1,256 of record JAEYPQ010000026.1, on the reverse strand, counting down.
TGATCCAATTTTATATAATTTTTGTACACTTGCATCAAAATATGAAATACTTACTAATTTATATGGATTTTTTATATCTCTAGCTGAATCTATATGTAAAAACATATATCCATCAGTACTACTAAATACAGGCGATCCATTTACTCTTATTTCAAATAATTTACCTGTACTGGTATCAGGAGTACTATTGTAACTAATATATTTTGTCCCATTTGGTACTGTATATATTTTTTTCAAATTTCCACTAATAGTATTTTTTTTCTCACTTATAACATTTTTAGTACTATCCAAAAATCTTATATATACAGGATATTGAGTATTATATGTCCACCAGTATACTTCTATATTTTTCTCATATAGACTACTATCTACTATTATAAATTTTTGTGTATTAGTTTGTATATATGTACTTTCATTTTCATCATAAGCTTGAACTGTTATTGCATCACTTGGCATTGTTACGGTTTTGCTTACACTTACTTCAAGTCCTGTATCTTTCTTCACACTTTTTGCTATTATATTTCCAGTAGAATAATCAAAGTTTCCTGTATATTTTAACCATGTTACTCCATTATCTATACTATAGTAATTATCTATATCTGTCCTATTATCATATTGTATTGTAGTTGTTGCATCTAACACCACTCCATCTGATGTTAGTATAGGATATCCAGAGTTTGATTGTATAACAGGTGCTTTTGGTATATCCAAATCTAAATTAAGAATCTTCTTTGTTTCATTCTTTTCATTTCCTACATTATCTTTTCCTTTTGCATATATTGTCACTGTTCCATCACTATTCTTCCAATTATTTGCTAGTACTGTATTTGATGTTAATGTTATTGCTCCAGTGTAATTTGTCCATGTTGTATTTGACTCACCTATTTTATACTGTTTTGTTGTGCTATCTCCATAATTTATTGTTATTTGTACACTTGTTCCTACTGTTTCTTCTGGAGTCACCTGTATATCTATTGCTGGTGGTGTTAAATCTATGTTTTCTACATTTAGTGTATATACTTGTGTATTTCCTACTCCATCTTCTGCGTAGAATGTGTAGTAGCCATTCCCAGTTATCTTTACTACACTATTATTATTTATATCTGTTCCACCTGTTTTAAAGTAACTCTCTCCTTGTATTCCTGCTGCCCACTTTACTTTCTGTACTTTTACATCATCTGTTACACTTACTTTTATCTGTACATTTTGAGCTACCTTTTCTAAGTCTGCTGTCAGTTTTATCTCAGGAGAAGTTT
>JAEYPQ010000050.1 GCA_023410645.1 Bacillota bacterium | reverse complement strand
CTTCATTCTAAGGCCACACTCGGTATATATGGCGCCGTTAACGTTATTTCGGTATGTACTCTTAAATCCATCGCTACCTACCAAGAACAAATACTCTCACCCCATGGGTACGCCCCAGCTCATATAGTTCTTCGTCTGAAGCGTCGATATGAACGTCAAACACCTTCCCTTTAACCGCCCCTCCGGTATCTTCCGCTATGCGCCTGAATACTCTGCCGTCAGGCATAACAATCTCGACTTCCGACCCTAGCGGAACCACTTCCGGGTCAACGGCTACAGTCCTGCCTGAGGTAGCAGTTGTGCCTGATGCTGTTTTACCTTTGTCGTTATACCAAGTCACCTGGGCGCCGTCTATGTAGCGAGCCACCCGCTGCCCGCCACGGCTAGTTGGGTAAACTTCACGCTGGGCCGCAAGTTCACGCCTTAGAATTGCTATATCTTTTCGCATCTCATCAACCTCTTGCTGATTGACTTGGGCCTCGGTCGCTATTTGTGCTACTCTGGCTTCGCCTGCTTGCTTTTGATCTATGGCTGTTTTGTAATTGATGCCCACGCTAAGCAGTAAGGTTATTATAATCGTGCCAATAGTCAATTGTAGTCTCATCCTATCACTCCTTCAAAGGATATATTGAGGCTTAACTTATATTATAGCGATAAAATGGAGGCAATATCAATGGATAAATTTTCTTATCCTCATCAGAGTCCAGCAAACTACTTAATTCTCTCAATGCTCCCCTTCCTTAAAGGGCGATGTTAGGGGCATTTAATTAATATAAAAAGACATTAGCCCATAAATTCGGCCAATGTCTATTTACAACAAATGAATCGTTATTTTTTTATGAAAACCCCGTCGTCAATTTCCTGAAAGGCCTGCTGCAATTCCTCTCGTGTGTTCATAACAATCGGGCCGCCCCAGGCTATAGGCTCCCTGAGCGGTTGACCGGAAAACAATAAAAACCGGGCACCCTGTTTTGTTGCCCAAACAGCAAGCTGCTCTCCAGCTTCAAAGAGTACCGCCTTGTGGCTTTCAATCATAGTTTGCTTGTCAGCATCAAACCATGCGGCTCCTTCGACCATGTAAATAAACAACGTGGCATTTTTATCTGTTGGGATTTGCCACTCGCATCCTGGTTCTACCATGACATCCAAGAACAAAGCTTTTATATAATCACCCGATGTCGCTCCTAACGTTTTTCCGTAGCTACCGGCTATAACACCAACAGTAGCGCCATTTTCCCGTACTTTCGGTATCATAGTCGCTGAAATGTCGCGATATTGCGGCTGTGTCATCTTATTTATACGGGGAAGGTTCAGCCAGAGCTGAACCCCTAACATCCGCTCTGAGGCTTGCGGCATTTCCTGGTGCAAGATACCGCTGCCAGCTGTCATCCACTGGCAGCAGCCAGCATGAATACTCCCCTTATTCCCTAAGCTGTCACTATGCTCAATATTGCCAGAAATCAAATATGTCACGGTTTCAATTCCCCTGTGCGGGTGCCACGGGAAACCCTTGATATAGTCGTCGGGATTGGGGGAGTCAAAAGCATCCAGCATTAAAAACGGATCAAACTCCTGAACATCAGCGCGCCCAATAACCCTCACAAGCTTTACTCCTGCTCCATCCATTTGATTTGAACCGGTTACAATCTTACGAATTGTTCTTCTTGTAGCCATAATTATCATCCTTCCACTTATTAAATACACATTCGGATTTTAACTCTGACGAAGTTCACACACGTTTATAAATTGTTTCAAGCAATAGTAAGACAATACCTTCATTATTCCATGTATTCGTACAAAGTAACACTTTCGATATTATTGACAAATCTTCTCAATTCCTTGGCTTGCTCCCTGGTTATTTCTCCGGACTCAAACATCCTGCGAATCTCTGACCGCTCTATATCCATTACTTTTATATGCATTTCTTCTTTTTGTTCCTCGGCCTTGCCGTTATGTCTTTCAGCCGGTGTTTTTAACCGGTCAATCATTCTTTTATAATCCATTATAACAACATGAACAAGATTGGCTCGTTCATGCTTTTTTTCATATCCCTCCAGAAAATGATATGCAGACTGCAAAGCCTTTAAGTGTATATTCTTACTTAAACGTAATTTAGCGGATTCAGATTTTCTATCATCTCTCCCCGAATATCCCTTGTACCGATTCCAATTTCTTGTTATTCTCCCAATCAGATATAATAGGCCAGAAGTCGCGCTAGTAGAGAGAGCTTCCTCCCGGCGGTCAAGAAATTTCTCAACTATATCGAAAACAGCTTCACTAATCTCATGCCGCTCCATCATGCCGTTGATATATTCTCTTTCTTTTTTTAAAGCTAGTAACCGTATTGCTTTTATTTCATGCTGACAATCATCGGTATCGTCTAAATCCGCTTCACGGTGAATGCGCTTAATCATGGTTTTATATTCGTCCATTAATTCATAGACTACAGATTTATTCTCATCATTCATTTCCGCATGAATCCTATTAATAGCTTCCAGAATAATTTTCCGTTTGGCCGCACTAATATCCGTTTTATTTACCGCTTCATCCTTTGCTGACTTTCCAGTACTTAAAATAGGCAAAAATATTGTCGCCGCAACTAATGTAAAAAGAATTACGCCAGCTGCTATAAAAAGAATAAGTGAACGTTGCGGGAATGTATTTCCACTTGCCAGAAAGTATGGTATTGAAAGGACTCCGGCCATTGTAACAGCACCGCGAACACCTGTTAAACTAATCATCAAATAGGTTTTGAAGTCTGATTTAGCCCCATTTCCTGCTTTATCGAAATGGTAATGGTAAAAGAAGATATACGACCAGCCTAAACGAATACCCAAAATAACCAGTCCAATTATACAGACATACCCAACAAGCATCCAATTATTTATACTCGGGTCAGCTACTGCTTCAGTCATTGACGAAGGAATGTTCAACCCCAATAATAAAAATACCACTCCATTTAGGATAAATAATACAATAGACCATATATGTTCTGTCAATACCTGCTCTTCAGCTATTAGGGTTTCCGTCCGTTCTCTTACCAAGGCATGAACAATCCCGGCAACAACTACTCCAATAATTCCTGAAGCATGTAAAAACTCCTCGGTGATAATATAAATGACGAATGGCGTCAAAATCTGCAACAGTGAATGAAAGGTTACATCAACAATTCCTTGCTTTCGTAGAGTAAATCGTAGCCAGGTAATAAGAAAGCCATTAATAAAACCAGAAATCGCGCCAACTAGAAATTTATAGGAGAAATCAAGTATCGCTGCATGTATCGAGAAATAACTTGTTATAACCGCCGCTACTGCATAATTAAAGGCAACCAGACCAGAAGCGTCATTTATTAAAGATTCACCTTTAACAAGTGAGAGTACCTTTTCCGGAATTTGAATGCGTCTGGCAATCCCATTTACCGCTACAGGGTCTGTTGGCGATAAAATAGCTGTCAAAGCGAATGCTGCAGCGAGCGGAATGTCAGGTATCAGCCAATGAACAAAACAGCCTCCCATGATTGTTGTAAGAATAACAAGAATGATTGCATTGCTAAGAATAGGTACCCGCATTTTCCATAATTCTTCACGCGGGTAATGCCTGCCATCATTATATAATAACGGAGCAACAAACAATAACAAAAACCACTCCGTTTCAAGTTCAAATGGATTACCCGCAAATACCAATGCAAGGATTATACCAATAGCTATTTGAATGAGTGCTGCTGGTATAGACGGAATGTAGTGGCTAACAATATTCGAAAGCAATAAGCTGAAAAGTAATAATAAGATTATCATCAACAAATCCACATTGATTCTCCTTTTCATCTCTTAATGAAATATAATATATCCAATATACCTATAATCTTCCGCCATATGCTAAAGAATAAAGTAGACTAACCTTCAGGGTGGGGTTTTAACCCCATCTGAAGGTTAGTCG
>JAEYPQ010000033.1 GCA_023410645.1 Bacillota bacterium | reverse complement strand
TCCCAATGTTTTCATAAGGGCCCGCGCTTTATCGAGACTTTCTTCATATTCGGACTCCGGTACTGAATCGGCGATAATCCCCCCGCCTACTTGGTAATAAGCGCGGTCTCCCTTAATAACAAAGGTCCGAATGACAATATTCAGATCGGCATCACCATTAAAGTCGATATAACCGATTGAACCGGTGTATACACTGCGGCGTACCCGCTCAAGCTCATCAATAATCTCCATCGCCCGCACCTTGGGCGCGCCGGTTATAGAACCGCCGGGAAAGGAAGCGGTAACTAAATCAATGACATCTTTACCAACTGACAAATTGCCTACTACCGTTGACACCAGATGAAAAACTGTCGCGTATTCTTCCAGCCGGATCAGATCAGGCACCCTTACACTGCCGAAGTCACAAACCCGGCCTAGATCATTGCGCTCAAGGTCAATGATCATAACCAGCTCCGCCCGGTCTTTTTCGCTGCCAATCAGTTCTTCCCTCAGTTTCCGGTCGGAATCAGGGTCCTGGCCACGCGGCCTTGTACCTTTTATCGGTCTGGTTTCCACAATTCGGTCGGTAAGCAGCAAATAACGTTCCGGTGAAGCGCTGGCAATGACAACTTCGCCAAAATTCAAATAAGAAGCAAACGGCGCCGGATTAATATGGCGCAGGTATCGGTATAATTCATAAGGCGGTACTGTTACCTTGGCATTAAAACGCTGTGTCAAATTAACCTGAAAAATATCACCGGCGGCAATGTAATCAATACCTTTTTGCACCATATCACAATGCCCCTGCCGGGTAAAATTGGATTGGAAACCCCCGTCGGGGATTTGCGCTTTCGGCTGAGGCAGCGGTTTGGCCTGCGCCACTAAAGCGGCCAGTTCGTCTATACGTGCTTCAGCCCGCTTACAACGGGAAACTTCGTCCTGTTCGGGAAAGCCGTTAGCAGCAATATAAACTTTATCGGTATGATGGTCAAAAATCAGTACTGTATCGTAAAAACCAAAAACACAGTCAGGATTATCTAAATCGTCGATACTTAATGACGGAATATTTTCCAGCAAATAGCCCATATCATACCCGAAATACCCGATAATACCACCGGTGAATGGCGGTAAGCCCGCTACCTTTTGCAGCTTATAAACTTTAAGCAGCTGTTGCAGTTCGGCAAAGGGGCTGCCGGCAAAACTCCGGTTAACACCGTTCTTCCGGATATGTATGGTTTGGCCTTTGCTCGAAAATACCAGAAACGGGTCACGGGCAATAAACGAATAACGGCCCATGCCGTTTATATCTTTACCGCTGTCCAAATATACGCTGTATGGCTGCTGGGCAAACATTGCAAAAACTTCTGCAGGCGGCAGTGTCAGTGTTATCTCTCGAATCATCGGTGTCGGTCTCATTTACCGGCGACCCCTTTCATCTTGCTTGTCCAGTTCGGACTCAATGCGAGGAAATTAATTAACATGGCATGCCCACTGTCCGTAAGAATGGATTCCGGATGAAACTGTACCCCTTCAATGGCATGCTCTTTATGCCTGATTCCCATAATTTCACCTAAATCAGTCTCCGCGCTAATTTCAAAGCAAGCGGGCAAGGTTTCTCTTTTAACAATAAGTGAATGATACCTGGTGGCGGTAAGCGGGTTGTTAAGTCCGTTAAATACTCCTTTGCCGTCATGATAAACAAGGGAAGTTTTTCCGTGCATCAGGCGCGGAGCTCGTACCACGTCGCCGCCAAACGCCTGCCCAATAGCCTGATGCCCCAGACAAACGCCAAGTATCGGAACCCGGCCTTTAAAATGCCGGATCAGGGTAAGACAAATACCGGCCTCGTTCGGAGTGCATGGCCCGGGTGAAAGAATAATATGATCCGGCCTGATATCTTCTATATGAGAAACTGTAATCTTGTCGTTGCGAAAAACCCGAATATCTTCGCCGATTTCGCCAAGGTATTGGACGAGATTGTATACAAACGAATCATAGTTGTCTATCATTAGTATCATGTTCCATTCCTCCTCGGCACTATTTTATCACGCCTGCCATGGATGTACAAACCATTGCATGCCGGTCATCTCAAGGAATGAGGACGGCCGTATAAAAAGCCGTCCTCATTGACTTAATTACTTATGGCGGGAATGGTAGTGGGTGTGCAGGAGCTCATGGGACTTATGTCCAAGCGGTTTGCCCAGGAATTCGTCATACAGGGCTTTTACTGCCGGATTCTTATGCGACTGGCGGATCGGCAGGTCGCGGTCGGCCTGGTAAAGTCCTTCCATCCGGGCTTCCTTGGTAGTTTTGGTTGTTCCCCACGGCTGACCGCCGCCACCGACACAGCCGCCGGGGCAGCACATAATTTCTACAAACTGATAGTCACATTCGCCGGCCCTGATCTTGTCCAGGATAACCCGGGCATTTTTAAGACCGTTAGCAATGGCCACTTTGACCTTTTTGCCGTCCAGGTCAACTTCAGCTTCTTTTACACCGGTGTGGCCGCGAACGCCTTCGAAATCCACATTGGCCAGTTCTTTGCCGGTAACAATCTCATAGACAGTACGCAGCGCCGCCTCCATAACACCGCCGGATGTACCGAAGATTACGGCCGCACCGGTGGATAAGCCAAGCGGAGCGTCAAATTCTTCGCCGGTAAGCTTATTAAAATCAAAGCCGGACTGTTTTATCATTCTGGCCAATTCGCGGGTGGTCAGCACAACATCCACATCGCGATAGCCGCTGCCGTTCATTTCCGGACGGGCGCTCTCGTATT
>JAEYPQ010000049.1 GCA_023410645.1 Bacillota bacterium | reverse complement strand
CGTGGATGAGCTTCATGAGTTCAACCCCATGATGGGCCATCGCGGCTGCCGCCTTGCGGTTTCCTACCCCGAAATCGCCGAAATGCAGACTCGCGCCATCATTGAGGCCGCTATCAACGTGCGCAAGGAAACCGGCTTCTCGGTAATTCCGGAAATCATGATCCCGCTCGTAGGCGAAGTGAAAGAGCTTGCCTATGTGAAGGCCACCGTTGTGGATACTGCCAAGAAGGTTATGGCGGAGCGCGGCATTGAAATTCCTTACCTCGTAGGCACCATGATCGAGATTCCGCGCGCGGCGCTCACCGCCGACGAAATCGCCACCGAGGCGGAGTTCTTCTCCTTCGGCACCAACGACCTTACGCAGATGACGTTCGGCTTCAGCCGCGACGACGCCGCGAAGTTCCTCGGCGCTTACTACGACAAAAAGATCTACGAGTCCGATCCGTTCGCGAGGCTCGATCAGGTTGGCGTGGGCAAGCTTGTGAAGATGGCTGTCGATCTTGGCAAACAGACCCGTCCCAACATCAAGCTCGGCATCTGCGGCGAACACGGCGGTGACCCGTCGTCCATCGAGTTCTGCCACCGGACCGGCCTTAACTACGTTTCTTGCTCGCCCTTCCGCGTGCCCATCGCAAGGCTCGCCGCTGCGCAGGCAAAGATCAAGAACAACTAAGCTTTAAACCAGCTCTAAACCGTTTAGAAAGGCGTGCCGCGACAACACGATTGCGGCATGCCTTTTGGTTTGGTATTCTTTAAAAAAGGAGGTACATATGCAGGCGTTTGGCATGTCGATGCTATGGTTCTGGATTTGCTATATTATCGTTACGATGGTTGGCGTTTTTCACACGGTATTTAACATTTGCGTGTTAAAAATGGGACGGATGGACGAAAACGGTATGGGTGAGGGTTACGAAAAAACAAAGCCTTGGCATCCGTTTTACAACATCGTTCTCTTTTCTGTATTCGGTTGGCTGTATATGCGAGGCTTGCCTGTACCGAGCCTTAGCGAAGCTTTTGTGACCGGAGCAATATGGGTGGGGATTTGTATTGTGTTTGATCTTTTCGGTTGGGTGATCATCAAACATCCTTGGAGCCTTTCTTTCAAAGGCTTCTATGTCGATTATCAGCCGTGGATTACGCTTATTTATTTGGCCATTTTTATTGGCCCCATAGTCGGGTACTTTTTCGCATAACACCGTATTGAACATAAACTTAACATGAAGATGGCAAAAACGGATTTGCCGCCCATTTTGAAGTGGGCGGCTTTTTTACAGCAAACCGCATATCGCCGGTTTTGATTTGAAAACAAGTTGGCAAATTGCGTTGCGCAATAGAGGATTTTTTTAAGTCGTGAAGAATGTTTGCAAACGTAAGAAGTGATTCAAAAAAGGGGGAAACCTCATGGTGGACGACAGCTTCCGGCGTCATGTCGAAGAGCTTGAGCGGCAAACGCTTTCCAAATATGCGATGCTCAGCGTCAATACGCAGGGAAGGGAATACGAGCTTGCGCCGTGCCCTGTGCGTACTGTATTCGTGCGTGACCGCGACCGTATCATCCACTGCAAGTCCTTCCGCCGCCTTAAGCATAAAACACAGGTGTTTCTATCGCCCATGGGCGACCATTACCGCACCCGCCTTACGCATACGCTCGAGGTCAACCAGATCGCGCGCACCATCGCGCGGGCGCTTCGGCTCAATGAAGACTTGACCGAGGCCATTGTGCTTGGACACGATCTTGGACATACGCCGTTTGGGCACGCGGGGGAGGCTGTGCTAAACGACCTTGTGCCGGGCGGCTTTGAACACAACGTGCAAAGCCTCAGGCAGGTGGAAAAGCTTGAAAACGGTACGGGGCTCAACCTTACCTTTGAGGTGCGCGACGGCATTTTGCACCACAAAAAAAGCGGTACGCCATCTACGCTTGAGGGTGCCGTGGTAAGCCTTGCCGACCGCATCGCCTATATCAACCACGACATTGACGATGCCGTTCGCGCGGGTGTGCTAAACGCCGAAGAGCTGCCGCAAAGCTGCGTTGAGGTGCTTGGCGGCCCACACGGCAACCGCATCAACTCCATGATCCTCGATATCCTCTCCGCAAGCTTCGACAAGCCTTATGTACGCATGTCGGAGACTGTGAGCCGCGAATTTGACAAGCTTCGGGACTTCATGTTTTCCCACGTTTATCTCAACCCCGTCGCAAAGCGCGAGGAAACCAAGGGAATGCATGTGATCGAGCAGCTTTATCTTTATTATAGAAGCCACATTGAACTTCTGCCCGATGAATTCAAAAAGAACATTTCCGAGGATGGCGAGGAGCGTGTTGCAGCGGATTATATCGCTTGCATGACCGACCGCTATGCCATCAAAGACTACCAAAGGCTGTTCGTGCCTTCGGAGTGGCAATAAAACGTGAAGTTTTTTGTCACAAGGAAGGATTTTTTGTCTATGCGTCGAAAAAACAAGACTTGCGGAAAGGGGCTTTTACAATGGCTTTGTTTCCTGACGCGTGGATGAACGAGCT
>JAEYPQ010000018.1 GCA_023410645.1 Bacillota bacterium | reverse complement strand
ATGCTTTCACTATCATCATCATCCTTGAATTTTTTTCTATCTTCCTGTGAAATTCTACAATATATTGCTACTTTCAACACTATTCCCCCTTCATTACAAAGGTACGAATATATACTTTATATATATAAGTATAACTCTTTCTCATTTCTTATTCAACTTTACATCTATATTTTCTATATTATTCTTTATAATATTTTTCATAATATTGTTTATTGCAATCTTCTTTTCTTCTTCCGTAATATTTTTATATTCATCATTAATTTGAAATTCTTTTTTTTTAAGTTCCATATACTATCACCATTTAACACTTATTAAAATTTATTTTTTCTCTTTATTACTGAATTCTTCACCATAATTAAAGTTTTTTATAAACTTTTCTTTTTCTAGTAAATGTGACTTTTTATGTTTCTTTATTTTAATAAAACTTTCATAAAAATATAAAGAGATTATACCTAATATATATGACATTGCTACTATTAATATATATACTAACATTAAAATTCCCCCGCCTTTAGACAAAATTTTTATTTGACATAAGCAGTGCATGCAAAACACTTCATATAAGTTCTGCTCTCTTATCCTTTATAAAGGCTACCTAACTTTAAGGTAGAAGTATCATTATACCCTTGTGGATCATCGCCAGTTGCATTGCAATCTGCAACATTTTCCCTCATTATATCAGTTTAATGGTGGATTATTATATGTTTACCTCATAAATAATCCACTATTTATCTGCTTCTTGTGGCTTTCCATTCCTCATGGTCACAAAGGTTTTAGTCTTATATCAAATTATGACATTCACAAATGAATGTATTTTTCAATGTACTCAAAAGGATTTTTATCCTTTTGCAATATATCGCTACAAAAAGTTTTTCAAATCTGACACTTTTATTAAAAAATATCAATTTTTTTATTTTTTAATTCTTTCATTAGCCTTTCAGTAATAAAACTTTTACAATCCTCATCGAATACTCCATTTATATAACTGCTCTTTTTTATTAATCCCTCATACATATTTAAAATCAAAACTAACATTTCATTATCACCTGACTTAATTTTTAAAAGTACCTCTTTTAAATCTTTATCATTCATCACATTCATCTCCCATTATAAATTTTTTAAATCTATTTCTAGCTCTCTCCCTTTTTTTATAAGCATTATCTATACTTATATTTAATAATTTGCTGACTTCTTCACCCGATTTTTCTTCATATTCAAATAAATATAAAATTCTTTTATCATCATTACTCATTTTTTTCATTGCGTTATAATACTTTTGTTCTGAAAATATACATTCCAAATTATTAACATTTATTTCTTTATCTAAATCAAAAAAAAGAGCATCAGAATCTTCAACACAGATTTCTGACACTCTATCATTTATATAAATATTAACTACAATTTCTTCCTTTTCCATTTCTCTTTTCTTATTATAAATATATCTTTTTCTAGCATTTTTAATAACTTCCTCAACGAAAGCGGTTAGCTCACATAATAATTTGTAATCCTTCATAAGAAACTCCTCCTATCAATTAAGAAATAAATCTATATTGATAAAAGAAGTATTTTTAATACTACCTTATTAATCTATATTTATACAAATTTACATATTACACCTCCAATATGAAATATTAAATTAATCTATCCAACTTATATTTATTTTATCTTTTGTAAAATACCTCTTAAATTATATAGATTTATATTAGAGAAATTTTACAATTTCAAGTAAGTAAATTAAATTAAAGTTGAAAAAGTTGCGATAAAGTTGAAAAAAGTTGATAGTCCAATTTCATACTTTATGTATTCTAAAAAATATATAGTTATTGAAAAATGTGTACATTTATGTTATAATTTTATTAAGAATTTTAAAAAAGGGGGAAAAATATGGTAAAGATTCTAATCGCTGAAGATGATATTGAGATAAATAATACTTATAAAAAATTTTTAACAAAAGACAAAGATATTCAGATTACTTCTGTTTTTGATGGTAATGATGTTTTAAATTATTACTTTAAAAATAAGCCTGATATTTTACTTTTAGATTTAAATTTGCCTAACAAAAGTGGAATTGAAATTATAAATCAGTTATCCACTATCCCAGAGGAAAGAAAACTATGTAACGTTGTTATAATTTCTGGCGAAATAACATTTAGAGAAAAGCTTAATAATACTTCTAAAATTTATAAAATTATACATAAACCGTTAAAATTAAATGAGCTAACTAATACAATTACTGAAATGAGACTAAATGAAGAAAAAACTATTAACGAAAATGACTTTATTAATTTAATGCTAAAGTTGAAATTTAATTTGTATTCTAGAGGAACAACATATCTAATGGATATAATAAGAATATGTTTTGATTCACCTCACTTAATTTCAAATATGGACAAATTATATGAATTAATAAGCATAAAATATAATATTTCTAAAATAAAAACTAAATGGAGTGTTCACAGTTCACTGGCTACAATGAATAAATATATAAGCAGTGATCTCTTAACATCCATTTTTAATATATACGATAACGAAAGAAATTTGACCCCTAAATATTTTATTTCTATTATGCTTAATTTTCTTAAGCGAAATTAAATAGTACATAAAACACATAAAAAAAGAAGTATTTATAAATACTTCTTTTATCAACTCAATTATAATCTTTACTTTTGTTTTTTATATAGTTTTTTATTTCTTTAATAAGCTCATTTGTTTCCCCATATAGTTTATCATTTATATTCAATTGTTCCAAATTTTCATTGAGTATGCTAATTATAGTATTAGGTTCTCCATATAACATTGATGTAATAAATTCTAATAATTTATCATAAGTTTCGTATTCTTTTTTTACTTCCTCTATATTAAAATTATAAATATAACTAGATATTTTTTCTATTAATTTTTGATTATTCAAATCAATCCCTCCTCTCATTAAATTAAAATAGAATATTCTAGTATTATAAAATTGTTATTTATTGATATTTTCTATTAAGTAAAAATATTCTAATGATATTAAATATTTTAAAATAATTAATATGTTTCCCCTCTTATATTCAACTTTATTATATCACAAATAAAATCTAATGCAATTAATTGATAAAGATTTGTTTGATTAATTAATAGATATGAATAAAAAATATAATGTATATGTACGTATGTTAGTAAATATAGCTATTCACAATACTCTTGAGGATAAGGATATTTAACTAAAATAAAACATTCTTTTTTACAAAAAAGAATGTTTTATTTTAATTTTCTTCATCTAAGTCTATAAAAAGTTCTGAGTCAAAAAAATCTTTTAGTTTTATTCCCAAGCCATTACACAATTGAAGTATTGTTTGGACTTTTAATACTCTATTATCTTCATTATAAAATTCACTAAGTGTTGACTGAGTTACTCCAGATATAGTACATAATTTGTTAATTGTTATTCCTCTACCTTCATCTTCACAATCGCATAACTCTAATATTCTCCTTTTCATTGCATCACTTAAAGTCAAACCTTATCACATCCTTTTTATTAATTATACACTATTAATTTTGAAAATATTAACGTGTACACGTTGACTTTTGTTATAATTTAATTTATAATTAATTTATAATAGGGGGCAAACATTATGAAAATGAATAAATTATTTTTGAATAATAGTATTTTAAATAAATTATTAAATTCGTTAGAGGGTAAATTACCATATATGACTTACACTGAAAAAAAATATTATAATAAGTCAGAACTTGATGTTAAAGCTACATACCAACTATTCAAGCATTTCTTAGAAACTAATGTTGAAACGATTACAAGAAGTTTTATATTACAAAACTTTGAAAATTATAATGATAGTATAAGTCATAGAAACAGCATTTTAAATGACTCATATTACAAAGATGGGGTTAGAGACGGTATTCATCTAATGATAGAATGCTATAAAAATAATAATGATAATAATTAATATTTTTAAACAAATTACATACTAAAAATTTAAATACATTTTAACACATTAAATATTAAAGAAATAAAAAACATTGAAATTTAAGCAATCTCAATGTTTTCTTATTAAAATATATAATAATATCTACAAAAATTATAATTCATTACTTTACAACAATAAAAACTTATAGATATTCTTTACTTAATGTTGTAAGAATAGTAGAAATAACGGACTTTGGAGTCAATTTTGTATCAGCTAAAAAATAATTATTTCCTAATTTCTTATTTCCGTAGTTAGTCGCTATATTTGTTGCTTTAATAATATTAGTTTTTATATTTAACACACTTTTTTTATTTTTTATCCCAATAACTCTATATACATTTGATTCTAAATTATCTAGTAAATCCATATTATTTTGTTTATAAATATATAGAATAGTTTCTTTAATATATTTAGTACCTTTATATTTAAAGTTATACCCCATTTGTGATAATTCTTTCATTACTTGGATTTGTATTTTATCAAAAGTTAATGAATACTTTATTTCATTTATTGTATCAGATATTTTACTACGCACAGATTCAATACTTTCAGTTTTATTAATTATATTAGATATATATGACGTATTTTGTATGTAATAAATTAAATCAATATCACCAGAAACAATTATAATTTTAGGAAAATTAACAATATTCATTACCTTCAATCTCTCTATTACTTCTATACCCGTTATATCTGGCATTCTCAAATCTAAGAATATTAGATCAAAGTTGTTCTTTGATAGAATTTCTAAACTTTCTTGACCACCTGTTGCTATGTATGAAACTTTAATGTCTTGAAATTTATTAATAACATTATTTAAAATATATTTTGCATAGTCGATGTTATCATCAACAATCATGGTATTAATCATTATTGCCTACCATATCATAATATTCTTTAATTCCTTTTGAGCCATTTATTGTATATTCTTTTATTGTATAATCAATATAATTATTAAAATTTGGAACTGTAACATCTGAATCTATTGTTTGACCCTCATTAAATGTATAAATAATATCCCTACTATATTTATTATATTGTTCCTCTAAAACTCTAACTGTAATAAATGTTTCCTTATTAATCCAAGTTTCTCTGTATCCACTATCATTTCCTGCAAATCTAATAACATAACAATCTTCATTATTATATTTATCTTTTCTAATAGAAACCATCACTTTTGTAAACAAATCTGCAATACCTTTATTTCTTCCATATGAATTTACTTCTGAGAAGATATCTAAAAATCTACCTTTTTTTTGTGTTATGTAGTCACTATGAATCTTTTCTATCGTTTTTGTTGTATTAAATATATAAGTCCCAACATAACTATCATCTTCTAAATAATTAATGGAATCAACATGCTCGAATTTATACTTTCCATCTTTATAATAATAAGTATCTATATTTTCTGTAGTATTATTTTTTTCGTAATCTTTATATATCGTTTTTGCTTCTAATTTATAGTTATCTAATTGTCTTAATTTTTCTAACTGTTTATAAGCGTTATCTATTACATAATTATTATATCCATATCTTGTAAAGAAAATAGCAAAGCCAATTAAAATAATAAATAATAATATAAAAGTTACCATTTTGAAAAAACTTATTCTTCTGTTTATCTTTTTTAAATGATCTATCTCAATATTTTCTTCGTTTGCGTGCCCTTCTTTTTCATTAAATACATTACTCTTCATAATTTCCAATTCTTTCCTACAACTCTCACAGTCTTTCAAATGCTCCTCAACAAATTTCTTACTAGTAGGATTTAAAAGATCTTCTACATATGAGGATAATAAACTTTTTACAATATCACAGTCATTTTCACTTTTCATTTTCTAATACCTCCTTTAATTTAACCTTTCCTCTATAAAAAGTAACTCTAGCCCACTCTTCACTTTTTCCGAATATACTTCCTATTTCTTTAAAATTTAATTCAGCTCTTATTCTTAAATATATTACTTCACGCATGTTTTCATCTAAATTATGTATTTTCTTATATAAATTCATTACTTTCTCTCTTGAAATAATATCATCATCAAGTGATTCCACTGAATTATCAACTAAGAAATTCTCAATTTCATCATCTATTGAAATAGTTTGTTCTTTTTTTATGGTTTTTATATAATCTTTCCATTTATTTTTAGCAATTTGACATAACCAGACTTTTAGAGTAGACTCACCCCTAAATTTATTTATACTCTTTGTAGCAGTATAAAAAGTTTCTTGCATTAATTCTTCAGCGGTATCATGGTTATTTCCTAAGGAAACTAAGTAATTAAATACTATTTTAGAATATTTTATATATATTTCTTCCATTTAGATTATCCTTTCGTTATTACTACCATTACCTTTTATAGATTAATTAATCATTACCCCTTTCGGTATTTATGACGATAAATCTATATAAAACGTTACAGTTTTTTTATTATTATACAATTTTTTATAAAATTTCCTATATTATAAAAATTATATAATTTATTTTATATATTTTCAAATAATTTTTTCTATCTACACTATTTATGACAATATTTTTAATTAAAACGTTACAATTTTTTATAAAATTTCCTATATTATAGAAAATTATATAATTTATTTTATATATTTTCAAATAATTTTTTCTATTTACACTATTTATGACAATAATTACACTTAAAATGTTACAACTTTTTATAAAAATATACATTTTTTTATATATTTTTTTACATTTTATATAAAAATTTATCTTTTTGTTATCTATTTTACTTTTTTATTATTTATTTTTTACTCTTTTGTTATCTTTTTGATATTTTCTTGAAAAATATGATATAAATTAATAGTAATTTATTTGTTTAAAAAGAGAGCAATTGCTTTCTTTTTAATAGAGTGATGTGGTCAATTAAATAAAATGGAGGGTTTATATGAAAATCAAACGATTTATTTCAGTTGCTATCGCAATGGTCATGATGTTGGTAATGTGTTCTACGACAGCTTTTGCTGCCGAAACACCAGAGGCAGATGCTTCTACTACAAAAGAAATAACACTCGCAGTCACTTCTGAAGGTGTTGTTTCTACTGAATCAACAGATGGAGATTTTTCCATACAAAGTTGGATCAGTGGTTATGAACAAAAAACTATTTCCCAAGGCGACCCAGGCGTATTAGTATGGGTTGATGGAAGTGGCTGGGGAGGAATGGGTGTTACCATTGAATCCTCATCCAGCTGGAGTGGAAATATGTATGTTCATATGCTTGGTGAAGATGGCAGTGTCCCTTTCTCAAATAAGGCTGTTTATTCCAATGGAATATCTTATTTCAATAATTTAGATACCCATAACCCAGCATACTATGTATTTAATTTCACTGGTATACCTGCAGGACAAACTGTTTTTGTAAAGATATGGATCTACGGCTAAAAAACAAATTATAACATTATATTATCCACATCACTTGAAAAAGTGCTTAGAAATTTCTAAGCACTTTCTTTTATTATAATTATTTAGATTTTTCTTGATTTTTAACTGCAACTTCGTAAATCATTGGGTCTAAATAGTATCCATCAATAGTTTTTGTTTCAACGACTTTATATTGTCCCTTATCTAAGTACTCAAGCAATATTTGCCCATTTTCATCCGTTGTATACTCACCTAAAAAAGTATTATCTTCTTTAAATATATTAAATTTTACTCCTTCAAGAAATTCATTATCGATGTTCTTTTTTACTATATTTATTCCACCCTTTTTACTACTATAAAATTTAATTTCACTTGGATCTTTTGCCAATTCAATTAATATTTCTTTGCTTTCTGAATATGGATCATATCTATTATCTATATTTATCTGCTCTATTTTATAATTAGCAGGATATAAATTTTCAATAAAAACCTTTCCATTTAGATCAGTATTGTATTCTCCTATTACTTCATCATTATCGGTATTAACTAGCTTAAATTTTGTATTTTCAATGCCCTTTTCATCAAAATTGTCAATACTATATATAACAATATCTGAATATGGTTCATTTTCTATGTTTTGTACAGTAGTATTCTCAGGTACTACTGATACCGTGTATTTATTGTTGTCTTTTTCGTAAAATTCTGGTGCTTCAAGTTGCTCTATCGTATAATTAGAAGTTTGCATTTTCTCGATAAAAATCTCTCCATAAATATCTGTTGTATATTCTTTACTTTCATTACTTAAATTATTTATCACACTAAACTTTGCATTTTGTAGAGTTTCGCCTGTTTTACTATCTTTAGTAATTATTTTTATATTACCTAAATATTTATTTATAATAGTTAATTTTGAATGTGGACTATCAAACAGTACATTTACTTCATAAACATTGTTATCCAACTCATATTCTGATATTGTTTCAATCTGCTGTATTTGATATATAGCTTGTTCTAGATTATCTATTATAATTTCACCATTAGAGTCTGTTATATATTCTCCAACAATACTTGTTGTATCTTTATTTATCACTCTAACTTTTACTCCTGGCATTTTTTCATTATTAGTGTTTTGATTTGTAATAATAATACCTGAAAGTTTATGATTAATTATCTCTATTCTTGTATTTAAAGATGAACTTGCAAATATACTATTTGTTATTGTAAATACTATTAACATTAATACTAACATTATTTTATATAATTTTATATATTTTCTCATTTATACTATCCTCCCTATAACTCATCCTCATTATTTACTGTAACAATTCTTACTACTGAGTCATTATAATATCCATACTTTGATTCTAATTCTTGTATAGAATATTCTCCAGTATATAAATTAGCTATAAATATTCTTCCACTTATATCGGTAGAGAATATTCCAATAATTTTATTATCGTTATTTCTAGTTACTTTAAATTTAACATTATCCAAGTAATTATTATTTATATCTTTTTTTATTATTTCTATACTTCCTAGCAAATAATTTTTGTAAGTAGTCTGTGAGTAATCACTATCATATTTAACTGTAATATCCCTTATATCATTTTCTATTTTATATCCTTCAACAGTTTCTAATGGAATAACTGTATAATTTCCTTCTGTTAAATTATCTATAATTATTTTTCCATCCACATTAGTCTTTGTCTCCTTTATAGTAGTTCCAGTTGTTTTGTTAATAATCTTAAATGATACATCTTTCATCACGTTTCCTTGCTTATCAATCGAATTAATTATCAACCCAGAATTTTTTCTTGCTTTAAAATTAATCACTCCATTTGAATTTATTGGAACATCTATTGTTTTTATATTTTCACTATCAAGAGAATAACCTGCTGGCACTGACAACAATTCTACTTTGTATATTCCATTAACTATATATTTTAAGCTTATTTTTCCATCACCATTCGTGACATAAGTTCCTATACTCTGATTTGATGGATTAGTTATTTTAACTGTTGAGTTTGGTAATATTTGATTGGACATATTTTTTACATATATATCTAAGCTTGTACTATTATTATACGTTGCTGTTGCATTAAGATTTCTAACAACCGGATCTAATATTGCAACCCCGATGTTTTGATACAGATCACTTGGTGCTGTTCCATAATATGCATTAAATTCATTTGTTTTTGCTGTAATATTCATATTAATAGAAACATTATTAACACCATTTAGACTTGAAAGTGGAACTAATACTTTAAATTTTTTCAATGTTGCAAAATCACTTACCACATTATTATTGACATCTCTTATAATTGCGTTATACTGATTGTTAGGAATATTTACTGTAAGATTTGTTAATGATACATTTGAGTTTATGGTATATTCTGCTGAAATATAATTTGGATTGATATTATCAATTTGCATGGCCTTAGTATTAGTTGCATTAATATTTACATTTATAACTTGTGTTGGTAAATCCCTTTTATTGTATAAACTCACTAAAGCATTTCTTATATATTCCTCCTCACCATTGTTTATCCATCTCCAAAGCTCAAAACCTTCTTGATTTATCCATACTGCGAATTGAGTTATATAATATGCTTCACTGTCATCTCTTACACCAAGTTGCTGAGCTGTTTTATACGGATATCCATTCAATAAAATATTAAGTAATTGAGAACTCTGAATACTGTTATTTATAGTTACATTATATCCACCACTTAATACCTCAGGTCCATCTTTATATACATTTAGGCAAAATACTGGTATTTTTCTTCCATCTTCAGTATAAAAATATGGATATGCAAATTGCCATCCACTCATTACTCCGATTTGGTCTATTATACTTTAATAAACCTTGTCTTCCACCTGACTGAGAGTTAAATGTTGCTATTTCTCTTCCATTAGACCAATAGTCATCAATATATACAGTTTGTCCAAAAGTTATCGCTTTAATACTGTTATTAAAAATTAAAATAACTAATAATATAACAACAAGAACTTTTCTTAATACATTTTTCAATATTATTTCCTCCCTATATCTCAATCTCAAAAGTAAATTTGCTATTTATTTCATCAACAAGTTTATCTTTTATTCTACTATTATTTTTGATACTTAATATTTTGTTATATAATTTATTAGTTAAATTTTTGCTTAATTCAATTTTATAATAATTACAAATAACCTTATGATTTAATTTACTAAGATCAATAAATGATTTATTTATTCTCAT
This sequence comes from Bacillota bacterium, assembly GCA_023410645.1. Lineage (GTDB taxonomy): Bacteria > Bacillota > Clostridia > TANB77 > CAG-465 > CAG-465. Next base: position 176,272 of record JAEYPQ010000018.1, on the reverse strand, counting down.
CTTTCCAATTAATATCCACTTACCATTCTGCATATTATATATTTTTACATTATTTTTAAAAATATAAATTACAAAAACAAATATAATAGTTCCTATAACTATTATTCGTGTTATTGATATTTCATTAATTTTTTTATATTTTAATTCATAAATATATGGATTATTTACTACCTTAGTTAATCTACCAGTATAAGTTGCTGTTATGTAATATTTATTAATATCATTCTTTTTATAAGTCTTTATGCTATTATGATTTAAATCAATATAGCCATTATATCCATTTTCAATATAATTGATTTTTTCAGGTAAATTAGTAATAGAAAATATTCCATTATCATAAGAATTAACAATTTCTTTATTTATTGATATATCCTCTGTTACTTCTTTTTCTCCACCACTTTTTTTCATATCAAGTAACTCATATTGTTTATTGTAATAAAATATTTTTTTATCTATATTTTCAATAAATACATTTTCATCTTCAGTATTGACCTCATAATTTTTTAATATATAGCTTTGCCCTTGGTATTCATATTCATGCACATTTAACAATGTACTAGCAAAGATATTAGAAATACTTATTACTAGTACAACTATTACTATGAAAAGTTTTTTATACATTTTATAATTTCACCTCACCTTTAAAATAAGCTCAAAAAAATCCCTCTCAGTTGGGGATTAAGAATTGCTGTTATACCAATACTAATTAATATAAATGCAAGTATATAAATTAGTATTTTTATTATATTAGTACAAATATTTAAAATATAATTTAATATTATTATATATTCATTATGTTTCTCAAACTTAGAATATTTATCAGTATTTGAATTTCTATATTTAATTTCGCTATTTTGATTTTCAATAAATTTTAAGTAAAAACCTTTCTTCAATCACTTTTCCTCCTATTAAATAAATCTAATATACCCTTTTTATCATTTGAAACAATTTCAATTTTACTAGACTTTTCATAAATATAATCTTTAAAAATTTTATGATATTCTTTTTTATTTACCATTGAATTAAAAGGATCTGGTATATAGTTAGAAAAATATGTTTTGGCTCCTAGTTTTCCCATATTATTAATTATATCTTTTTTTTGCTCCTCTGCAGTAAAATTAAATATAAAATTAATATCTTTTAAATATTTCAATCTGTTAAATACATCTAATAAATTCTGTTGCTCCCATGTTTTTGTGCCACTTACAAGAATTTTGACATCTTTTGTTATATAACTATCAATATCAGATATATTATTAAAAACTCCGAAATCATATATGTAGAAATCATATCCAAGTTCAATTGCATTTATTGTCTTATCTTTTGAATACATATCTATTCCATTATATCTTATATAATCTTGCCTTATTTCTACTTCAAATAAGTTATCAATAGTTTGAATATCATTTTTACCATTAGCCTGTATGTAACATACATTTAATTTCAAGTCATTCAAAAACTTTGTTATTGCTAATGCTTGCGTTGTAGTACCAATATGCTCTTGAGTCCCTGAAATTGCAATTGTCACAAATTGCTTTAATTTTCTATATTCCTTTTTTATTATAACCTTATTTTTAATATTACTTTCTTGATCCATTTTTCTAAATCTAACTGAATCCTTATATTGCTTTCCTTCACCCTCTATACACCCCAACAATTCTTTCTCTTGTTCAGCATTAGTAGTAGCTGTTACAAAATTATAAATACCTTCATTAAATAATCTTGCTAAAGTGTTATTTCCATGTTGATAACCTAAAGCCAGTATTACAACTCGTACTGAGTACATGCTTTTAATTGCTACAATAGAATCTACAATATCATCTTCAGAATCTTTAAGTCCTGTTATATCTATTATTATATATTTGAAATTATTAAGGTTTTTCATTTCTTGATATACAAACTTTTTTAAATATTTCACTCCTGTAATATTTTGAATTTCACTTAAATTTATTTTATCTTTTAGATTGGGTATAATAGTTTCATTATTATTTGATATATTTATAATCATTTTATAACCCCTCCTTTTATATAAAAATAACACTTACTTTTTGTAAGTGTTAAAATAAATTGTAATTATATAACTAATATAATAAAATTTATCATTCATCAATAGATAAGTTCATTTTAATTATTTTATTATAATAATCTATCATTTTGACTTGAGTTGGAAAAAATTCTTTTCTATAATTTATATCATCTTTAATAAATTTATAGACATCTTCTAGTTCTTCCATTAAAATATCGTTATCTTTTATAGTATTATTTGGGAATACAATTTTATACATTTCAACTACACCAATGATTAATGGGATTAATTGATTATGAATATACCCGAACCAATCAATATTAATATTATTAATATTCGATTTTAGTGGTTTTTCTTTTGACACATTACCTCGAAACAAACCTTGAAATAATGGATTGCTATGCGTAAAATTACACAGTTGGCTATATATATCATTATAGTATCCAGGTACAACATCTTCAAAAATATCTTTTATGGTCTTTTTGGATTCTCTAAGAATGTATTTACTTAACCCATGTCCATCTTTTTTTATAATATAATATTTATAAAAAATAAAACTTTCAATTAGTGAACGATATAAAATAGCAGCATCTGAATAACTACCAATTTCCATTAACGAATATATATTCCTAACCTTAAATGGGAAGTCATATATATATAATTGAAAGACATCTTGAATTTTGATCATATTCAAATCATCATCCTCAGCTAATTTACCAACACAAAACGGTAATTTAAGTAAAGTATTGTATATATGCGGTATACAATTATATAATCCCGATACATTTGATATTGTTTTATTTCTTTTTATTTCTTCACTTTCAACTAATACTAAATACGGTTCTTTCACTATTATTCCACCTTTTCACTATTAAACAATTCAAAGCAATATTTTAAAAATCATTAGTTTCTTCTATCAGTTTGAATTCGAGCTTTGGCGTAGTAACATCTACTATATAGCCTTTCTCATATTCTGATAAGATTTTAAATTTACAATTATTCATAATTATTTGATGATTACAAATTGGTATATTTTCAACACCTAAAATATTCATATTCGAAAAACTAGTTATTATAGCGATTTGTTCATTTTGCTCTTTTACTAAATCTATTTCTGCATAAGGCTCAAATTCAAATCGCCAACTAGTTTCATGTCTTATAGTATAATTCTTCCCCTGACATTCATTATAAAGTATATAAATATATGATTTATATTTTATTAACTCATCATAATCATATTTAAATTTTATATTTTTACTACATTCAATATATATAAGTTTATCTATTAAACTTATATTTTTTTTTATTTCATTATACTGTCTTTTTGTAAGAATTTTAGTTCCAAAATCTTTTGTATTTACCATAGTGTTATTACTATCAATAATTTTAATTATTAATTTACTATTTACATCATTAATTAATGTACTAAACTTTATAAATTCTTTTACTGTTTTGCAATCATACAAATATGCATCTCTTATTGAAATATTTAATCTTATACTAACCGCTGTTCCCTCTAATTGTGTTAAATTTATAACTACATTATATTTATCATCTTTATTTTCTTCATTCGAAATAATATATATGTTATCATTTATTGATTTCAACCTTAATTTTATTTTTTCCATTTCAAAATAAATAAATTGATTAAATAATTTTATGTTGTAATCTAACATAGGAAACGGATACGGTTTTATATATATGCTTTCTGTCTTTTCTAAATTAGAAAATAATGATGCTGGGTCCTCATAATCACCAAGAAATTCTTTTATGTCATACGGATTTTCTATTTTTATTGGTACCTGCTTTTCAGTACTTTCTCTTATAATATCATTAATTTTAGTAGATTTAAAACCTTCAATACCTTTTACATTTTTAGAATCAAACTTAAATTCAATTTTTCGTGGAAATTTACTGTATGCCTCATCATTTTTAGGTTTTGTAACATAAAATATTTTATCACCTATTTTTTCACCTTTAATTCTAAAATGATCACTTAAAGGTGATTCTAACTGATTTGTATAAACTTTTTCTATATAATTATTCCTGTCTGAAATTGAATCTTCTATTTTTGATTTATTTTCAATCTTTTCCTCAACTATATTATATTTTGACAATTCGTCATCATATCCTACAATATTTTTTATATTAATATTACAATCTCTATTTTTTTCAACCTTGTTTTCAATCTTATTTTCCACCATTATCACCAAGATCATTTTTTACAATTATTTTAGATTTTTTATTCTTTTTAATAACATTCTTTACCACTTTTTTTCTACTGAAATTATTGTATTTAGTATTAATTTGACTACTAAAAATACTTTTTATAAAGCTTAATATTTTTTCTAACATACTTGATCACCAATTATATTATAATATTTTTTTACAAATTTTTCAATATCATTTCAAAATATATAGTTAGCAGGATCAATATCATTTCCATATCCACTTTTTATTCTAATTTCAAAGTGTAAATGATGACCTGTGCTATTTCCGCACATTTGGATCTGTTTTTGGATCTCCACCTTCCAATCCAATTATATCTCCTTGTTCAATATCTTGATCCATTACCACGTCAACTCTAGACATATGTGCATAAAAACTATAAAATATTTCACCATTAATTTCATGTTTTATTTCTACACAATTTCCATATCCTCTCTGAGTACCTGAAAATGTTACTTTACCATCTTCTATTGAAATTATATTGTCATGATGCTTTCCTGATATATCTATTCCTGTATGTTTTTCAGATACACCTGTTATTGGATTTATTCTATATCCGTACTCAGACGTAGTTATTCCGATTAAATGGCAAAGGGAACTTACCTTTAAATATAAGTTCCCCTTTTCCTAATATGTTGGGATAATCTGCTTTAACTTGTTCAATGAAACCTATATCTTTACTATCAAATCCCATAATAAGTTTTATATTTTCAATAGGATTGGTAAGTAAATATATTGGTACTAATATTAAAAATATAAAAATTGCAATCATAGTAACTATTAGTAATATTATATTATTTCTTTTTTCTTCGTTTAATAATATTTTTATCCCCTCTTTTATTAATAAAGGATTTATAGCCAACTAATCACCCCTTCTTATTAAAGAAATCAAATTCATAAGGATATATATCAAATCTAATACTTAGTCTAGTAGTACCTGCCATAAATAATCCTAATCCCATCTGTCTTGAATATATTAGATCTGTTTCTGCTTCTGTAAGTTTATACAATGTTTTCATTTCTTCCAAATTTTGTCCATCAGATCCCATCAAAATTTTATAGCAGGCCATATCAAGTATAGCCTGCCCGTACATCTTTATGCTAGGATCTAAAAAATCGACGACTGAATGGGATATTATTATAATGCCACCATTATATTTTCTACAACGTTTTGAAATGTTTCTTAAAAACACTAAACTTTGTGGAACTTGTGTATCTATCATTAAATACGCCTCATCGCAAATTAATAAAACTTTTTCTTCTTTGTTTTTACTAATTATATCCCAGCAGTAGGTTAGTATATTATAATATTGCGCTTTCTTTATTCTCTCATCACTATTTTGTAAACTAAAAGTGTCTAATACAATACATTTACTATTAGTTTTCACAGTAGTATGTCCATTAAATATTTTAGAGTCTGCTCCCATACTTATATCTCTTAAAAGCGATACTACAACTCTGTAATCATAAACATCTATACTCCTTTTTTCTAAATCTCGTAATTTAGAATTAATTTGCTCATATAAGTCTCTCATATTAGGAAAATCAGTATTTTTAAAACTACTAATATCTGTCTCCCAATCAATACCAAATTTATTATACAATAATTCTAAATTTTCATTTATTATTATACTTTGATTATATGTAAGTTCAGGAAATAAGAGTTTAAAAAATGACCTTACATTTTGTATATGTAATGCCATTGCTCCAAGTCCATTTCCTTCATCTTTGTATCCTACTGTATCTTCCTTTTCATCATCTAGTGGTGTTGGTTTTATCTGCAATGGATTTATAATTGACCCATTACTACCAGCCACATTTATCCAATCCCCTCCAAGGTTTTGACATAAAGTTTTATACTCTCGCTCTGGATCAATTACAATAATTTTGGTATCTTTCATATATTCATTAAGTATTAAATGTTTCACAGCAGTTGATTTTCCAACTCCACTTGTACCCATAACTACAAAATTACTATTAGTTCTATCTACTTCCCTTTTCCATGTATCTAATACAATTATTCCTCCATTAGTGTCTTTTCCAAAAACAAATCCTTTTCCATCATTAAGCCCTCCTCCTCCGAAATGGAAATCCACCTATGAAATCAGACATCAATATATTTCTCTTTGCAATTAACTTTATTGTTTTATCTATACTATGAAATGGAGCTATTGTTTGATATGACTCTTTTAGTAGGTGTGCCAAATTCCTTAATTTAAGTTGCATACTACATATTATACTTTCAACTCTTTTTGCTCTCTTATTAAGCATCTCTTCGTTCTCTGACAATACCATTATAAGTATTGTCATATAACCTACTGTTTCGTTTTTAACTTCTACTTTGTCTAAAATTTCTTGAGCATCTTCTATTTCTCTTAATGCTCTTTTTCTAATTAAAGCATCTTTTGAAGTTTCAAATGTCATTTCTGCTTGTCTTATCCCTTTTGAGATATTTTCAATTAATAGATTGTTATCTGTAGGCTCATATATTTCACTTATTATAGTATTAGGAATATTAGATATTTTACTAAGCCATCCTATTTTAACATTCTTAGGATACTTAATTATAGTATATATTTTAGCAAAATTATCACCTATTCTCATACTATTTTGTTTATATTCAATTCCGCGATATTGGAGTTATAATATTTATAAGACTATCATTTATTTTTATGCCTTCAAATTCCTTTCCTATCATTAAATATCACACTCCATTTCATTTAAATTTTTTATATCATTATCTATCTGCATTTTATTAGAATAATACCAAGAATCTATTAAATTTATCGTATCTTGAGAAGTAGATAGTTTAATTTCATCATCTGCTATCCAAAATGGTCTATCATCCAAATATATATCAGGGAATACAACAGCATATGGGAAATTACTTTTACTATCTATATCTATAATTTTACCATATTTATATTTTTCGTACTCTATAACATCACCTATTTTATATATAGTTTCATTTAACTTATATTCATAAAGTTGTTTTTCATTTATTCCATATTTTTTTAATTCTCTTTTTATTTTAGTAAATTCACTTAATTTAAAATTAGGTTTGCTTATAGATGTATACTTTAAATTATTGCTAGCCAAATACCTCCCAATATCTTTATCTTTTCTAAAATCATCATATACGGCTAAATCAATTACATTATCATCATCATTCCAAACATATAATGCCAATTCCTTATTCTTATACATTTCAATTATTTGATTACAAATTTCTTTTGCTTTACCCACTAATATCATAAGTTTTCCCCCAATCTAACATTTGGCATATATTCGTCATAATCACTATCTTCCTTAAAAGCAAAATTCATATTTGTAAATCCACTACATAACTGAATAATATATTGCTCTTCTAAAATTTCACTTTTAATATTACAACTTGAGAATTTATTTACTAAATCAATTGCTCTTTTCAACAAATCTCTTTCAGCATATTCATTAATCTCCTGCCAAATAATTAAAAAATTTTGTCTTTCTACTGCATCTCCTGTGAATGTAAGCTTTATAGTGTTATTAATATGTCTATTAATTAATGTTTTCTGCACCTGATCTAAACTTTCATTTTGTATATTTCTTAGATCATCCAATAATTCAGTAACATCAACTGGTCTAGATATTGTAAAAAATTTCATTTCTTTACTTTCACTCGAAAGTTCACCTGATAGGTTTTTTATAATTTGTTCTTGCTCTTTTATTGAAAGTAAATTTATATTAAGGGGTTGAATCTTTATATAACACATTATCTTGTCATCTTTAGTATATAAAAAATTGTTTCTAATATCTTTTATATTAATTTCATCATTACAAGTTATTTCTTTTTTCGGGCCAAATATTTTATTAATTAGATTTTTTATAACTGTCCACCTCCCATTTATTCTTATATCTATACTCATATAATTTCTGCATTCTTGATTTTCTAATAATAAATTTGATCTGATCAATCATGCACAAATTATTACCGTCTTTTGTATTTGCTATAACTGTACCTGCAGTGATCATAAAAAAGCAAATTACAGATATTAAAATGCCCTTTAGCATATAAATCATAAAGATTATTGGTATTGAAAAAGTCACTACTATAATCGTAGTGACTAATTCTTTCATACCAAAACCATTAAAAATTTCTAGTCTTGTTTTTATGTTTGCAGGTATATATAAATTATTTTGTTTTTCTTCCATAAAAAATTCCTCCATTAATTTTTCATAGGATTTTTTGAACACTCATCTAAATATTTATGAGCAAATGAAATTATTGTTAGTATATCTAATGCTTTACTTTCATCTGTTTTCCAGTGTATTTTGGGAGTATGTGCTAGTGGATTTCTGACCAAATGAAATAAAGCAATTAGAAGTTCTTTTAATCCATTATATTCATTTTTTTCAGATTCAGTAAGTAATGAATTAAGTATAATGTATGGATCTTTGCTTGAAAATGCTGTTTGAAATAATTCATTACCATCTGTATTTAATCCCGAAATTTGTCTTACCCTTTCAGCTAATCCTTTTGTTGCCTCAAAAATAGTATCAAAATAATCTTTTCTTAAATAATCTTTTTCACAATATTTTTTTACTTCAAAGTGAATATTTCTGTCATATAATTTTTTCTTTAGATTGTTAGTTCTTCTATCTACCTCATCTAATGTAGTAGATTTTTCTTTTTCAATTATTTTTCCTTCCCTATTAACTTCATATCCCACTAGTAGTAATATCTTATTTAATTCTTCAAATATAAACTCATATTTATCCCTTTTTTCTAGTTTAGTATAATTTATAGGGTTCATTACTGTTTCGATAAAAACTATTATTTTATAAGAAGATTTACTACTATTGAGTTCATTAGCAAAACAATTATATAACCAATCTCTTTTGTTAAGACCTATTTTATATGTAATACCATTATTATAACTACCATCGTCCACTAATTTGATTCTAGCTTCTCTTAAATGTTGTTGTAATTCACTTTTAGTCAACCCCCTACTAGTATCCGCGATAACAGAAGATATATTATGTAAATTTTGTTCAGTGAAAATTTTATTTAAATTCATTTTAACTACCTCATTTAATTTTTCTATTATTATATATAATTTTATCATATTTCTTAGTCAAAATACAATATAATTATATCTTTTATTACAAAAATCAACTCTGATATTATTCCAAATAAAATTATATTAATTATTCTTTTTTTATATATTTGATATTCATCTTCTGAATACATCATCTTTATTAAACAATATATTGCTCTAAAAGTAACTCCCATAGGTATTATAATAGTTCTTAAAACATATATGAGTGTATTTATTGTATTCATATTTATTTACCTCACTTTTTTAATAATCCAGATAATTGTCTATTTAATTCTATTGTCTTGCTGGTTGTATGAATCATGTTGCTTATACCACTACTACCATTACCTGTTATTAACATGAATTCTGATAAAAATTTTGGTGTTCTAAGTGCGACTAATAAAACAGCAACTGCATTTATTAATTGATCTGAACTTATTAAAAGTATTACTATTTTTGCCAGAGCCATCTGTACTATAACTGTAATTGCACTTTGAAAGAATTTCTTAATATATGGTGCAAATATTCCTTTATCAGAATCTACTAGTCCAATACAAGCTAGTGGAAAGCCTATTTTAAGAATAAACATTTCTATTCCTCGCATTATAAATTGAATATAAAGTAAAAAAAGCATAATGAAAGCTATAATACCAAATATTGCATTAAATATACTAACAACTGATAGTGTAGCTAAAGTATTTGTTAAATTAACTTGACTTGATATATTAAGCGATGCTAAAATCTGATTTGTAAAATCTTTCACTATGTCTACAAACCAACTATATATCAAAGGAAATGATATTGCTATAACTGTGGCTCTTATAAAATATGTTATAAAAGTAACAGATGGCATATCAGTATCACCTTCACTCCACATTACATAAACATCAAATCCCTTTTTTAAAAATTTTAGTATGATTAAAGAAATTACAAAAGAGAATATTATTTGTTTTAGCATTGAAAAATCTAATAATTGTGTTCCAAACATTTTAGTTAAGTTATCCTCTGCATTGAAACAAACATCAATTAAATTATCAAAAACTATGTTTATTATATTATCAGCACTACTTATTATTGAAATCAAAAAATTAGTAAGTAGTTTGTCCAATACTTACCACCACCTATCTATAGTAATTCATTATTACATTTATTAGCCCAGACATTACAACTACGCCTATACAACATATTATAGCAACTTTAACTCTACTGTCCCATCTTTTTGCATCCATCTCATCACTTGCACTTTTTCTTATAAGATAATAACCTACTAAAAGAATTGTAACTGTTGGCGCTATTATTAAAAGCCAATTTGTAAGGTCTGTTATTAATTTTTGTGTTCCTGTAACTAAAGTGCTGTCTTGTATCCCACTTGCAAAACAATAATTTGAAAATAAAAAAAGAATTGTAAATGCTACAACCCCTATCATTGTTGTTTTTTCTAACATAAAATTTCCTCCTACTATTAAATTTCATTTTATACCCCTACTAAAATTTGTATTCATCCCAAATATTCCAAAGTTTAATTTTCTCTATTTCATGAATTTCTCTATTCTTTTCTCTTTCTTCTCTTAACTGTCTATTATAATTCATGTCACCAAGCCCAAATAATTTATTAAAATGCCACTTTGAAAGGTCTGGAATTTTCATTATTGCTGGATATGCACCTGCTTGTATAATAAGCACATATGGTCTCTCTATCCTCAATATTTCATCTTCAGTTAATAATGATCTACTAATCAAATTAACTGACTCACTATTAGAGCCATTTCTATTTTTATCATATGAACTAGATCTGCTATAACTAGCTGTCGTATAATTCCCAAGTTTTTTCATAATTTTTGTTGCTGTATCCATATTAGCTGTTTTAAGATATATCCACGTTTGGCAATTATCTAATATATTTTCGGCACCTTCTTTTGTATATTTACTTTCTAATTGTGAAAAACTCTGTAAAAATATATTGAATCTTATTCTTCTTCCACCACCAATAGTTAGCATGTTAGTAAATGCTGGTATTGTAGTAAAATTACCAAATTCATCTAAAACAAAATTTACTCTTCTTTTTAATTCACCTCCTCTGCTATCAGCTTCCTCAACTAGACTAACATATTGCTGATTTACAAACAGACTAGCTAAACTGTAATAAGTAACCCTTTCATCAGGTAATATTATATATATTGCTCTTTTATCTATACCTGTGTTTTTTAGTTTGAAGTCACTTCTACATGTCATTGAGTAAATTGATTCACTAGTAAATAATTTTAATGTAGCTAAAGCAGATGTAAAAAAACTGCCTCGAGTTCTCTCTGGGGCAATCCTTGCTATATTAAATATTTTACTTGCAGGATGATTTATTCCTAAATTTTCTATATAATTATTTATGGGCATTTCTCCATCTTCACTTCTGCACATTTCACTTATAAACGTATATACATTAGTTAAATTTTGTACGTCAGGATTGTCTTTATTTTCATAAACAACACTCATTATTGATCCAGCTATAATTGACATTTCTCCATCTTTCCAAATTTTTTCTGACTTTGTATCTTCATTTCCAACTAATGAATATGTTATATCCCAAGTATATTCTTCAGCTTTTCTGTAATCCCCATCATTTATAGCATCAATGACAGGCTGCAAGAAATTGTATCTATTACTTTTAAGTGGATTTTTAAAATCTATTACTATAGTATCATATCCCATGCTTTTTAAGAACCCTGATGTATAATGATATATCTCACCGTTTAGGGTCAGATATTATTATGCTTTCTCCTGCGATTCCTAGATTTGCAATAGTTTGTAGAACTATTGTCCTAGTTTTTCCACTTCTAGTCGCTCCAACAACCACGCTATGTGTATTATCATCCACATAATATATACATTCTCTATCTTTTAGTTTATTATAACCTACTACTATACCACCACTATCAAATTTTTGTCCTTTTATATCATTTTTTAAATTAATACCATTTTTGTGAAATATTTTTTCAAATTCTCTTTCATTTATCCATCTTGCAGTACCAAACTGTCCCTGACCTGTTCTAACAGGTGTTGATATAGTATCTGTTATTTTTTTCAAATCACTTTTATAAATACTATTATTTCTGATATTAACTAATATAAATATACTGATTATTAAAGATATCTGAATCAGTAAATATAATTTAAAGTGATTACTATTATTCATAATACTATTAAAAATATTATTTATTTTTATATCATATATAGAATTAAAAATACCTGATAACATTAAGTGTGCCAAAGTAGATATATATAAACAAATTGGAATAGATACTATTATTAATACACTATATACATATATTTTTTTTATAATTTAACACCTCCTGTTTAATTGTTTTCCCAATTTATACTACTGGCATTTTCTCTATTTTTTGCATAATCTTTTTTTGCTTGCTTGGACATATTTGATCTATAATTTGAGTATAATTTTATCTTTGAACTCATATTCTCATTTATTGAACTTAATGTTCTAAACAATTCTTGTATTAGATCTTTTATAAATACTTTTTTACTTATACTTTCTAATTTTATTTCTTTTATTGCTTTTAAAAATTGATTTCCAAGTATGTTGTTTAACTCTTGCTCCGCTTTTGTTTTTATTTGGTTTTTGTTAGGTTTTCCATATAAAGTACCTATATTAATTGCATTATCTATATATCTATCGTATTCATTTTTAAAATCAACATTATTATTCATAAATTCTTTCATAAAATTATCGATCTCTATTTTTATATTCTCACTCATATATGAATATTTAAGACTACCTGCTGATGGTATTATCGATAGTATATTATTAAATTTCTTTATCATACTTTTTATATTAGAATCATTAAAATTTATATATGCTAATTTTCCATTACAAAATTCTTTATTAAATGCTTTTATTTCAAGTAATATACTATTATCTCTTAACTTATTTTTACTATTATTTTTTATTTCATAGTATTTAATTAATTCATTTTCAAAAATATATTTTGTTAATATGTCTCTAATTTTATTTTGCTGATATGTTGATATATAATATCTATTAATCTGCTGTTCTTTATCCCACATCAAATAATGTAAATGTATATTATTTTTTTTTAAATGAACAACTCCCACCCATTCAACATTAGACATATTAATATTCACAACATTTGCTACATCATAGATTTTATTTTTCATCAGTATATTCCATTCTTCTAGTTTATCATATCCTAATTCCAAGGCTTCATCTTCCCTCATAGATATCATGCCTCTATATATATTGGTTTTCTCCCTAGATTTTTTATAAATATACTTTCCAACTTCATCAATACTAGAGTTATTAACATCAATACCGCAAGCATTACCAAAAGTAGTTTTTCCAAATTCATTTTTTAGTGCATGACTTCTTTTGGCTATATAATTTAAATGACTCGAATTTCTTGCAGGCGTATCACTAATACTTGGATTATAACATCTTAATTTTGATATAACCTTACTCAATTATTTTATCTCCTTTCTTTTTTAAGTTCTGAATCGCATATTGATATGATAATTGCTTTACTTCATTTCTGTCAGATTTGAGTATGTGTGATAAAATACCAATTGTATTATAATTTGAACTCTCTGCTGATATTGCACATTTTATAATTAGTTTTACAATTCTATCTGTAAATATATCCATACTATTTTTTATTTGCTCATGTACTACATTTTTTATAGGATCTTTTATCTTATCTACAATTTTTTCTTCAACTTTCTCCTTAAGTGCTGTTCTTATAAATACAGACATATTAATATTATCTTTTTTTGAACATTGTCTAATATCTTGTAAAAGTTTTTCATCTATCCATAATGTTATCTTATTTGCATTTTTTCTCAACAAATCACCTACCTTAAGATATGAAAAATGCACTTACTATTTTACATAGTAAATGCATTAACCATATTTATATAATTCAGAACTACTCCTCGTAAATTCTAATATCAATTATCTCATTTTCTTTTTTCTTAATTGGAGCTAAGTATGCAACTATTATACCAATTATAGTTAATATACCAAGTAACATACATTGCCTACTTCCATACCCCTTATTCATTAGTATATATTTTATCCAGCCAGTAGAAAACATATAATATCCTACAATAAATGTTGCAACTAATAACACTTTTATATATTGCATATCAGATGGAAGCTCAATTAATTTATATATCATATATGACACTACCATAAATACAATTCCAAATATAAGCATTATAATTCCATTTTTTCTATTTTCCATTGAATCACCTCAATTAATATACTTATATTATACAGCTTTATTGATTTTTGTCAATATTTGGTATTTATTTGCTATATAAACCTCGTAGAGCAGGAATAGATGTAGTACACATCTTAAAACAGCCTAGTAGCAAAGCCACTAGCATATACTCCCATTACAAATTAATTACTCCCATATGTCTGTACATTATTTTTATTGTTAATTCTATCTTTTTTATTTGATCTTACATAAATGTTTATCATTATTACGCAAGAGGCTATTTCTATTAACCAACCTATCTCATAATGAGTTGCTTTTGTAAGTCCTGATGCGATTTTAAACATCCAATCTATATATGCATAAAATGCCATAAATGTTATTGTTGATAGCGATATTATACATATCGTTTTACTTGTCTTACTATCACCTTTATACCAAACTCCTAATATATATAACAATATTGCTATTATAGTAATTGGATTATATAATACACTAGTCCCATTTATAAGTATCTCCCACTTCTCATCACTAAACCAATTTAAAAACATAGGTAATAAACTTATTATAAATATTATAGTTAAAATAATCTTCTTTTTCATTTTCTTCCTCCAAAACCATAACAAATATGATTATATATGACTACATTATATAATACAATTTAATATTATTCAATATAAAATATTTTTTAACTAGTCCTTATTTTTAAAATATTCAATTAGTAAATTATCTATTATTTCATTGAATTCTATATCGTTAGTAAATTTAACTTTATATTTTTTTATAATTTCTTTATTTATTTTTCCGGTGAATTTAGACTTTTTCTCATCATCATTTTTATTTAAATAGCTGATTAAACTTTCTTTTTCAATATTTCCTTTTATACTTCTTATATATTGAGCTTGTTTTGTAGTTAATTTAATCTTATATTTTTCGATTACATTGTTTATTGTCTCTTGTTCATTTTCATCGATATAAGATAGTTCAACTCCTACTAAAAATTGAATAACACCACTATTAATTTTTTGTTGTATGCTTGGTATTAAATTGGTTAATCTTATAAACCTTTTTATTTGTGTTTGACTGTCCATCCCTTCCTTTGATAATGAAAGAGAATTTGGGCCATAATGGTCTAAATTCTCTTTTGCTGTCTTCTTAATAATTTCTAATTGTTTCTTGTATGCTTCAGCCTTTTCCATAATTGAAAGGTTATCCCTTTGATATAAATTAGTTTCAAGCATTATTAATGTTGCAGTATCGTCATCACAATTTATTATCTTAGTAGGTATTGTTTTAAGCTCTAATTCTCTACAACATTGTACTCTATTATGTCCTGAAATAATCTCATAATTATCATCTTCAATAAGTCTAACTAATATTGGAACTAACACACCATTTCTTAGTATACTTCTTTTCATTTCTTCTTTTTTATCATTTGTATATAATTTAAATGGTTGTCCATTTCTAAAATTAATTATTTTACTTAACTCTATATCCATAATATTATTTTCAATAGTATTATTATATATTTCATTTTCTATTTTTTTACTACCAAAAATCATATCTCTTGTGAAATTATTATTCATATATAAATATTATACCTCTCTTTCTATTTCATTTTTCTTCTATTAAATAATTTGATATCCTTTTATTTGCTAAATCAAAGTATTTTACATCGAGTTCGAATCCTATGTAATTTCTATTAGTATTTATACAGGCAATAGCAGTAGTACCACTTCCAATACAATTATCTAAAACAAGTTCACCTATATTTGTGTATGTCTTAACTAAATATTCAAACAATTCCACAGGTTTTTGAGTTGAATGTATATTGTCTGTATCCCTTTTAAATTTTAAAATACTCTTAGGATAATTTGTATATTCTTGTATGTATTCTTTATTTAGATAATCTTTTTTTTCATAGTTTTCACCGTAGTATTATCTTCCCACCACCATGTTTTTTAGGTTTCATAGTCTTATCTACTCTTATAATACCTTGTGGATTATAAGTAGGTAGTCTCTTATAGAATACTGCAATGTTTTCATGTTGTTTAAGTGGCATTCTTTTTGCATTAGGAAAGCCTGTACATGTATTTTTTTCCCAAATCCACTCATATCTAAATATTTTTTTATTGCTATTTATTAAGTTTGTTGTAAACGGTTGACTACAAGTTAGTACAATAGCACCATTATCCTTAATAATTCTTCCGTATTCACGCCATAGTTTTTCAAATGGTATTATTTTATCCCAGTCACAATTTGTAGTTCCGATATGGTAAATCGCATAGTATCATATCAACTGACTTATCTTCTATTAATTTCATTCCTAGTAGGCAATCTAAATTATATATTTTATTTATTTCTAACATTAAATCCCCCTTTTATACTTCCATTTCTTCAAATTTTTCCATGTTATTTTCTTTAACAAATTCATTAATAATTATATTACTTGTCTTATGTATTCTTAGTATACTATCTTCAAATTCAGATATATCATCTTTTCCGACCCAATTAGCAAGATATAAAAAGTTATTTTCTTTTGAATCTATACCAAGTTTTTTATTTACTATATATGCTACACTTTCTGCCTCAAATTCTTTTTGCTTCTTTTCAAATTTTGATGTTTCAAGGTTACTATGTAACATAGAGTGTGCTACTTCATGTACTGCTACAGATATAGTTTCAATATCATTTAAACCATTTTTTAGTCTTATTGCATTATCGACCTTATTATATACACCACTAGCACCACCAAGATTATCAGAAAATTCAAAGTTAATATTACTTACTTTTTGTAATTTATTTAGAATCTCATCTTTATTATTTATAATTTCATTATTTGATTTAATCAGATTATATTTTTCATTATCTTTTGCATTAGTTTGAGATATGTCAAAAACTTTGGTAACTTTAAAATATATATTCTTTTTTTCACCTATTTTTATTTTATTAGAATTTTCATCTAAAACATAATTTCCTTTATCATCTTTTTCAAAAACATCAATATTTTTAAAAATTGGTGCAAATATCTTTATATGTTTTTCACCTTTATTTACTTTTACACCTTGTTTTTCCCATTGAGAAAAACCTGCCACAAATGTTGCATCAGGTTTCTGTAATAATATTAGCATTGCATTATTAATGCTGTACTTGTGAAATTTACTTATAGTTTTTAGAAATTCAATATATTTTTCAGAATTTAATGCATCTTTAATACCGTTTTTTATTTCTTCTTGTAATTTTTTTATTTCATTTTCCTTATAGCTTATATATTCTTCTTTCGAATTTTTATTTTTTTTACTTTCCATTTTCCCTCCATTCTATAAATTGTCATACATATTTTCTAATTCACTTTCTTTATACTCTCTACCTTGATATTTTTTATGACTTTTATTCTTTGATTTTTTTATATCCTTTTTTGATTTTTGAAATTCTAATTCCTCTTCATTTACTTGATTTATATTTATTATATTTTTTAATTTCCAACTTTCTAATATGCTTTTTGCATATAGCCAACTACCATCTTTTTGAAAGGACTTAATAAGTGCTTTTTCTATAACATCATTATCCATATAAGAATAATTATTAATACATTCATAAATTGTATTTTCATTATAAAATTTTAAGTATTTATCGAAAATAACTTTTATTTTTTGATACTTTTCATTATTATACATTTGAGTAGTAGTAGTTATATTCTTATACTCTATATCTCTTGTTGGACTATTTCCAATAACTTCATTGGACATTTTTTGGACATTGTCCAATTTATTACTATGAACATCGTTTAACAATAAATTTTCTTCATTTGATAAACTTCGTTCCTGCCTCTTATACTTAGCCCATTTAGATTCACTACCTACAAGTTCATTAATTTTTTCCATAAAAAAAGTACCATCATCAAGTATTGACAGTAACTTCATTTCTTCAAATAATTTAATACCAGTTCTAACTATATCTACATTAGTATCTGTTAAGCTTGACAATGCATTGAGATCATAGGGTATATATTCATTATATCGTAATAAACCATTATGATTGATACTTAGCAATCTTAATTGTAATAACAATATTATATAATCTTTACCATTAGGCAAACTTTTCATTATTTTAATTTCAGTTGTATTAAAAAAATCTTCTTTTAATTTTAGCCAATAAAATCTTTTATCTTCATTCATGCTTATCTATCAAACCTTTCTTTTTAGCTATATTAAAAAGCTCTAAAATTAAATTCCTTTTTATTTGATAATATATAGTCTTATTTATTTTCTTTTTA
This sequence comes from Bacillota bacterium, assembly GCA_023410645.1. Taxonomy (GTDB): domain Bacteria; phylum Bacillota; class Clostridia; order TANB77; family CAG-465; genus CAG-465. The sequence goes on along the minus strand of JAEYPQ010000018.1, from coordinate 157,417 downwards.
TCTTTTAACATTTTATATAATATACATTTATCTGATCTTCTTAAATTATTATTTTTATATGCATAATTTAAAACATCTTGATGTAATGGTTTATCGTTTATACTTATATCTAATTCTTTAAAAGCCTCTAACCATTTCTTATTATTTTGAAATGAAGTATTATCTAATAATTTTATAATACTATTTTCAAAAGTATTATCATTATTTTTCAGATGACTATATAAACTGTTATCTATATCAGATATAGTATTATCTTCCATATCTTCTACTGTTTGTTTTATTATTTTATAATTGTATAGTTTGTCCAATACAACTTGTTTCTGCATTAATGTGTGCAATTCCTCACCCCCTAAATAAACAAATAAAAAATAGATAGAACTTCTTCTATCTATCACATTCTAAATCTTTTACTATAACTAATATTAGATAAATAATAATTATCCCCAAATCCAAATTTACTCACATTTTATAATATAAAGTATATTTCATACCTAAGCTATTTTTATAAATAGGATACTTTCAGTCCTACCGCCCATGCAGGATTTGGATCCCTTTTATCTACATGTATCCATGTAGGTGTTAGTTCTCTTGGTTCAACATATGTAAATACTCTATTAGTTATTGCTATATTTCTAAGTCTATCTCTTTCAGCAGCAGTCATTCTTTGCGCAATATCAAATGCAGTGCCTGCATAATGTTGTGATTGAAGTCCATGTCCTCCTTCACCAATTCTTTTAAATGCATAGCCTACATCAATTGGTCTTCCAAATAAGTTTCTTAATCTATTAAAAGATTCTACTGCTCTTCTATCAGTCCAAAGTAAATCTGATTTTGATGAACCTCTAAATTCTCTTACAGTTAGGAATCTGTCTTGAGCATATGGCATTGGATCATCTAAATTTCTATTAAATGTTTCCATTTTATCTGTTGCATTGTTATATACTAAAATTTTCAAATTATCACCTCTTTTCCTAGTATATTATATGTTTAGTATTTTTAAATGTTTGTACGAGAATGATCATATGTAAATTTAATATACATATAACTAAAAATTTTAGAATTTTTATTTAGTTATTTTAATTACTAACATTTGCTTAAACATACTTAAATTAATTTCATAATTGATTTTAAATATTTTTTATTTTATCTAAAACACGATTTATGTTGTTAAATGGAAATTACTAGCAGCTTTGAATAAAACATTTACTTATTGCTACTTTAATGATATAATATATATAGTTAGAAGTAATGTAGTTATATGAAAAATCTACAAGCATACGATAGGGAATCGGGAATTTGTATCCGGTGTTGAATACTCTTTTTATAACTAAGAGGATCCTAAAAGATACAACAAGATACCCACCTTTAACAAAAGGGTTTTATCGTTATTTACATTACTTCTAACTTTTTGTTTTTAATCTCAATTTATGAATATTTTTTATATTTATCTATACTTATATATTGATTCATACAAATTTTATTTAATTAAAGTTCATTACTATAATGAAAAACAACCAACACATTTCTATGAAGGTTGTCTTAAACTAAAATTAATATTTTTTTTATTATATTATCTGATTTTACTTGATCCTAAGACTTTAATTTAAAGATCAGAATATTTTCCTAATTTTTCAATATTTTATACTATTCAATAAATAATGCAACTCTAAATCCAATAGTTGAATAATAGTAAATAGAATTTGGCCAATAAAATGTTAATACTGCATTACTATCATTATAATTAGTATCATGCATTATATATTCAGAATTAGAACTCTCATTAACCCATTCTGATAAATTTCCTGCTAAGTCATAAATATTATTCATTTTCCAATTTTCATTAGAACCAGAAGGTTTTAATACACCAGATTCATAATTTCCTGTATTTGCAGGTGCTTTTGAATTTTTATAATTTCCCCAAGTTGCTGGATCATTTACCTTAGTATCACCAATCCATTTTAATGTTGAATCCCATTGTTTTCCAGTTGGTAAACCAGTTTTTATTGTAGAATCATATCCATACTTACTTGACATTTCTTCTGCATATTTCTTTGCTTCATTTGATAAAATGAAATTCCATAGATAACCATCATAATCCTTATTTCCAGTAAACATTCCATATGTGGAAGTTGCATTTACACTTCTTTTCATAGCTACTCTTGAAGTTCCATTATTATAGTCATATGCTGCTTCATATCTTCCAATATAGAATCCTCCATATTTGTCTATTTGATCACTCTCAAGATTTACTCCTTGTGGAAGCGATTCGTCTACAACAGGTCTATTCGAGTCTCTATAATAATTCTTATATTGTCCACTATTAACTGGTACCCACACAAATTCATTACCATATGAATCTTTAATTACTAATCCATTAGATACAGTATTTTCATTTCCTACATCTGAAACTGAAAATCCTTTTGGTACTGGTACTACACTTCCATTTTCATCTACGTATAATGTCCCGCCACTAGGAGCTTCCTTTATTTTTGGTCCATAGTAGTAAGGATCAAGTACAACTCCATTTGGTATATTATTGCTATTAACTGTAAATTTTACCCTATTTGATACATTTCCAGAGCAATCTATAACTTCAATTTCATAATTTGCCGTATCATTTGATAAATTGAATTCTTTATCAAAGAAACTATGTGGTGCTATTGGTGTATTATTATTATCTTCATCTGATCTAGCTGATACTCTATATGTGAAGAATTTTCCATTTTTATAAACATTTATTCTTGCAATACCATAGTTATCGTACATTCCAGAAAAGGATACTTGTAAATAATTATTACCAGAAATATTAACTAAATCTGTTTTAAATTTATTAGGTGCCTTTGGGTTTTCTTTATCTATAATACCTTTTGTTAAATAATCAGTATATGCATTTAAGAATCCACTAACTACATTTAATTTGCTTATATAATTTGAATAAGTAAATACTACTATTCTTTCAACACAAGGTCGAACTATATCAATCTGTTTTGTTATCCTGTCAATTGATGCAGTTCCCGTATACTCTACACCATCAGGTTTATTAGCTAACTCATCTGTATCAGGTGATTTAAACAGTTCAACATTACTCCACAATTTTAATTTTTTTCCCGAATCTTTTATTGCCCTTTTATATGCTAGTGTATATTCTAAAAGTTTATCTAACGTCATTCCCTTTGATCCAATACTATCTTGAGGACACAATATATCACCATCTCTAAAGTTTGTAGCAACTAATAACTCAGTCCAAAATGCTTGTATATTAGCTGAAGATTTAGTTGTCCAAGTATCTTGTTCATTTATATTAAGATATTGAGAAAGTATCATTTTTAAATTTGGATTTAAAGAGTTTATTCTATCAATTAATAAATTCATACCTGTTGACAAAGCATTAACTGAAATTTGCCTGCTTGATGCACTATCGAAGTAACTTGGATTTGACATTTCTGGTACAAAATAAAAACCATAAAATGTATCACTATAATCTGGATAATATTTATTATACATCTCACTCATGAAAGGTAGAATTTCATTACAATAGTTTATAAACTTATTACCATCTTCAACATTTGAAAGATTTAAGTTCCACCAATCAGAATCCATTCCCATTCCAATAAATACTTTGATTCCAGCACTGCTACACTTCTTAAATAAAGGTGTTAATGCATCATAATACATATTATTTGTCAAAGCTGAAGGATAAAAACTTGTCCATACTCCATTTGTCTTTTGAACAGTATCTCCCATAATAACGTATTCTATTCCCATTTTCTTCCATTCAGATATTTCTTCATTCCAATCGCTATCTGACCAGTTAATATATGTATATGGTAAAAGAAATGTACCACTTATTGGAGAAATACCTTTACTTCTATTATTACTTGAAGTATTTCCTTCTGCCAAATCATATGAATATGCTTCCTTAGCTAGTTCAGTCTTTTGTGTATCTACTATAACACCAACTTCAGTAGCCCATTCGATTTCTTTTTCATCAATACCAACGTATACTAACTTACCACTTTGCACAGAAAATTTTATTATATCTTGATCACGCATTGAAGCAATTGGTACTAATATTGAACTTGCACCCATCGCTCCATCATAATTTTCATTTGATAAATTTATATCTCCATTTTCCTTTAATGTCTTATTCATTATAAACAAAGATAGCTCAGATTGATATTCTTTAATTGAATGCTTAAATGTAGCCTCTTTTGCAGAATCAAATGGATTATTTTTAGTTATCATCATTATTACAGCACCAGCAAGAATAATTATAATTATAATTGTTATAATTAGTGTTATTAATGATATACCTTTTCTTCTAGCTAAATCATACTTTATAAATTTATTCATTTAAAATCATCTCCAAATTTAATATAATTATATTAAGTAAAAAATTCAAACGTAATGTTACAGTAATTACATTTTATTTTATAATTAAACTTTTTTCAATATTTTATTATATAAATTTATATAATTTTTAATTTACAGCTTTGTTTCGGAAATATTTTGCATTATTTGTCAAAAAATGTAAAATAAATATTGACATACTCATAAATTAATATATAATAGAATTATAATTATTATATTTATTATGTAACTATCAAATTTGATTTCCATTATTAAGAAAGGGTGTTGTAAATGATTACCGAAGAACAAATATCTTTTTACTGTGATTCAACACAAGAAGTTACTGAAGACATTCCTGAAGACATTGGTTATTATGATTATCTTTATGAATATTACACAAGAGCATGGGAAAATTCTCCATTCTTAACTGAGGATTATATTCAAGAGATAATTGAGCTTACTACGGAAATAAAAGATTATTTTCCAGAAGTGGAAAACGTTGAAGAAAAAATGGCAACACTTGGAAAATATATATGCCCCGGGCATATAATTGATATTGGTGCATTCATATTAGTAGGTTGTTTCTTTAAATTAAATGAAGATGATATATCAAACTACTACCTTGAATACGCAAATAACTTGTGAATATAAAGCACTATATATTAAATAAATACAAATGTATAAATTTAGTATATAGTGCTTTATCTTATTTTTATTATTCATTAAAAAATTTTTCAATTTTTTTGCATTCCTCTTTAATAGGAATTCTAATATTATTCAAATTATATTCTAGTCCAAGTTTTTTCCATTTATATACACCAAGCTCATGATAAGGTAATATTTCTACTTTTTGTACACTTTTTAATTTACTAATATATTCTTTATATCTTATAAATGAATTATCTTTATCTGTTATCCCAGGAATATATACTATTCTTATCCACATCGGTATATTTAAGTCATTTGAAATATATTCTGCCATTTTAAGTATCTTATCATTTTTTACTCCGACTAGTTCTTCATGCTCATTTGTATCAATATGTTTTATATCATATAATACTAAATCAACATACTTCAATAACTCATTTATACTTTTATTATCTGTATCAAAATTACCAGCCGTATCTAAAGTTATATGTATATTTTCTTTTTTTAACTTTTTACAAACTTCAGTTAAAAACTCTGCCTGAAGTAGTGGTTCTCCACCTGAGAAGGTTACGCCCCCACCTGAATTTTCAAAAAATACTTTAGCTTTTAATATTTTTTCCACAAGTTCATTTGAATCAATTTCCATGCTAGATTTTTTTGACCATGTATCTGGATTATGGCAAAATTTACATCTTAAATTACATCCTTGCATAAATACGACATACCTTATTCCTGGTCCATCAACTGTACTAAAACTTTCTATTGAATGTATTCTTCCAATCATTATACCACCAACTATTTATTATGGAATGTTCTAGAGATTATATCTAATTGATGTTTACGTGAAAGTTTTATAAAGTTTACTGCATAACCAGAAACACGTATTGTAAGTTGTGGATATTTTTCAGGATGCTCCATTGCATCAACTAAGACTTCTCTATCAAATACATTTATGTTTATATGATGTCCACCTTGCTCAAAATATGAATCAAGCATAGATTTTAAATTTACAACTTTTTCATCGTCTTCATTTCCAAGGACTGATGGTACCAAAGAAAATGTATACGAAATTCCATCTTTACTTTCATTAAAGTCTAATTTAGCTACTGAATTTAATGCAGAAATTATACCGTTTTTTTCTCTATTATACATTGGATTAGCACCAGGAGCAAAAGGCTCACCTGATTTTCTTCCATCTGGAGTTGCTCCAGTTTTTTCACCATAAACAACATTAGAAGTTATAGTAAGAATTGACATTGTAGGATCAGCCTGTCTATATGTTCTATGCTGTTTTAATTTTTCCATAAACATTTTTTGAACTTCTAAAGCAATATTATCTACCCTATCATCATCATTTCCAAAGCAAGGAAATTCTCCTTCTACTTTAAAGTCTATAGCAATCCCATTATCATCTCTTATAGGTTTTACTTTAGCATATTTAATAGCACTAAGTGAATCTGCAACTACTGAAAGTCCTGCAACTCCACATGCCATTGTTCTATACACATCCTTATCATGTAGTGCCATTTCTAGTCTTTCATATGAATATTTGTCATGCATATAATGGATTACATTTAATGTATTCATGTATACTCTTGCAACCCAAGACATCATGTCATCTAATCTTTTCATTATATCTTTATATTCTAGATATTCAGTAGTTATTGGTTCAGTAATTGGACCTACTTGAACTCCTGTTTTTTCATCTTTTCCATTATTTATAGCATAAAGTAATGCTTTTCCTAAATTACATCTTGCTCCAAAAAACTGCATTTGCTTTCCTGTTCTCATTGGAGAAACACAACATGCAATAGAATAGTCATCGCCAAAATATTCTTTCATTAAATCATCATTTTCATATTGTATTGCACTTGTTTTTATAGATACTTTACTTGCAAATTTTTTAAATCCATCTGGTAGTTTTGTTGACCAAAGAACAGTTAAATTTGGTTCTGGTGCTGGACCTAAATTAAATAATGTTTGTAATATTCTAAAAGAATTTTTAGTAACTAAACTTCTTCCATCATTTGATAGTCCACCTATTGATTCAGTAACCCAATTAGGATCACCTGCAAATAATGAACTATAATCTTTAGTTCTTAGAAATCTTACCATTCTAAGCTTTATAACTAACTGATCAATATATTCTTGAGCTTGTTGCTCATCTATAATACCGGCATCCAAATCTCTTTGAATATATATATCTAGAAAAGTTGATACTCTCCCTAAACTCATTGCAGCGCCATTTTGTTCTTTTATTGCGCCAAGATATGCAAAATATGTCCATTGTATAGCTTCTAAAGAATCTTTTGCAGGTTTTGAAATATCATATCCATACTTTAAGGCCATTTCTTTTAATTCTCTTAAAGCATTTATTTGTTCAGTAATTTCTTCTCTATGTCTTATAATTTCTTCGTCTATAATATCAGTTTCCAGTTGCTTACCTTGCATAATTTTATCTTGAATTAAAAAATCAACACCATAAAGCGCAACTCTTCTATAATCGCCAATTATTCTTCCTCTACCATATGCATCTGGAAGACCAGTAATTATTCCATTTTTTCTACAAGCTCTCATCTCAGGAGTATAAACATCAAATACACCTTGATTATGAGTTTTTCTATGCTTTGTGTATTTATCTGATATTTCTTCATCTAATTTATAGCCATATTCTTCTAAAGCTTTTTCTACCATTCTTATTCCACCAAGTGGTAATATAGCCCTTTTAAGTGGTTTATCAGTTTGAAGCCCAACTACTATTTCTAAATCCTTATCAATATATCCAGCATCATGTGCTACAATATTTGAAACTATATTAGTATCAGCATCAAGTACTCCGCCTTTTTTATTTTCTTCAGCCATAAGAGATGCAACTTTATCCCATAATTTTTTTGTTTTTTCTGTTGGTCCTTTTAAAAAACTATCATCACCAGTATACTCAGTATAATTTCTTTGTATAAAATCTCTCACATCTACACTTTGACACCAAGTACCTGTTTTAAATTTTTTCCATTCGTTATTTTTAATTTCTTCATTCATGTTATATACCTCCGTAATCCATTTTAGTATATTATATTTTTTTTAGTTTTGCAATGTTTTATTGTTTTTTTGCATATAAAAAATAGTAGCAAGACTAATTGCTACTATTTCATTTTTACATCCTGTATTTTCTTCTTACCTTTTTCATTTCTCTTTGACCTTTATTAAACATACCTATAATGTTATCACTATTCATAGCCCCAACTATAGTACCTGCTATTATGCCAATTACTGCACCTTTTGTAAAATTCATAATTACTCAACTCCTTTCACTACTTATATTTTTTGCTTTTATAATACTTTTTACACTTGAAATTATTTCATAAATTCCAATGAGTACCATAAAAATATAAAAGAAATTCTGTAAAGTTTCTTCTTTAATATATTTAACTAGTTTCATTCCTACTATACTTCCAATGCAAACAGGTATTATTAATTTTTTAAATAATTCTTTATCAATATTTTTATTTTTAAAATTAAAAATCGTAGCGCTAATGCCAACAACTATGAACATAATTAGATTATATCCCTGTGCCTCTTTATGTTCAAACAAATTAAATATTGTTGTAAGAAGTATAAATATACTTCCACCACCAATGCCCATTCCGGCTATTATACCACTAAACAAAGCAATGGCAAACAGAGTTATCCACATTATTCACTCACCCCTTATAAAAAACTTATATAGTGTAAGTCCAATTATTAAAACACCTGAAATCAAATTTAATATATTTGATGGGATCTTTTTCATAATTTTGGCACCTATAATTCCTGAAAAAATAGCTATAATAATTAGTAATATAACTTTTTTAACATCAAAATCAATAAAATCTGAATAACCAAATATGGCCAAAATACTTGCTAAACAAAGAATTGATACGCTAAGTGCCCTACTTTTATGAGTTTCCTTACCTATTATGAATATTAGATAAAAAACAAGAATTTGACCTGCTCCAGAAGCAAATAATCCATTTAATAAACCAACAATCAAACCAATAAAATATATCATATTAATATTATTTGTAATTTTTTTAAAAATATTTATAAATAGTTAATTATTCTAATTAAACATATTTTTTATAAAATACTATTATTATGTTATAAATAAAGTAAATTTGCTTGAATATTTCACATAATTGTGATATAATCGAGCCAAATTAAATATTTTTATATTAATACAATTTCAAATGAAAGGAGTATTGAGTTATGCTTTTTTTACTTACTAAAGATCTAATTCCTATTATTCATCAAGAAGTTGTTTCACATTTACCAATCTATAAATCCGGTTTTTCTTCTGAGCTTAATGCACTTTTAATGAAAGATGAACCTATTGACACAAAAGGTAATTTACACGATTTACTTATATACTTCGGATATAGTGAAAAAATTTACAATATATCCGAACTTGAAAGTAAGTTGTATAAAGCTATTGTTAATTATTACGCAGAATGTACAGGAATTATCTTCAACTGTGTTAATTCAAAAAAGATAGAAATTTTCAAAGATACTTTGATAAAAATGTTTGAAGAAGACAACTGGAAAATTCTTTACCTTTCATCTGAAGATAATAATGAAACGACTAATCCAATTTCAATAGCTCTCAAGAAATCACATATCTCTGATAATGGTACATTCCCTTATTCAAGTTATTATCATGAAACTAAAATAATTGCTTAATCAAAATGATAAATGAACAGTAATTTATACTTTAGGCAAATGCTAAAAATATAAATTACTGTTCATACTTTTTTATTTAATTTCATAGTTATTATATTTGTTATAATCACTTTCTTTTAAATCTAATGTTAATATTGTACCCTTCTCATCATATTCAGTGTTAATTACAGTCCCATTATCATTTAAGTAAGTTACTATTGCTCCTTCATTATATGGTATCAATAATCTACAAGATACATAATTAGAATATATCTCTTTTGAAATCATTTCAACTAATTCTTTTAACCCTTGTTTTTTACTTGCAGACATATATATTTTATTATCTTCAACAATTGGTATCTCTATATCTTTTAGATCCGACTTATTAAATACATATATCATATTAATATCTTCTGCTCCAATTTCTTTTAAAGTTTCATTTGTGACTTCGATATGTTTCTCGTAATTTCTATCTGAAAAGTCTACAACATGTATCAATAAATCAGCTTCTTGTACTTCTGCCAAAGTTGATCTAAAAGCTTTAATTAGTGTATGTGGTAGTTCATTTATAAAACCAACAGTATCTGATAATAAAAATTTCTTTTTATTATTAAGTTCAATGTCTCTTACTGTTGTATCAAGTGTTGCAAATAGCATATTTTTTTCTAAAACTTTTTTTGTTTCATCACTTTTATAAGTATCAATCATCGCATTCATTAGGGTTGATTTACCAGCATTGGTGTATCCAACAAGAGCTACCATAGGAAGTCCAGAATTTTTTCTTTGCTTCCTTTGTGTTTCTCTACTTATAGATAATCTATCTAATTCTTTATTAAGTTCAACTAATTTATCTTCAATTCTTCTTCTATCAAGTTCTAATTTCTTTTCTCCTGATCCTTTATTACTAAGTCCAGAACCTCCACCTTGTCTACCTAAAGATTCGTGTAAACCCACAAGTCTTGGTAGCATATATTTAAGTTTTGCAGTTTCAACTTGCAATTTTGCCTCTTTTGTCTTTGCGCGTGTTGCAAAAATTTCAAGTATTAATGCAGTTCTATCTAGTATAGGTAAATCAAGTATATTTTGAAGATTTCTAAGTTGTGATGGAGAAAGCTCATTATTAAATATTACCATATCAACATTTAAGTCGTTTGCCATCTTCTTCACTTCATCAACTTTCCCAGTGCCAAGATATAGAGAACTATTTATCATATTTAAGTTTTGTTCCATCTTTTCTACTACATCTATATTACATGCAACTGCTAAATCTTCAAGTTCTTGCATTGATTCTTTAAAATAATCATTATTCACATTTACTCCGACAAGTAAAGCCTTTTCATTTTGTTCCATATTTTTCACCTCTTGAGTTAATATTAACTTCAAATTTCAAATATTTTAAGTATATCATAACTTCTTCAAATTAACAACTTTTTTTACTTATCAAGTTCTACAACTACAATATTAGGTAAATTAAAAATTCTAACTCCAACTTTAGTATTTCCAAGCCCCCTACTCACAATCATTGTACTTGATCCTTTTTTATATTTACCAGAAGAGTATTTAGGAAATAGTGTCCTTCTTGGTGAAAGTAATCCTATTCCAAATATTCTTATAACGCCTCCATGTACATGTCCTGAAAATATCAAATCAGCTCCCCATGAATTATATATCTCAAAATTTAATGGATCATGTGCAAGTAAAACATTAAACTTATCTTTTGAAATTTCACCTAAAATAGATTCCATTATTTTTTTATAATTTAATGATCTTTTGGGTAACATATTATGCTTAAAATTTAATCCATATATATTAATAAATTCCCCATCTTTTTCTATAATATTTTTTTTATTATTTAATACAATTACTCCTAATCTTTCTAAATTTTGTATGAAATTCTTTAGAATAGTATAATTATGGGTTATTTCATGATTCCCTAAAGAATAATATATTTTATATTTTTTGCATAAATTCTTTATAAATTCATAAGTTATCATAAAATTTTTATCAGTTTTTCTTATCATATCACCAGTCATAAATATAACATCTGGATTAATTTCATTTATCTTATTTAAAAGTCTAATGTTGTTTTTTCCAAATTCTTTACTATGTAAATCTGATAGATGCATTATTTTATATCCCTTAAAACTATTAGGGATTTTATTTGATATAATTTTATATCTTGAAACTTGTAAAACATTTAGATTTACAACCAAAAAGATTATTAGTAAAACTATTATTGATATTATATACATTACTTTCCCCTTTACTTTAATATTTTATAACATTAGATTAAATTAAATTATTAAATATTACTATTTTTTATATAAATAAGTAATAAAATCATCTTTTGCCTTATCAATATCAGTTACAAAATAATATGTACCTGATATCATTTCACCAGAAGAATACTTAGCTGATGGTATTTGTGTTGATATAATGTTATCTTTATATTCACCCATATTTGATACCACTGAAGTCATAAGTCCAGTATAACTAGCTATATTTACATTTGTCTTTACTTGAGCTAAGAAACTATCTAGTAAAGAAAATATTTTTGTCTTTTCCATTTTAGATACTTTTTCAAATAATGCCATAAGCACATCTCTTTGTCTATCTGCTCTTGTAAAATCATCACCAACAGATCTATCTCTAGAAAGAGCTAGAGCCTGTTCACCGTTTAATGTAACATTTCCATATTTAGTCATAGGAGTATATGTATTTCCACTTACTTTATATGATTCTCTTAAATATTCATTTAGTGCATCCATTTCATCTTTTGTTATATTTAAATTTATTCCACCAACATCATTTATAACACTAATTAATCCTGCAAAATCAATTGTTGCATATTGTGTTATATTAAGTCCAAAATTACTATTTATAGTATTTATAGTTAATTGTTCTCCACCATATGCATAGGCATGATTTATTTTTGTTTTGCCATATCCTGATACATCAACATAAGTATCCCTTGGAATACTTATTAATTTTATACTTTTATTTTTAGGATTAACTGAAGCAATCATTATAGTATCTGCTCTTCCTGCTTCCATATCATTAGCATCCCTAGAATCAGTTCCAAATAATGCAACTGTGACTATATCGTCAAACTCAGATTCTGTTAATTCCTCAGATACTTCATTATATATATTACTATTAACTGCTAATTGCTCTTTATCTATAGGTACATAATCAACCTTCGATACTTTTGACCAGACTATAAATACAGGTACTGCTATTAATATCGCAATTACAATTATAAAACCTAAAAAGAACTTAAGTATAGGACTCATTCCCTTTTTTGCATTTGTTATTTTATTATATTCATTATATGATTTACTCATTTTAAAACTCCTTATATATATTCTAAGTTATATTATATCATTTTATTATTAAATATTCAAATATGTGATACATGTTTTCAATCACAAAAAAGATGTAACTCAGATTACATCTTTTATTTTTAAATATTATTTATTATTCCTCCCATTTAATATATTTTCTTAATTTATTTTGAACTTTAGTCTCAATTCTTGATACATAACTTCTTGATATATCGAGTTCATCTGCTATTTGTTGTTGTGTTTTAGGAGTAAAACCATTTAAACCGTATCTTAAATTCATTATATATCTTTCTCTTTCTGGTAACTTTGTATTTATGTATTTAATAACTTGCTCACTCATTACTTTGTTATATATCGTATCTATTGCATCCCTAACTTCACCATCTAAAGTTTCTTGTAACTCCATGTCATTTCCATCCTTATCAGTTCCAATAATTGTATTCATTGATACTTCTGTTTTTTGTTTTTTAGTACTCCTTAAATTCATTAATATTTCATTTTCTATACATTTTGAAGCATACGTAGATATTTTGAAATTTTTATCTTGGCTAAAACTGTTTATTGCTTTTATAAGACCTATTGAACCAATAGAAATTAAATCATCCATATCTTGTTCATTTGTGGCATATTTCTTTGCAATATGTGCAACTAATCTTAAGTTATGCTCTATAAGCTTATTTCTAGCTTCAATATCACCTTCAAAATATTTTCTTAAGTAATACTCTTCTTCAGTCTTGCTTAATGGATCTGGAAAAAGATTAGATATCTGTATATATCCAAATAAAAATGAAATATACGAAAGTATATTTGAAAGAAATGAAAAAATCATAGAATACCTCCTAGCGTTAATAAATAATATGCTACATTTATTTTATTTTGCATGTCTTATAAAAGTTATTTTACTATATATAAAAAATAAAATAGAAATTATTCTATTTTATTTTTTATCTCAGTTATTTCATTTAATTATATACATACATTATAGATATTTATAAGTCGATCGGTTATTAATAAATAATTATAGTCATAAGAACAATTATCTTTTTGAATATCTATCTTGTAATATCCCAAAGGTATATTACAAATATAATACTCACCGTATGAGTTAGTAATAGCATTCATATATATACTTTTATTTTCAATATTAGTTATACTTATTATTACTCCATCTATTGGACGACAATTATATGAGTCTTTCACAACACCTAGCAGCAAGTTAATATTTTCTGTTATATTAGGTATCTCAATATTAAGAGAAATATTTTTAGTATTATTATCTATATTTATTATATTTGACTTAATTAATAAAGATTTATCATCCATTTGTATGCCTCTCTAATATTTGTTAAGTTGATTCTGTGGATAATTTTGCTTTTACTATATAAGAACCTGGTACTACGTCTCCAAATGCATATCTACCATTACTATTTGTAAATGTGTATCTTATTAAAGTTTCTGGTTCATTATCAACTGTAATACTATATAACCCAACAAAAGCATTTGTAACAACTTGACTTTCACTGTCTGTTATTATTCCTGATATTACTCCATTATTTGGATCAGATACTGCTTCCATAGTCACATTTTCAGAATGGTTTTGCGATGTTGTAAGTGCAATAGTATTTGATGTAGTTCCATAATATCCATTTTTAACAGTTTTTATTATATAACTTCCAGTTGGAATGTTATATAACACATATTCACCATCATCAATTGTTCCAGTAGTAGAAATTACATCATTAGTTGAAGAATCAGACAATATAACTGTAACACCCGATATTGCTGCATCAGCAGCATCTTTTATTATTCCATAAACCGTATTTAAATTAAAATCAGTATTTGGAATTATTGCAAAGTTCATAATTGTTACTATAAGAATTGATGCTGTAAATGAACTTGGTGCTGTTGCTGTATAGCCATCCTTTACTGCGACTGCTGTGTATGCTGTTGAATTTGTTAAACCACTTACAGTATATACACCTAGACTATTTGTCTTTGCAAAAGATACTACATTTCCTGTTGCATCAAATACAAATACTACTGCATCTTCTACTGGAGTACCTGTTAGTATCTGTGTATCATAAACTGTACCTGTTAATATTGCTAGACCTGCTGCTGGAGCATCCTCTAGCGATAAACTTACATCTGCAGAACCTTGAGTATCAACTGAAACAACTTGACTTTTATTAAGTTCTAAAGAATCTTCGAATTCCATTATTATCACCCATTATATTATATTGGACAAACTCAATTGTTGTTACAAATAATATACTAGTATTTTAACCTATAAAACTGGTAATTTTTACCTCATATATTTAAAATGTTGTATTTGTTACAGAATTATGTTATACTCATGCTGATACACTTAACTATCCAAAAATAATTTAGAGGAGGAAAATCTATGAAAACACTAAAGATTAAAAGTATACGTTCAAAGCTTCTCATTACAATTTTTGGCTGCATGTTCTTACTATTATTAATAATTTTCTTTGCATTACGGTGGAGTTTAAAGGAAGGCTTTTACAAAACAATTTATGAACAATTAGATACAAATTCTAAATGGGCTGAAGAGTTGTTTGACAAAACATATCCTGGTGACTGGGAACTTAAAGATGATACATTATATAAAGGTGATAGTATCATAAATGGCGAAACAAACGTAATTGATTTTATTAAAAATAGTATTAATATTCCCGCAACTGTGTTTGCAGATGATACTCGTATCGCTACAAACATAATTAATGATGATGGAACAAGTATACTAGGAACAAAGGCTAATGATGATGTGATACAAAAAGTTTTAATTGAAGGTTTAAACTATACTGGACACATTGAACTAAAAGGAAAAGATTATGAAACTATTTATGTACCAATAAAAGATAAACAAGATAAGATTATTGGAATGCTATTTGTAGGGCAATCTACGGATGTAGTAATTGGAAAAATAAATCATAGTTTAATTACAATTTCTGTTGTTACATTAATAGGGCTGATATTACTAATTATTGCAATAGTATTTTTAACTTATTATACAATAGTTAGAAATATAAAACTACTAGATAAGATGTTAAACTTAATAGGTAAAGGTGATTTAACTGTTAAAAATGAAGTAACGTCTTCAGATGAGATTGGTAACCTTGCAAACTCTGCGAATGCGATGAGATTAGAATTAAGAACATTAATTCAGAATATGATCTCAAGTTCATCAGAACTATTCTCAACATCTGGGACATTAGCTTCCATATCTGAAGAAGCAACAGCAAGTTCTACGGAAACTGTTGAATTTGCAAGGAATATAGTTGAAGGTTTAGATAATCAAAATATATTAATTAGTGAAAGTGTAAAGACTACTCAAGATCTATCTAATAGCATAGAGAAGATTTCTTCAATTATCATGAAAATTGCTTTTGTTTCAAACCAGTTAGAAGAATTAAACTCAAAGACATCTGACTCAATTAAGGATTTATCAGACAAGACTGATTTCACTAATAAGGCAACTAAAAATATGAGTGAGGCAATACAAGAAGTTAATTCACTTACTAAGCAAATGGAAAGTATAATTAATACTATTAGTGATATTGCTAGACAAACAAATCTATTATCACTAAATGCTTCAATCGAGGCTGCTCGGGCCGGTGAACATGGAAAAGGTTTTTCAGTAGTTGCAGATGAGATACGTAAATTAGCTCAACAATCTGCTGAGTCTGTAGGATTAATTTCTGAAAATATAAAGGAAATACAGAGTACTTCGCTACTTACATGTGAAGAAATGATACAGACTCAAAATATAATATTAACCCAAACTGAATCTGTACACAACACTGAAGATACTGTTAAAAATGTTTTAGATTTAATATCCAAGTTTTCTGAGTTAATAAATGACATTGCAACCAGCAATTCTGAAATTCTTATGCAAAAAGAGGCAATTTATGATGCTATGAATCAAACTTCTGGGATATCAGAACAAAATTATTCATCAATAAAACAAATTTTTGCATTTTCAGAAGAACAATTGAAGGCGACTGAAGAAATTACAAGTTCTGCTATCTTACTTAATGAGATTGCTGATGCATTGAATAAAAATGTGAATAGCTTTAAACTTTAAAGTACTACATAATGTATGAATATATAATTATTAAAAGGCATTGAATAAAATTCAATGCCTTTTTTATTATTTATTCTCCATAATATGCTTCAATAAAAATCTGTTTTAATTCTTCCACAAGTGGTAATCTTGGATTTGCTGTTGTACATTGATCCTCAAATGCTTTTTCTGCCAGATCATCAACTTTACTAATATATACTTTTTCATCTATTTCTTCTTGTTTAAATGAAGAATGCATATTTAAGTTTTTCATTAATTCTTTAATAGCATTAATTAAAGAATTGATACCTTCTTCTGTTGTTTTTGCAGGTAGACCTAATCTTCTTGCAATATCTGCGTATCTTTGATCTGCTATATAATATTCATATTTTGGAAAAGATACAAATTTTGTAGGCATACTCGCATTGTATTTTATAACATAAGGTAATAATATTGCATTTGCTCTACCATGCGGAACATGATATTCTCCACCGATTTTATGAGCTATACTATGATTTATTCCTAAGAATGCATTTGAAAATGCCATGCCAGCAATTGTACTTGCATTATGCATTTTTTCTCTTGCAACAGTATCTTCAGGATTGCTGTATGATCTTACTAAGTATTCAAATACAAGTTCTATTGCTTTAATTGCTAGACCATCTGTATAATCTGAAGCCATGTTTGAAACATAAGCTTCAATTGCATGTGTTAAAACATCCATACCTGTATCTGCTACTATTGTTTTGGGTAGACTATATACAAGTTCTGGGTCCACTATTGCAATTGTTGGAAGTAAAGCATAATCAGCAAGTGGGTATTTCATATTTGCTTTCTTATCTGTTACTACCGCAAAAGAAGTTACTTCAGAACCTGTTCCACTAGTAGTAGGTATTGCAACTAATTTTGCTTTTTCACCCAACTCATCAATTTTATATACTCTTTTTCTTATATCAATAAATTTATTTTTTAGTGCATCTAAATCTACATCTGGTTGTTCATATAAAAGCCACATACCTTTTGCAGCATCCATAGCACTTCCACCGCCAAGAGCTATTATACAATCTGGTTCAAATGAATTCATCATTGCTACACCTTTTTTTATGGTATCAAATGATGGATCTGGTTCTACATCAGAAAATATTTCTGAATGTACATGATTTTTTCTCTTTCTTAGATAGTATAGTATTTTATCAACATATCCAAGCTTTACCATCGATGGATCTGTTACAATAACTACTCTAGAAATATCTTTCATAACTTCTAAATATTGAATAGATCCCTTTTCAAAAAATATCTTATTTGGAACTTTAAACCATTGCATATTAACCCTCCTTTTGGCTACTCTTTTTACATTAAGTAAATTTACAGTAGATACATTAGCAGTTGTTGAGTTTCCACCAAATGTACCACACCCTAAAGTAAGGGAAGGTAGATTTGTGTTATATATATCACCAATTGCACCATGTGTAGATGGAGAATTTACAATAAGTCTTCCAGCTTTCATTTTTTGTTCGAATTTACTAATTAATTGTCTATCTTCTGTATGTACAACAGCTGAATGTCCAAGTCCGCCGTATTCTAGAAGAGATTCTGCAATCCTAAGTGCCTCATCTTGAGATTTAGCAATATAATATGCAAGAATTGGACTTAATTTTTCTTTTGATAATGGATATTCATCTCCTACACCATTTAATTTAGTAAGTAATATTTTAGTATCTTCTGGAGCGTCTATTCCAACCATTTTTGCTATTTTATATGCACTTTGTCCAACTATATCTGCATTAATTGAACAGTATCCTTTATCTCTTTTTATTGCAATATTTTCTAATTTCTTAGTTTCCTCTTCATTTAGAAAGTAGCAACGATACTCCTTCATTAATTTTTCAAATTCTTTTGATATTTCTTTATCAACAATAACTGCTTGTTCAGATGCGCATATCATACCATTATCAAAAGTTTTTGAAAGTATCAAATCAGTAACTGATGTTCTTAGTTTCGCTGTTTTTTCTATATAACAAGGAACATTACCAGGTCCAACGCCAAGAGCTGGTTTACCACATGAATATGCAGATTTAACCATGCCTGATCCACCAGTTGCAAGTATTATTTTTACATCATTATGATTCATTAAAGTACTAGTAGCAAGTAATGATGGATTTTCAATCCATTGTATACATCCTTCTGGTGCACCAGCTTTTATTGCTGCATCTCGAACAATTTTGGCTGCTTCACTACTACATTTTTGAGCAGATGGATGAAAACCAAATATAATTGGATTTTTAGTTTTTACCGCAATTAATGATTTGTATACTGTTGTTGATGTTGGATTTGTAACAGGAGTAACACCTGCAATAATACCAACAGGTTCTGCAACAAGTTCATAACCTTCTAATTCATTTTCTTCTATAATCCCAACTGTCTTATTGTATTTTATATTGTGATAGATGTATTCAGACGCAAACATATTTTTAGTTATCTTGTCCTCATATACTCCTCTGCCTGTTTCTTCAACTGCCATTTTAGCAAGTCTCATATGAGCCTCAACAGCTGCAACTGACATGGCTTTTATGATTTTATCTATTTGTTCTTGATTCAAATTTTCATATTCTTTTTCTGCAATATGAGCTTTTTCAACCAAATTATCTATTTCGATTTGTTCTTTTACTTTCTCCATAAAAATTCCTCCTAGGTATATATATGAATTTACTAATGTATAAATTCAGCTAATTAAATTGTAACATTAATAAAAAAATATTTCAACTAATATTAATAACTATTTCTTAAAACAAAAAAGTACATCTTATACAAAATATACTTTTAATAATTTATATACTATCTTTTTGTATTAGTTAAAGTAAGTTTAACTATACAAATTTATTCATATTCAATACTCATTTTGAATTATAATTAACTTGATACTTTTTGACCTGAATCTTTATACTCCCAAGATTCATCATTATAATTTATATAATATGTTGACATAGAAGAACCTAAATTTCCAGAATATATTTTTGTATTAATTGTTCCTTTATTAAATGTTCTAGAAAAAAGACTTATTGTAATCAAGCAACCATCTAATTTTGTCTCATTTCCAAGACCTTCACTTAATAGTTCATCATATTTCTTTTCATATACTACCTCATTGTATCTTTTACAATAATCTAAGATTTCGTTAATTGATTTTTTAGTTAATCTCCTACCATTTAAAGGATCCATTAATTTTTCTGTATCGAAAGAAATGTATTCACTATTTTCAATTAAACCACTATTTTCAGATACTATTACATCAATCATTTTTTTATATAAATTAACTGCTGCTGTTTCATTACTTCTATTGTTAAAATAAATAATGAAAAACAAACTTAGACCAATTATACAAACTAGAAAAATTATGATAATTAAGATTAATTTTTTTTTATTCATAATATCACCTAATAATACTTATATATTTAATAAAATAATCTTTTATATAATATTACTTTCTTTCATTTTATTAATAATTTTTTGATATACTACTTGCATGCATTCTTCTCTTGATTCCTTTACAACTTCATCAATTGGAACCCATTTTACTCCGCTATTTTCATCTTCTTTCATAATTAGTTCTTGACTTTCATCGGCTTCTAAAATATATGTAACATTTAAATGTTCATGGCTAGATACCCATTTTCCTCTTTTGAAATGTCCATTTACTGGTAAAATATCAAGTACAAATACATTATTTACAATGGGTTTTGTATCCACTCCGGTCTCTTCTTTTGCTTCTTTTAAAGCAACATAGAGTAAGTCTTCATCACCATCAGCATGTCCACCTGTCCATCCCCAAGATTGATATATATTATGATATATCATTAATACCTTATCTCTATTTTTGTTTAGTATAAAACCTGAACTTGAAATATGTGCATATTCATTTTCTCTTGTTAAAATATTATTTGGAAAATCATTAATATACTTTAATACTACTTCCTTATCTTTCTCTTCTTGCTCGTTTATTGGATTAAAATTTTCTATTTCTTCTAAATATTTCATTATTTTTTCCTCAACTTTCTATACGTCAAAATTATACAATATTCGTAAGTTAAAGTAAAGACTTAATGTTATATTCTATAGTTATCTAATTATTTCATATTTTAATTGCACATATGAATCTTTTAATTGATTACATTCAAGTAATTTCATAGGTCTTATTTTATTTAATTCTTCTACTTTTGTTATTGATTCACCATCAATTAACGTATTTGTTTCTTTACCACCGACTAATACTGGAGCTATTACTATGTTAACATAGTTAATTAAATTATTTCTTAAAAATTCTCCATTGAGAGTGCCACCAGATTGAATAGTTAATCTTTTAACATCATAAACCTGTTTTAGATCTACCATCATTGTGGTAAGATTAATTTTCTGATCATAATACATTATTTCTAAATTATCTAATTTTTCTTTCAGCTTAAAAGCAGGATGATTTTTGTTACTTGTCACAAGAAATAATTTTTTCACCCACTTACATAAATATATAATACCACTTTCAGTTAAATGAGGTTTACTATCTATTATTATGAAACTAACACCTATTTTATAATCTGGTTCTTTTTTATCATTTACTCCTATTTTTGCCATGACTTTTCCAGAATTCAAAGAATATTCATCTGTTGTTTGTTCAATTTCATAATACTGGTGTATTCCTTCCTTTATTCCATAAATTTTGCTCCAATCTCTATCTACATCTAGTTCATCACTGGCACCACTATTAATTTTACCATCCAAAGACATAAGCATAAATAACGTTGTTATAGGCATATTCTTCATCATAATCCACTCCCCTATCTCACTTGCAATGATTATATAATAATTGTGTTTTAATGTAAAGATTTTAAGTAAAATATTCTTGTTATTTCTTTTCAAGTATGATACAATCACTTTGAGGTCAATGTACATGAAATCTAATAGATTTTTAATAAAATATAGAATAAACAATAACGATAGAGACTTTGTAATTAAATTAAAATTAGTAAGTTTTTTAGTTATTTTTATAATTTCTTTTATTATTATATATTTTTTAAAGCCAACGACAATATTGGCTAGTATACTAAAGGAAAAAAGTGAAAATTATGCTACAGCATCTGCAAATAAATACTCGTTTCAAGGCAACTTTAAAAAAAGTTCAAATGAAAAATATATTATACCTGCAAATGGAGTTATAACATCAAACTATGGAATGAGAACAGATCCAATAAGTGGAAAATATTCAAAACATACTGGAATAGATATTTCTTGTTACACTCATAGAGATAGTATATATTCAGTAGCAGATGGAATTGTTACTTTTGCAGGTAAACAAAGTGGATATGGATATTGTGTAGAAATCAAACATGTATTTGAAAATGAAACAGTATATAGTTTTTATGCACATTTATCAAAAATAAAAGTGAAAGTAAATGAAACAGTAACACAAGGGCAAATAATAGGAAATGAAGGTGGTGAACCTGGAAATGATCCAAATCCAGGTAATAGCACAGGACATCATTTACATTTTGAACTCAGAAAAAATAGTGGATTTGGAAATGATATAAATCCAACATTCATTTTTAGATAATATTAAAAAAATAAAATAATAAAATAAGGTGGTAAATATGATAATTGAACCTAAAATATCTGATAATCTTAATGAAGTACATTATTTAAAAAATGTTTTGACAAATGAAGAGCTAATTTGTGGTGCATTAATGCAAAATGAAGAAGAGTATAATATAGTAAAAGAAGATATCGAAATAAATTCAAGTAAATTAAAAAATGTGAAATTCATTAGTTGTTCTTTTGAAAAATCATACTTTGTTGATGTAATATTTGAAAACTGTGATTTATCGAATATTAATTTATCTAAATCAACTTTTAAAAAAGTAATCTTTAAAGATTGCAAATTAAATGGTGCAAATTTCACAGAATCTTACTTTGAAAATGTTACTTTTGATAATTGCAACGCAAGAACAATATATCTTGATCAAAGCAGTATTTATTCAACAAAATTTAATGAATCTATTTTAAAAGATAGTAGTATATCATATGTTAATTTTAAATATATTGAAATATATAAAAGTGATTTTACATTATGCAATTTTTCAAAAAGTAAATTAAATGGACTGGATTTTTCAAATTCAATTATAGATGGTATCATTGTTTACAATGAAGATTTAAAAGGTGTAGTAATGAATGAAATGCAAGCATTATCATTTGTTAAATTACTGGGAATAAAAATAAAGAATTAAATAATAGCCTACTTTTAGTAGGCCATTATTTATTATTATTTGTATATTTATTAATTTATATAGTATATTTTCCATTTTCATCTTCTGATGCAGTTAAGTAATTATCTAAGTAAAATTCTTTAACTTCATAAGATAATTCATCTTTATTATCTATTCTACTTTTTAGGTATTCTGATAACTCTATGTCCTCACAATATATGTAACAGCCTTTTTGACCTCTAGTAAGTAAAGTCCTATATGTATTTTTTATTATTTCATCAGCTAATCTCAAGGCTCCTTCTGGATCATTTTTATACATTTTCTTTATCCCCTTCAGTGAATTATCAGTATTAGCACGTTCTTTGAAATCTGTTATTATTTTCCCATTACGATATCTTAAGTCATTTCCAATAATCACTCCAACATAGTCAAATTCTAATCCTTGAGATGTATGAATACATCCAACCTCATCCACAGAGTTCTTATCAATTGCCCAAGTAGATGAATTTCCTAAATTCCAACTCATATTAAAATTATATCTAGGTATTTGAATATCATATACATTACTATTATTTTTTCCATTACTTATCCAGTTCCAACAGTAACCTGCTACAATTCTTGCTTTATTATTTATTTCATTTTTTTCTTTAATAATTTCTCTTAATTCATTAGGATCATTTAATATTTCTACATGATAATCCATATCATATTCATCATTTGCTGTTTTTCTTATTTGTAATACATTATCTAGCCAAGCTAAATAACCATTTGACCCGTTACATCTAAATTGGGATTCCAAATTCATTATTTTTATTTCTGCATTTTCAGCATTTGCAAAATCAATAATTGATTTTATACTTCCTATATCATTAATCGAGATTCTCTGAAATTCATCTATAAAGAAAATACTAAATTTTGATGCATTTATAATTTCCTTTATTTGATTTTCCCCTTTATTTTTAAACATTCCAGATTTTTCATTTAATCTATGCGCTTCATCAACTATTAAAATATCGAATTCATCTTTATTTGTATCATAGAATATACCGGAACCCTTAAATAAATTATTTATTTGAACTTGAGTCAATTTTCCATTTTTAAGTTTATTAGAATATACTGATCTTGGTGCTGAATTTTTAGTAACATAAAAAGAATTCATTCCTTCATTTAATAATTCAACCAGTAGATTTATCGCAAGAACAGATTTGCCTGTTCCAGGTCCTCCTTCTACAATTAGAACTCTCTTCTTATTATCCATATATGATAATTTTGCAAGTTTCTTCGCTTCTTCATAAACTACTTTTTGCTCGTCAATCATTACGAATTCCTGATTTCCTTCAAGCATGCTTTTTATTGAATCCTGTAAGGCTTTTGAAGGTCTAATTTTCCCCCTATCTATTGAATAAAGGGTATTTTTATTATCACCATATTTTATGTATTTTGAAATAAATTCTGCTAATCTTTTGGCATCACCACTTATAAATACAGGTGCCTTTTCTATATACGTTTCATATACACTATTTGTTAATGGATCTGGATTCTTTTTCTTATAATTATGTAAATATGCACATGGAAATAACATTATTCTATTATCTTGTACACTAGAATTATAATCTCTTATCATTGTTGAATAAGACCAAGCTTGATAAGAAGGATGCGTTACTTTTCTAATTGCATTACCAGTATAAGTCTCTACTACACCATCCTCACTTGGAATTACATTTAATTCCTCCCATTGCTTTAATTCGATTATTATAGCTGTTTGATCTCTTTTTTCATTTTCACCAGTAATTATAAAATCTACCCTATTTGAAGTATTAGGTATTTTATATTCTATTGCAATTCCGGAATTATCAGGTATATTTTTGGAATCCAATACATTTCTCATATATTGCATGGAATTTTTCCAAGATAATATTTCATTTCTTGTTGTATTTCTTCCATATTTTTCTTTATATTGAGCATATATTTTATCTACTATAACATCATCAGTTACATCATTTATAAAATCTAATTTTAAAGCCTCATATACTATCATATAAATTCTCCTATTTTAAATCTTTATATTTTTCATTTGATCCTCTTGATTTCTCTATTGGATATTTTAATTTATTTATTTCCATTTTTCTTTTTAGTTCAGTGGTTAAATCTATATTATTCATTTGAGCAAAACGAAGAATGAAATATAATACGTCTGCTACTTCATCTGTAACCTGTAATCTTTTTTCTCCATTCATAATTTTGTTTATTTGTTCTTCATTTTTAAATCTAAATAAATCTAATAGTTCACCAGCTTCTGTGGATATACCTATTGCTAGATCCTTAGGATTATGAAATTGTGCCCAATCCCTATCATCGCAAAATTTTCCAACAATACTCTTCAATTCTCCAATTTTAGTTTCATTATCCATCTTATCACCTCGATATTAATAATTTCTTAAATAATTATACATTTATTAAACAAAAAAAGCAAATTTTTGACATTTTTTTGTATACATTTTAACAGATTTATAAGAAATATATCACATTTTTAGTAAGAATCTATTTTAAATCTAAGATTACAATAATAAAGGATTATCTAATTCAGATAATCCTTTATTATTTTTATTAATTATTTATTCTATCTTTTATATATTCTATAGCAACTTTCCTTATAGCCTCCATCCTCATTTTAGTATCTTCGTTTTCATATTTTATTCTATCTACTAAGATATTTATATAGTCTTTTTCCAGTATATACTTTAATCCTGATACAAAGTTATAATCAAATATGAAAGCTATATATGATACCCACATATCTATATGAGTTTTTCTATCTTTTCGTAAAATTAGTCTTTTTCCTAAAAAATCATTATATGTCTTTTCAGTAAGTTCTTCTTTACTTAATTCTTCCTCGGTTATATCAAATAATGCTTTAAAGCTTTCTGTTTCTTTTACTCTAAAATTATCTGTTTTATCGGCATCTCTTATTATTTTTGAGTGTAAAAGTTCAATTTCAGATAAATTATCTTCAATTTCATATTTATTATGATTTTTTATAGCTACATATATAACATTATCATACTTGTTATCTTCAATAAAATTTCTAATTAATCCATCTTCAAAAAGTATCTTTACTCCGAAGTCTGCATGATCAATTGTTGTAGCATCATCATAACTATTGTATATTCTCAATTGTTCAAATCTTCCTATGTCATGCAAAAGTCCAATTAATATTGCAAGATTTATTTGTTCTTCGTCTAATTTTAAATCATTAGAAATAACTTTACATACATTTGTGACCTCATAAGTATGCTTTACTTTTAAATTTATTTTATCATCATTCAAATCATAACCTTTTAAATAATCTTTAAATGCAAACTTTGCTTTTGAAATATCAATCATCTGTACACCTCTTTTTATTTTTTTCTTCTAATAATTGTTCCTTCTTCAACCTTATAGGGTATTTTTAATTTTACTAATTGTCCCTTTTTACCTGGATTTATAGTATCTATTTCTTCATCTGTTTTTTCATCGTAAAGCTTTTCTATTATAAATTTATCAACATCAATTTTATCTGGATATAGTATCTCTAAATTATCTCCTAAACTTAATTTATTTTTTATTTCAACAACATAGCTATCTGTTTTATCATCGAAGTTTAGAACTTTTGCACCATATTCATATTCAAGATTTTCACTTTGTCCATCAAAATCGTGTATATCTTGATTTTTATCATCACTAAAGTAAAACTCAGATAAACCTCTTGTCTTTACCTTCGTAAGTTCAGGTAAATATTTATCAGCGTTATATTCGCCTTCTCTTCCTTCTTCTTTAAGTTTTAAATATTCATCAATTGCTTGCCTATATGTTCTAACAACTGTTGCCAAATAATAATCAGTTTTAAGTCTACCTTCAATTTTTAGACTATCAACACCCATTTCTATTATTGTTGGTATTTGTCTTATTAAACACATATCTTTTGAAGAAAATAAATATGTACCTTTTTCATCAAAATCAATATTCATTTTACTATCTGGATTGTTTACTTCACTTGCAGTTATATTGTACTGCCATCTACAACTTTGTGCACAATCTCCTTGATTTGCACATCTATTTGCTAAATATTTACTCATATAACATCTACCAGAATATGCAAAACATATAGCACCATGTATAAACATTTCGATTTCTAAATCTGTTGGTTTATTATCCATTATATATTTAATTTTTTCTTTACTTAGCTCACGTGCAAGTACAATTCTTTTAGCTCCATATTTATTCCAAAATTTACATGACTGTAAACTTACATTGTTTGCTTGTGTACTAATATGTATTTCCATATTTGGTGCAACTTCTTTTATTTTTTCTATTACACCAACATCACTTGCAATTATTGCATCAGCACCAATACTATCTAATCTTTTTACTTCTTTTTCAATTTCTTCATAATCTTCATCATGAGCATATATATTAAGTGCAACATATACTTTTTTACCAATACTATGTGCATATTTAATTGTTTCTTCTAATGTATCACTATTCATTTCTGCTCTTGTTCTAAGAGATAGCTTTGCAGTACCTGCATATACAGCATCTGCTCCATATTTAAAAGCAATTTTTGCTTTTTCAACACTACCAGCTGGTGCTAGTAATTCAACTTTATTCATTCTTATTACTCCTTTTATTATAATATTCTTTCATTGTTTTTGCATCTATACTTTGTGTTCCAGCAGATTCACAGATTATGGTCGGCTCCAAATTTAAACTAATTATTGCATCAATTACATTTTTATAACTTGGTCCAAAGCCAACATCTTCAAATATAACATGTCTTTTTTCTCCGCCTTTTTCTGTATATTCCATTTGACTAAAATGTGAATGAAAATGTTTCATCCTATCAAAGTCAAGTTCATCAACATATATACTTAATTCTTTTATCCAATCTTCTTTTGTTATTATTTTACCGACATTTCTGCAATACAAATGTCCAAAGTCAATTGTAGGTATCATTCTACTGTCAACTTTACACATTTTAATTATTTCTTTGCTATCACCTAGTTGATTTATTTTTCCCATTGTTTCAGGGCAAATTATTATATCTCCTAAACCTAATCTATCTGCTTCATTATAAGCATCTTTTAATAGATTACATGCACTTTCAACTGCATATTTTCTATCAAGTCCAAGAAGTGCTCCAGCATGTACAACGATTTTTGTTGCACCAAGTTTTTTTGCTACTTCCATAGTATCAGTAATATACTTAATAGTACTTTTCTTTTTATCTTCTTCTTGAGTTGATAAACTAATATAGTATGGGGCATGCACACTTAAACTTATATTATATTTTTCAGCCTCATCATGTATTTTTTGTGCCTTTTCTTCACTTACTCTTACACCTCGTGAACATTGATACTCATATGCATCAAGTTCCATATCATGCAAGTATTTAGGCATTTGTTCAGAAGCTTTATATTTTCTATCATAGAAATCTTTTGGATTTCCTGCTGTTCCAAATTTCACTAAATTACCACCTTATCATTAATATTATACACTGTTATATACAATTTGTAAACTATTAATAATCTAATAAAATTTACAGTTGAATTTTATATTATACATTTATCACTATCATTTAGATGTCAAATTTTGTTCTTTTTTGTAACATTTTTGAATTTTATTGAACAATATATATAATAATGTTATAATTAAGGTATTATTTTTAGAGGGTGAAAACTAATTAAGTTTCTATTTAATTTCTAATGATTGTGAGGATAATTTAATGAAGAAAACACTGAGTATATTATTAGTATTGGTAATTTTTTTGTTTAGCACGTCTGAAACTGTACTTGCAGCTGATACATCTCCAAAGTACATAAGTGGATACAATTCTTTTAGAAGATATGTAGACACTAATTTTAGTCAAGGTGCTGTTGGAGGTACTTCTAGTAAAACTTGCGTACCTGTTGCAATTTGTAATGTATTATCATACATGGATTATAGAGGGTATTCTAATTTAATACCTGGCTCTTCTGTTACACAAGCAGAATTCAATACAATTTGTAGTTACACAAATTGGAATTCTTCAACAGGAGCAAGCACTAACGATTTACTAAATGGTTTCAAAAATTATGTAAAAAGTAGAGGATATACTGGTTATGTTACTCTTGGACTAGGCTGGAATCAAGTCACACAGTATATAGGTTATAATACACCTTTATTTGCTATAGAATATTCCAGTTCAGGAAATCACGTCTACACTGCTGTTGGTTATAGGGTATATAATGGTCAACAACAACTCTATGTTTATACTGGCATGAATGCATTCGATCCATTTTGGATAAACTTTAGTGCCCTAGGCGAAACATATGCAGCATATGTAAACTAAAATCTTAACATTTCACTCTCTAAAGATATTATAATAGAAAATTTATCTGTTATAATATCTTTAATTTTCTTATAATTTTAGGCTTTTCTACAAAATACGACATTTTATATAAATATTTTGTGTTATCATTGAAAATGATTATTCTATATATTATACTAAATTAATTGGAGGTGAATTTATATGAAAAAAATATTAAATACTAAATTTTTAATATTTACAAATTTAGTGCTATTAACAATTTGTTTTGCCTTAAGTTTTTCTATCTATAAACTATATTCTAAATATAATACTTCAACTGAGATATCTGAAAATATTGATACAAATATAGATGTATATATTGATAGGCCTGAGAATGTGACACGAATTGGTATCTTAAATAATCGGTCAACACTATGAAGTTGTTAATAAAGAAGACATACAAAAAATCAGAAATATTTTGAATAAATTTAAAATGGAGTTGAATTCTAATTATGAAAAAAATCAAATGTTGCCGGGAAACATATGTAAAATAACTGTATATGGATTATATGATAAAGTTTCATTTGAAATATTTATTATTGATCAAAATACTGTAGAATATAACAATCAC
This sequence comes from Bacillota bacterium, assembly GCA_023410645.1. GTDB lineage: Bacteria > Bacillota > Clostridia > TANB77 > CAG-465 > CAG-465. The sequence continues at coordinate 127,089 of JAEYPQ010000018.1, read as the reverse complement.
TACTATAAATTAGTAGATAGTAATTTTAATCAAGATGAATTAAATCAAATATTAGGAATAAAACAATAAATATTAAATAAATTGGTGTATTATTATAGAATATATTAAATTCTTTATAAATAATAAATCTTACTATACATTTAATTGTATTTGAAAAAGAAGTTGCAAAATAAAATGCAACTTCTTTAACTATATTTCTATACTTTCATTAATACCTAATATTTTATATTCTATATTGTTTTCTTCTAAAGTTTTCTTTAATATGTTTATATCAGGATTCATTATAGGATTTGGATGTTGCATATGTATTGGAATAACAAGTTTTGCTTCAGTTTGTTTTGCAAAAAGTACTCCATCTACTATTCCTAAAGTAAGTCCATTACCATTAAATGGCATACATAATATATTACATTTATAATTATTGTCAAATCCTATTGTATCACTAGTAATATATATTCTTTTCTCACCATCATCTATTATATATCCAACATTTTCTTTAACTTCTTTATTTTTCATAACTGGTAAATATCCATGAACAGCTTTAGTAACATATATTTTTATTATTTTATCATCAATTATATCTCCAGCCTTTATCACATTTACGCCATATAATGGTTGTGATTCTAAAACCTCATAAGTTGTATATAGTTTTGCATCGTCTCTTACAACTATTTTATTAATCACTTCAGCATAACAATGATCATTATGCTTATGAGTAACTAGTATATAATCAATATTTTTCCACTCTTTTTCATACATCTCATCTGTATATCCTATATTACCTGGATCTACCAATATTCTTTTACCATTTGTTTCAATAAGTAAACATGCCTGGTTATATTTTGTTATTTTCAAGATAATCACCTCAAATTAATCTTTATTATATATTACTTGCAACAAATTCATAAAGTTTTTGATTATATTCTAATCTTTCAACATTTCTTTCTTCTTCAGTAAGTTCAGATCTATATTTATTATACTTAGGTACAATACTTATAGAATCTAAAGGATATCCCTCTGTAACAACTGAACTTGACTCTTGTAAAAATGTATTGTATGATTTTACATCATAAGTGTTTACATTTCCATCTTTACATACTGCGACACCATGTAACCAATATCCATTTGCTTGTCCACCAAGCTTCTTTGCAATAGAAGTATAGTGTTCAATCATTTCCACATCATTTAATCTTTTTCCATTTACTCTTCTAACATGTGTTTTAGGTTGCTCCTCATCTGGAAGACCTTCAATAAATAAAGTATCATCCATTGCAATTGTTGTTAAACCAGTTGCCTCATGAAAAGCCCTTGCTTTAATTATAGCATTTTCAATTGCATCCGTTCCTGTTTCTTCAACTTCTAATTCTAAATTTAAATCTTTAGGTATAAGTAACTCAATACCTTTTTTCTTTAGTTGATCATAATAGTACTCTATCTTTGCTGGATTAGTCGTAGCAAATAGCACTTTCATAAAATCATCTCCTAAATTTCAAAAATTACAAACCTAAACACTTATCAAAATTACACTTATAGTTATTAAAATTGCTGAAATTATTTTCTTTAATATATTTTCTTTTTCACTAAAGAACAATATTCCTGCAATTACATTAATAATCACTGATAGTGCACAAAGTGGTGCAACTATTGTAACTTGTCCTAATTGATAAGCTCTAAGTTGAGAAAATACCATAATGCTCCATGAAATACTTGTTAGTATAATAGCTTTTTTCTCTCCAAATTTATACTCACCTATTATATCACAAATTTTTATTCTTTCAACTAAAAATATTAAAATTGATGGAATTATTAAAGTAATTCCAATATATAAAGGTAAGTTAAATCCTTTTGATATATTTACATCCAAAAACATTGCCATAGATACACATATATTTGCAAATATTCCAAATACTACATCTCTATTAATTTTTATTTTATCTTTATCCCAAAATACAAGTACATTACTAAAAATAATTAATAATGAACCAATAAATTTTTGTAATATAAACTCCTCTTTAAAAAATATTAATCCAAAAAATATCATAAATACACTCGATAGTTGTCTTAATATTGTAACTATTGATATTTCTAAACTTTTTCTAATTTTTGTATTAATTCTATCATTAATAGCATAAAAAATCACAGATAGTCCTAAGAGTATATATACTCTTATATCATGTGATATTTTAAATTCAAAAAATGGTATAAGAAACAAGCTAATTAATCCAGCCTGAAACTCTAATAATACAGTGAGTGCACCATCTTTTTTAGCTTTTGTTGCAGATACTTTATAGTACCTCGCAAATAAAAGTGATGCTATTAAAAATATTATTATATATGTTATATAGTTATTAAAAATCACAATTTTTCTCCTTGCAAGTATAACCTTGATAATTATCTATTTGAAATGTAATATATTAAATCTGTCATCTTAATGCTTAAAAATCCGCAAAGTGACAAATACATTTCTATAATGTAATCTGGTCCGATAAACATTAAAATTATTGTTGCAGCAACTATAAAAGGTCCAAATGGTATATAACTAGTTGCTTCCTTTTTTCTAAGTATTAAAAGAAGACCACCTATTATTGCTCCAATAAAAAATGAAACAAGTGATATAACTAATATATCTTTTATACCAAACATAAACCCAAGTGCTGCCATTAATTTCACATCTCCAAAGCCCATTCCATCTTTTTTAAATATAATTAATGCTAGTCCACCAAGCCCCCAAAATATAGCCCCACCTATTATTGCTCCAAGTAAATGATCCCACCATAAAGATAAGTTCAAGAAAAAATTAATAACTCCTGCAAATAATATAATATAGTGGCATTCATCAGGTATTAATTCAAATCTATAATCAACAGAAAAAACCATTGCAAGTGAAAATATTATCAATGTATATAAATATGTTGTTATATTATTTCCAACAAAATATATAAGTAAATTAAAAATTATCAAAAAAATTAAAGTATATTTAACATCTACTTTAAAATCATTTCTTAAAGATTTAAAAAACTCATTATACTTTATTTCTTCAGATACTAAAGGAGGTATTTTTTTATTTACATGTGCTACTGCCTGTCCAAATACTATTGCAAGCAAACTAATAACTATGTATGGAATAAATTGCATTATTTAATCACTCCCTTTTTCTTAAAATAATGTTTTAAAACAACTCTTTCAAGTGGTCTTTTTATCTTAGTTAAAATCCACTCTTTTTCACCTATTGGAGTTACTAAAATAGTTTTTATGCCAAATCTATTGCCACCCCAAACATCAGTAAAAATTTGATCACCTATCATTAAAATTTGTTCTTTATTTATTTCTGTTTCCTCTAATACCTTTTTGAAACCTTTAATTCTTGGTTTAGAGACATTAAATTTATATTCCATACCAAGTTCATTTGCTATTCTTCTTACTCTATCCTCAATAGGTGAGTTACTAAAAATGCATAAATTTACTCCTTTTTCTTTTATTCCATCAATCCATTTTTTCAGTTTTTTATTATATATGTACTTATTATTTACTAAAGTATTATCCATATCAATTAATATTAATCTTATATTGTTTTCAGTAATTAATTTATATGGTATATTTTCTACTTTTTCATATATATAAGTTGGATAGAAGTTTCTTACTAATCTTCTGAAAAATCCAACGTTATTATCTTTTTTATTATTTTTTTCTATATCTCTTTTGTTCATATGCAAGATCCACCCCTCGTATATAATATTACTATATTTATGCTTTTTTTTCAACCTATTTGTTTTAATTAATTAAATATATTGTATGCTATTTTTATAAATGTATAATCATATTAATTCATATACTTTATTTTTTTATACGTATGTGATATAATATTTGATATTTAATGCATACTTAATTTAGGAGGAAAAAATGATAAAAAATATAGATAATAGCACGTCGATATACGATGTTTTAAAAGAAAGAGAATTAATAAAACAATTAACATTTGAAGATGAATTTAAACAATTGGTTGAAAAAGAAAAGATTTCTTTATATCTTGGAATAGATCCAACTGCTGATAGCATACATATTGGACATTTTATTCCACTTATGATGATGTCTTACTTTCAAAAATGTGGACATAGACCAATAATACTTGTTGGAGGTGGAACTGCTCTAATAGGTGATCCAAGTGGAAAAACTGACATGAGAAAAATGTTAACTAGAGAAGATATTTCAAAAAATGTAGATAAAATAATTAAACAAGTTAGTAGATTTATCTCTTTTGAAGGTGAAAATGCGGCAATAATAGTAAATAATGCTGATTGGATTTTAGATTTAAATTATATGGATTTTATACGTACATATGGCATACATTTCAATGTTAACAGAATGTTAGCAGCTGAATGTTTTAAACAGCGTATGGAAAAAGGACTTACATTTTTTGAATTAAACTATATGTTAATGCAAAGCTATGATTTTTTACAACTTTTTGAAAATAAAAATTGTAACTTAGAAATTGGCGGAGATGATCAATGGTCTAATATGCTTGCAGGTGTTGAACTTATACGTAAGATTCATCAAAATGGTAGTTTTTGTCTAACTTGTCCTCTACTTTTAAATTCAGAAGGTAAGAAAATGGGTAAGACCGAAAAAGGTGCTTTATGGTTAGATGCTGAAAAAACAAGTCCTTATGACTTTTACCAATATTGGAGAAATATTGCAGATACAGAGGTAAGAGATGTCCTAAGAATGCTTACATATTTACCAATGGAAGAAGTTGAAAGACTTTCATCATTAAAAGATAGTGAAATTAATGAAGCTAAAAAAATAGCTGCATTTGAAATTACAAAACTAATTCACGGAGAGCAAGCAGCAGCAGAAGCTAAGAAAACATCTGAAGCTCTATTCGAAAAAACTGTAGATATTGACAATATGCCAACTATAACTATTGAAAAAACTACTTTAGATTCAAATTCAGAACTATCACTTGTGGATGCTTTATTATTAACTAATATTGCACCATCAAAAAGTCAAGCAAGAACTTTAATAGAACAGGGTGGTATATCTGTTAATGATGAAAAAATAACTGATGTATTATATACAATTAATTTTAAAGATATTAACGAAAATTATATAGTAATAAAAAAAGGAAAAAAAGTTTTTATTAAGTTAGAGATTATCTAATAATATTAATTGGAGGATATTTATGAAATATTCAAAGGGTGAAGAAATTGCCAATTCAATTACACACGGAATTGGAGTTCTATTTTCCATTGTAGCATTAACACTTATGATTGTCCTTGCTGCTATATATGGAACTGTTTGGCACGTGGTTAGTGTTGCTATTTACGGTACTACTCTCGTTTTATTATATACTTCATCTACATTATATCATGCACTTATGCATACACGTGCAAAGAAAGTATTTAAAATATTTGATCATGCTTCAATTTATCTACTTATTGCTGGTACATATACACCATTTACACTTCTAATATTAAGACAAGATGGTATGATTGGTTGGATCATATTTGGCGCAATATGGTTTCTAGCAATATTAGGTATAGTTCTTAGCACTATATTTATTGAGAGATTTAGAGTATTGAAAACTATACTATATATATTAATGGGCTGGATGATTGTTATAGCTATGCCAAATATTGTAAAAATACTTAATATGACTAATTGCATAAATGCAGTTTACTTACTTATAGCAGGTGGTATCTTGTATACAGTTGGAACAATATTTTACTTGTTTAAAAATATAAAATACTTTCATTCAATTTGGCATTTATTTGTACTTGCAGGTACAGTTTGTCATTTTATATCTGTAATGATTTATTTAGTATAATAAACAGGAAAAACGGTTGAATAAATTACTTCAACCGTTTTTATTATTTTTAGGCGCTCATCTTTTCTTTTAATTCTTCATACTTTCTCTTTGTTGCATTTCCACCTCTAAGTGCGCGTTCATCTAGATTTTTGTCAAGAACCTCTCTTGCCTTATAAAACATTATAGGATTTAAATATTGTAACCGTTCTGTTAAATCCTTGTGTATTGTGCTCTTGCTAACTCCAAAAGCTCTTGCCGTTTCACGTACTGTTGAATCGTTAGTAATAAAATATTCCGCCCCTCTAATAATACGATCAACAATCTTCTCATTTTTGGTAAAATCTCGTCCTCTCTTTTTGTACATAGAATTACCCCTTCCTCTAAAAATTTAATAAAATTAATAGTGACACTCTATGGATATGATAATTATATACCTAATATTATACAAATTTCAAGTGTTTTCTATGTTTATTACAAGAATTTACAAAGTTTTTTATCTAACTATTGAATGATTTATAAATCTATGTTATAATAAATTTATTATTGGCCCCTTGGTCAAGCGGTTAAGACGCGACCCTCTCAAGGTCGAATCATGGGTTCGATTCCCGTAGGGGTCACCATTAATACAATAAAAATACCATTAAACATTGAATTAGCAATGAATAATGGTATTTTTTATAATTTATTTAAATTATACTATAATATTAAGATAATCTGATCATTGTGAAATTAACTATTAAAACATCTGACATCAAAAAAAATTTCAAATATTCCGATTAATATAAGGGGGATAATTAATAATAGCAAAACATCAATCTTTTGTGTTAACATTAATAATACAGGAATGCTAAGAAAAGAAACACTAAACAAAATCCAAATTGCAATATAAAAGTTTTTCATTCTATTCATAAATTTAAATCCTCCTAATCAGTGTATTTTTTATAAGTTCCTTTTAGTTAATTTGTATTATATCATAGTTGACACATTATGTCAATTTTTGTTGTCTGAATATGTCTGGTTTAAATATGATTGCTTTTGAATTTTGTAGTATTTATGGATTCTATATGCACATATTTCCAGCTTATTGTTTAACACTATTAAAGTTACTTGTTAGTTATTCCTTAACTACTACTTTTTATTCTAATCTACTCCACTCATCTAAAGTTTTTCCATCGTTATCTTTTAATTCTACCCATGTATTTTGACCACCGTAAAATAGAAACATTCCTAATTGATTCGGACTTTGAAATACTATATCTTCAGTTGTAACATTATCAATAATTTTATCAGAATAGTCAGATCTAAGTTTTTGTGCAAATTGTGCTGAATAGTTTATTGTGCCATCTTTATTTAATTGTGGATCAACAACTAATTTTGCTCCAGCAAGTAACATTAATTCATCCTTGCTTTTCCAAATTGCTTTTCCTTCACCATCTTTTGATTTTGCAGTAAAAATAATTTTACTTATTTCTTTACTCCATTTATGTCTTGTTTTTGCAGGAAATGATTTATCTGAGCGTTTAGAATTATTATTCAAATTAAAAATATCGTACCCAAAGTTTTTAAAAATAAACAATATTTTATCCTTATATTCCTCTGTAATATTATTCTGATTTTCTGAAATTTCAGATTCAAATAAATTATGTTCATTAATTAAGTCAATTTTATTTTCCATAGCCTCTTTAATAAATATATATTTTAAAAATTCTAGATTTACTTCATGAGGAACTGATAAATTAATTATTTTATCAAATTTATTATCTATTTTAAAATTATTATCATTGATTTGACCTATATATATGACTTTACCTTCTTTTAATAAAAAATATAAATTCTGTTTACTAACTTTAGTATTAAGATTGCTTTCATTTGATATTATAATAGTACTTTTATTATTATCAAAATCAATATTTATTTCAGAATCATTTATATATACATTTAATTTAACTTCCATTGTTTACATCGCCTTTCTCTATTATCAACATATTTATATTATATATTAAATTATATAACACTATAAAAATATTTTCAATTAATACTAAAATATAATTATATAACTTTATATAAAGTTGATATATTAAATAAAAAATGATAGGATATTGCAATATTGCAATATCCTATCATTTGGCAACTCAGGAATTTTTTAGGTATATTTGCTATGTGGTTATAGAAATTATATTCTATGTGAAACCACTACAATACCGATACATATCGTGATATCCTACTCTACAACTATTTTTAACATTGCATGTAATGATATTAAATACTAGTATAATCACATTTGGTTTCAATATTAATAAAACAAGAATCCAAAATATTGCAATTGCAACAATGATTAATAGTAAAGACATGTATCTTTTCACCTCCTTCTGAATTATTTTTTCTCGTTTAAATTATTGTGTCAGAAACCTCCTTAATGTTTTGGATTATGTCTCTTACGAGTATTAAAGTAAAATGTGATTTGATTATATCACTTTTATTTATAATGTCAATACTTTGTATTACTTTTTTATTTATTTTTGTTTTATAATACTTTTTGCTGTGAAATATGTAGCAATCAGATATCCGCCATAAATTAATATTATTAATGTTGCTACCATAATTACATTACCAAGTAAATCAGTTGCACCAAATATTGTAAGTGTATCATTTAACACTCTTATTCCAATTATTGAATGAACTATTGCAAGGGATAATGGAACTAAGAAATAAATACATATTTGTGCAAGAATAGCCTTATTTAACATAGAATTTTCTACACCTATATTTTTTAACAATTCATATCTTTTTACGTTATCTGATGCTTCTGTTAATTGTTGAAGAGCAAGTATAGCCGCGCTTGTTATTAAAAATACAATTCCTATATATACTCCTATATATGTAAATATTACTTTTATACCCACACTAGCTTCATATGCAAGTTTTCTTGTTATACCATTTCCATCAAATTCCTCTTGTAATTTATTTTCACTAATACTATCAGGATCAAATAAATTAATAAATTCATTTTCATATTTCTCATCATCTGAAATATAGTTTATATTATATATTATTTCTTCTGGAATATAGTTTTCAACCATTTTATCAGGAACTATTATAGCTATATCCATTTTATTTAAATCATCTCTTAAAGTATAGTCAATTGATTTTTCAGTTGCAGACTTCAAAGTATTTGAATCTATAGTTAATTTTCCATTTTGATTTATAAAATTATCACAATATTTTTTAATATCTTTCATATTACAAACCAAGTAAAATTCATCGCTTTTTAATGTAAGTGGTTCAAGACCCTGTAACTTTATTGTATTATTAAAATCAGATATAGATACTATTGGAACAGGAGTTGGTCCGATATATTCAAATGACGACTTCTTATTTTCTTCTATTCCATAAAAAATATCTAAATGTTTCACACTACTTACTTCATATTGTTTCATTTCTACTTTTTCTTTAATAACTTCCGATAGATCTATGTTGTATTTTTTTAAAAGCTCATCAATGTTAAGATTTGGATTTTTATTTTCATTATATAATGTTATTGTAGCATCATATGGATTTGATTCCTTAACATCCTTTGAGTATACATTTGCAATAGTTAGACCTGCAGATAAAGCAGAAATTGTAATAAATAGCATTAAACATACTATTGCCATTGATATAAAATTAGTATTTATTTTACTATTTATTTGTCTCATTACAAACATATTTAAATCTTTAAAATATAATCTTTTATTAGATTGTATAACTTTTAATAAAAATCCAGCAAGTGACAAGAAAAATAATAATGTTCCAATTGCTCCTAAAGATATTGTAATTAATAGATTTTTATCTAGATCTATTAGCCCATCATGTATTATTCTATAATATGCAAGGCCAAGTAGTAATACTGAAATTATAAATATAACTACTGATATCCATAATTTTTTAAACCTTAGTTTTTCATTCTTTTTTGATGCATATATAAGATCTATAAGTTTATATCTTGAGATAGATATGGCATTAAATATCATAACAATAAAGAAAATAATTCCAAAATATAATATTGTCTTTTTTAAAGCCCCTATTGAAAATACAAACTGAAGTGATTTTAAACTAACTTCAAACATTTTAGCCGTAAGTATTGATAACCATTGTGAAAGGAAAATACCAACTACAAGACCAACTACTAGTGAAAATATTCCTATTACCAATGTCTCTATAATTACTATCCTTGAAATCCTAGATTTTTTCATTCCAAGTGTCATATATATTCCAAACTCTTTTTTTCTTCTTTTTATTAAGAAGTTATTTGCATACAATATTAAAAAAGCAAATATTATTGAGATAAAAACTGATATATAACCAACAATTTGTGTAAGTGAAAGCACTAATTCTTGTTGTGATTTAGATACTTCATACATTGCACTTTGTGAATCTATTGAATTAAATACATAAAATAAACAGACTCCAAATGCTAATGTAATAAAATAAACTATAAATTCTCTTATACTCTTTTTTACATTACTAAGTGCAAGTTTATAGAACATTGCTATTGTCACCTCCAAGAAGTGTCACAACATCAATTATTTTTTCAAAGAAATCTTTTCTTGAATCATCTCCACGTATTATTTCATTAAAAACTTTTCCATCTTTAATAAATAATATTCTATGGCAATAACTTGCAGTAAAAGCATCATGCGTAACCATTAATATTGTTGCATCCAAATTTTTATTTAGTGTTTCAAAACTCTCAAGTAACATTCTAGAGGATTTTGAATCAAGTGCACCTGTTGGTTCATCAGCAAGTATAAGTGAGGGATTAGTGACAATTGCTCTTGCACTAGCCACTCTTTGTTTTTGGCCACCTGAAATTTGATAAGGATATTTATCAAGTATATTTTCTATCTCTAATTTTCTAGCTACCTCTCTTACAGTTGAATCTATTTCATTTGTTGGTCTTTTAATAATTGTTAGTGCTAAAGCAATATTTTCATATGCAGTAAGAGTATCAAGCAAATTAAAATCTTGAAATATAAAACCTAACTCTTCTCTTCTAAATTTTGATAATTCTCTTGATTTTAAAGATGTAATATCTTTACCATTAATAAATATATGACCGGATGTAACTGTATCAATAGTTGAAATACAATTAAGTAATGTTGTTTTTCCACTACCCGATGCACCCATAATTCCTACAAATTCACCTTTTCTTACTTCAAAATTAACATTATCCACAGCTTTAGTTATATTTGATTTATTTCCATAGTATTTTTCAACGTTTTTAACATTTAATATTGTATCCATAAATTCATCTCCTTTATAGAATATTTTAACATTCTAAGGTTTATATTGCCATAGATTTATATTACATTATCCTTACAAATTTGTAAGGATAACAAGTAAAATACTCTTATATATAATACAAGAGTATTTATTTTTATTTAAATATTATGCATGCTTCCAATTGGAAATATAATTTTAACTGTTATTCCAATATCTACTTCAGATTCAATATATATCTCTATTCCAAGTTTTTTGCATAATTCTTTGCAAAGATATAACCCAATTCCAGTTGATTTTTCAAAGGCCCTTCCATTTTTACCAGTAAATCCTTTTTCAAATACTCTTCCTACATCTTTTTTGTCAATTCCAATTCCATTATCTCTAATATATAGACAAACATTATTCTCCGTTTTTTTTGAATTAAAACTTATACTTTTTGATTTATATTTTATTGAATTAGATATCACTTGATTTATAATAAATTCCAACCACTTAGGATCACAAAATACAGTATTTTCTAAATCAAATATCTCTATTGACGTATTTGAATTTATAAACAGTCTTGAATTTTTCTTTAATATACTAACTATCAGATTCCTTATATTAATTTCTCTAATTGAATAGTCTTTTTCAGCTACATTGATTTTAGAATAATATAATGCTTGTTCAACAAATTTATCTATCTTATCTATTTCTTCATTTATACTTTCTGTTACGTCATTTCTATTATTTTCAATTATTAACTTACTAGATGCAATAGGTGTCTTAACTTCATGAACCCAAGTTTCAATATACTCTTTATATTCATTTGTCGCTAGGCTATATTCTGCTACTTTATCGTTCATTGATTTATTAGTTATCTTTAAAAGCTCATATAATATCTTCCCATCAATGAATCTAGGATAATCTATTAACTCAGAAAGTAAATATTTTTTATCCAGGCTATCACTTATACTAATAACTTTTTCATAAAAATATTTTTTATTGTAGTATTCAAATAAAAAGGGCACCATATTAGTTAATAAAATAGATAAAACTATAAAAAAGATTCCATATATATTTATATTTAAAGTATATAAAAGAACTGTCATAAAAACAATTAATGTAAATAATGAGATTAAATATACTATTTTATCTTTTAAAAAATCTATAAGTTTCATATCATATACCCTTGTCCTCTTTTAGTTATCAAAAAATCTTTTATTCCTATATCTTCAAGCTTTTTTCTAATCCTATTTATATTTACAGTTAATGTATTATCATCAACAAACTCCTCAGATTGCCAAAGTTCAGACATAATATCATCTCTTGATATTATATTTCCTGCATTTTTAAATAATATATATAAAATCTTTAATTCATTTTTCGTAAGCTCAATTTTTTCATCATTATATATTACCAAACTTTTTGAAATATCAAGTGTAACATCATTATGACTTATAACACTTATATTCTCTGTGTTGTATGCTCTTTTTAATACAGAGGCTATCCTTGAAAGTAGTATTTGTGTATTATATGGTTTTGTAACAAAGTCGTCCGCACCTAAACTCATACTCATAAGCTCATCTGCTTCAGTATTCCTACTAGTAACTATAATTATTGGCACATTTGATTTTTTCCTTATTTGCCTGCATATATGATATCCATCGTACATTGGAAGATTAATATCAATTAGTACCAGATGTGAATTAGAATTTAAAGCCTCCTCTACAATATTATCTAGCTTATTCGAATATTGTGTAGCATATCCATATTTTAAAAAAAGCGTTGATAATTCTTCCTTTATTTTTTGATCATCTTCTATTATATATATTTTATACATTTTTTAATCTCCCTTTAATAACACTATTATACTTTTATAGTTAGGAAATGTCAATCAAATAATTTTCATTACTAGTATAAAAAATGTAGAAATTTGTAATTTTAAATTGAATTCATTTTAATTATATGTTATCATATAGGTAATTTATTAGGAGGTAATTTTATGCCAAAAAGACAAGATTATATAACTTGGGATGAAGCTTTTATGGGAATTGCAAAATTAATTGCTGAAAGAAGCAAAGATCCAAGTACAAGAGTTGGAGCTTGTATTGTCAATTCTAAAAACAGGATAGTAGCTACTGGATATAATGGTATGCCAAATAATGTTCATGACGATGAAATTCCATGGGAGCGTGAAGGAAAAACATTAGAAACTAAGTATCCTTATGTTTGTCATTCTGAATTAAATGCTATACTAAATAGCACAGTATCTTTAGAAGAATCAAGGCTATATGTTACATTATTTCCATGTAATGAATGTGCAAAGGCAATCATTCAGGCTGGAATAAAGGAAGTTATTTACTTAGAGGATAAATATAGAGAGACAGATAGTGTTATTGCATCAAAAAAAATGTTTGATTTAGCAAATGTAAAATATTCACAATATATTCCTTCAGGAAAAATTTTAAATATAGAAATCTAATATTAGTTTATTTCTAAAAAGTGCTTTTGCACTTTTTTATTTGTATATTTTTTCCTATCTTACACAATATATTTTTAGGTGATTCTATGAATATAACTCATAAAATGGAAACAGTAAACGGTGTTGAACAATTAGTTTTATATGTTAATTATCCAGATGAATATGAATTTGGCCTTGACTTTGATGCATTAAAACAAAATGTGGAAAATATAACAGATAAAATAAGAGAATATGCATTTAAAAATATTAACAAAGTTACTAATGAAACTGCATTACTTGTATTAAATGGTGTAATTGTTGGAACATTAATGGTATCTGGAATAGTTGAACCTAGGGCATTAAATGCCAACAGTCCCACCACTCAAATTGAATCAACCATAACAGGAGAAAATGATAAAGTTGTCGAACAAGTTGAGGCAAATAACCTGGATACTAGAACTTCAGAAGATAATTCAACAGAAATTGCTGCTAGTACTGATGTAAATAATGCAAATGTAACTACGCCTACTTCACCAACTACTGATACAAATAATAATTCAACAACACAAAAACAAGCAGTTCAAAATACTACACCTAAGTCCTCCACTCCTTCTACGCCTGTACAACAACCTTCTAATCCATCAACTCCATCGACCCCCACTACTCCTACAACTCCACAGGGTCAAATTGTTAATCTGAAACTAAGTAATGGGCAAACTATAAAAATAGGTTTGGAGGATTATGTGGTGGGCGTAGTATCTGCTGAAATGCCTGTATCATTTAATGCAGAAGCATTAAAAGCTCAAGCTGTTGCCGCAAGAACTTATGCGTTAAAAAGAATTTCTTCTGGTCAAACATTATCTGCCAGTACTTCTGATCAGGTTTATAAAACTGAGAGTGAATTAAAACAGATGTGGGGAAATTCTTTTACAAGTTATTATAATAAAGTAAAGGGAGCCGTAAGTGCAACCTCTGGAAAATCCATAAAATACAATGGAGCATATATTGATGCTTTATACTTTTCTACTAGTAATGGTAAAACTGAAGACTCTGTGAATGTTTGGGGAAATTCATTTGCATACTTAAAAAGTGTTGATAGTCCATGGGATGTCGGTGTATCAAATTTTAAATCAGATAAATCTATACCAATGTCCACAATAACAAGTAAAATGGGTGTGAAAATTACATCAGCATCTCAAATAGTAATAAATAGCAAGACAATTGGGGATAGAGTAAAAAGTGTAAGTTTTGCTGGAAAAACATTCACTGGTGTTCAGGTTAGAACTTTACTTGGATTAAGATCAGCGGATTTTACAGTAAGACAAGATGGAAGTAATATAATTTTTACTACTAAGGGTTATGGACATGGAGTCGGAATGAGCCAGTATGGTGCAAATGGCATGGCAAATGCTGGTTATTCGTATGTACAAATCTTACAACATTATTATACAGGAGTGACCATACAATAATATTATAATGTATGGTCACCTCTATATTTATTTTACTTCATTTTTACATGTTCCATTTTCAAAAATTTCTTTTATATTTTCAAATGTATCATTTGCAATTTTATTTAATGCCTCTTTAGTAAAAAATGCTTGATGAGAAGTAATTACTATATTTGGCATTGATAAAAGTATAGATAAATCTCTATCTCTTATATATGAATTTGACATATCATTTAAGAAGAATTCTTCTTCATCTTCATAAACATCAAGTCCAACCCCACCAATATGTCCTTCTGATAATTTTTTAATTAGACTTTCAGTATCGATTAATTTACCTCTACTTGTATTTATAATCACAACTCCTGGCTTCATTTTCGAAATACTATCTAAATTTATCATTTTATAATTATCATCTGTAAGCGGACAATGTAGGGAAATTATATCTGATTCTTTATATAGTTCATCTAATGTTACGTATTTATATCCAAGTTCTGCACTTGATTTTTCATCTTTATATACATCATATGCTACAACATTTGCGCCAAAACCTTTCATAATTCTTATAAATACTTTTCCTATTTTTCCTGTCCCTATTACACCTACTGTTTTTCCATTTATATCAAAACCTAAAAGTCCATTTAATGAAAAGTTATATTTTTTAGTTCTTTGATAAGCTTTGTATATTTTTCTATTTAAATCAAGCAATAATGCTGTTGCATGTTCTGCTACCGCATATGGTGAATATTCAGGCACTCTAACAACTCTAATACTAGAATCCATTTTCTTAATATCAACATTATTGAAACCAGCACATCTAAGTGCAATCAATTTTACTCCACATTCTTTTAATATTTGTATTGTTCTTTCATCAACTACATCATTAACAAATATACAAACCACATCATATCCATGTGCAAGTGGTGCAGTCTCAGAATTTAGTTTTGATTCTAAATAATTAATTTCATATCCATATTTTTTATTATATTCTTCAAATAATTTTCTATCATATTCCTTTGTATCAAAAAAAGCAATTTTTATCATAAACATCCCTCCAAAATAACTTTGCCATCCTATATTATATCATTAATTGTCGAATTTAACAATATACACATAATCATATTATTTGCAATTTTTATCATTTTATTGACTAATTATTAGTTTAATTAGTTTTGTCAAAATTTGTCGATTTTTTGCTTTTTTTAATAAAAAACTATTGCATTAGAAAAAATGATATGTTAAAATGTAATCGATTGAAAAAATTAAATGTCGAGGATAGATTCCTATACAGGATTTAAAATCTTGTATAGTGGATCTATTCTCTTTATATAGAGATACTACCAAACATTTACCACGTATTAGTGAAAGGAGAATTATTATGAACACAAATAAACGTTCAGAAGGTCTCGACTTGAAACTAGAAACCAAATTAACTGTAAATGCTTTAGTTAGTATTTTAAAAAAGAGACAATATACTTTGAATGAACTGCAAAAGTTAGGAGCAACAGAACTACAAATTTTAGATTTAGAAGACTTAGGTTATAAACTTATCAAACAATATGATTTTACAAGAAGAGATTTTGTATATTATGTGCTTGACAAAGGTGATGACCCATTCATATTCCTACCAGTAAGAGAAGGTGTATCAATATTACGGGTAGCAAAACTTGCTGATATTCACATAGGCAGCAATGAGTTTGATCGTGAAGAACTAATAAAAATGTTACAATACCTATGGAACACAGGATATCGTTACTTATTTATTTCTGGAGATCTTGTAGATGGTAAAAATGTTTACAGTGGCCATGATATGAATTTGCAAAAAAGATCTGCAGATTCACAAGCTGAAACTTTCGTTGCAATTTTTAGTATGTTTAATTTTACAATAATTGCATCTCAAGGTAACCACGATGAATCTTTTAAGAAAAAAGGTGGAGCTGATGTTTTAGCATTAATAGAAGAAAAAATGGCAAGACGTAAAAAACATTTCACTTATCTTAAGAGTTTTGTTGGTTACATAGTTTTTAATGGTGCTGTAATTAAGCTTATACATCTTGGTAGCTCACGTGGAAATACTATAAGTGACACTTACCCTTCACAAAAAACTATGGATGCAACATTTAAGACTGCTCTAATCCATGCAAAAAGTAATGTAAATGATGTCAAAATATTTGGTAAGATGTACCCAATAGTAAACCTTGTTTCTGGACATTTCCATGGACTTGCAAAATTTATTTATGGGAATGTAATATGCGAATCTCCTCTGACTTTCCAACATACTACAGACTTTATAAATCGTATGGGATGTAATAGTAGAGTTGGTTGCCGAATTTCCGATATGACAATACAAGATGGGAAATGTATATCTGAAAAGGGTTCTGTACTTCTTATTGAAAATATTGATGATATTTATGAAATGGAACAGCATTATAAAAAAAATAAAAAAATCAATATAATAAAAATTAAAAACGTTGAAAATGAAAAAAGCGATATTGAAGTTGATGCTGAAAAACTAAACAAGGCCTTAAAGAAATTATTTAGATTAGGTTTTGTTCCTTTTGATGAACTCGGCCTTACCGAAGAAGAAATAACATACATCAATCAAACATTACATTACAACATATATACAGAAGACGATAGAGTTATTTTAAATACGGAAGATGACAGTTCATATATCATTTCAAGTCCACTTCCAGAAACAGGGATAATTTCATACTTAGAGCTTTCTAATTTACAGGTTGGATCTAAATTCTTCAATGAAGCATCTCTTAGATATATGTTAGATGCAGCAAAAGAAAGAAGTATTCAACATGTTCATTTAGCGGGTGATATTGTGTGGGGAAAACCAGTTAAAAAATATGCAATATATACAAAGATATTTGGTAGTCAAGGACAAGCGAATGAAGTCACTCGTGTACTTTCAGATTATCCTGATTTTCATTATTATGCTATTAATGGTGACTGCGAGAAAAGCTTCCTAGAAAAAATATCAAATACCCCCGAAGTAAACCCACTTTATGAGGTATCATCTAAGCTTAAGGAAAAAGATATAAAATTCACCTATATTAACAATAGTAAATGTGATTTTGTAATATTTGGTGTAGTTCTTAGAATGCTTCATGAAGGAAAATTAAATCAGCCTTATACTAGAGATTACCCCATTGTTATACCAGAAAGAACAGCAATGGCAAAGAGTGGTAATAAAGTGATAGTTGATGGTAAAGAATTTGATTTAGGTGCAATTTATTATGGTTCTATCCGCAATACACAGGAAACCTACTATGGAGGAATATATGTTACTACAACATCTGGTCCAACTTTTGACCCTGAGAACAGGAGTGATAGAATACAATCAAATCCTGAATGTGGAATTGTTACATTACATGTAAAAGAAGGATCTATATTAAAACTTACTCGAGAATTGATTCTTCCACCAAAATCGGTCAGGTTACCTCAATATATTAAGAATTTTAAATAAAAATAAATATGAAAGAAGACATGTGTATGGAGCGAAGAAAATTTGATTCAAATAAAGGCATAATAGCTAATAGTTATTATGCCTTTATTGGTTAAAAATCAATTATATTCTATTTATAATTTATTAAACTATATCCTTTTTATTGAAACTATCAAACATTGATACTATCATTATTATCGCTGATACAGCAAGTACACACATAGAAAATGTTAAAGTTACACTTTGTAATGATTGACTAAATATTTCTGTCGACATTGAAGTATTTTCATTTGCAAAGAATTTTTCTGTTAAATTTAAGTTATTAAATGGTACAAACTTTATCCACTCTGATTGTATAAAGGCGTTAATTATCTGCATTACAGTACTTGCACCAATATATGCTGCCATTGACAAACTAATTGCAAGTGAAGTATTCCTAGTTATAACTGAAATAAGTGTAGCAAGTAGAATATACATAAATATATCAATATCATAAGTGAAAAATCTAAGAATTTCATATACATTATGACTAATTGAATTTACATTTCCATCTTTAATATATAAATATGGTATAGCTTGTAAATCAGAAAAGAATATATTTCCTACTATTAATCCACATATTGATATCACTAATGTAAATATTAAAAGTACAACAGTATAAACAATTATCTTTGATAATAATATTTTCCATCTTTTATTTGGCGTCATTATAAGAAACTTTATTGTTCCCTTTGAAATCTCACTTGATATAGAAGAACCTGCAGATATTATCACTAATATTCCAATAAACATCATTGATAATTTTTCTGCCATTGATTCATATAAACTTCTGTAATTGAAATCACCATATATATTAGAAGAGATTTGAATATTATTTTCTAATCTATACATATCTATTTTGAGTTTGTCATTTAATTTGCTAATATTATCATAACTAAGTAATTGCCTAGAATTCATATCTATACCTAATCTAAGACTACTTTTTATAGTGGAAATTTCAGATAATACTTCTTTTTTCCATGCTTGAGACTGATCAGAAGTTTTACCAACTTCATATTTTTTTGTAAGATTTTGTATTTCGACTTGTTCCTCATATTCTTCTTTTGTAATATTACCAGTATCATATGATTTTTTTATATCCGCTATTTTTAAATCAATATATTCATCAAATCTTTCTTGTTTTAGTATATTGAATAAATTATCAATTTCATTTTTTAATTTATTCAACTCTTCATTAGAAGATACAGCTGTATCTTTCATTTTATATTCATTTGTCTTTTTATCAATAAGCTTATTTATTATTTCAGTTTTCCAATTATCATTGTATATATTAATCTTATTTTCATATGCATATTGCAACATTTCAAGTCTTGCTCTAGAATCATAGCCTTTACCTTGAGTTTCTGTTGCATTTTTTAATGCTTCGATTTCGTATTTTATATTCTCTACCATATAATCATTGTTTCTTGAATTTTTAGTATTTTCTTGAGAAAGTTTTGCAAAACCAGCTGCTGCAAAAAGTGATAATATTGCAAATAAAATTATGGCAATAGTGGATTTTTTCTTAAATAATTTAATTGTTTCATTTATACATAAATTAATAATTTTCTTCATTAATTCTTACCTCCATTTGTCATATTTAAGAATGCCTCTTCAAGTGAATGATTATGTCTATTTAATTCATATATATCAATATCATTTTTAACTAAAATTTGTGCTATTTCCTTAATTTTATTTTTAGTTAGAGTAATTTGAATTTTTGATTCTTCAATTAATTTAACATTTTCTTCTCCGAAGGTATCAGTTAAAATTTGTACTGACTTATCCACATTATTAACACCTACAATATACTTAACTTTTTCTTCATCTACATCTTCAATAACATTTTTCATGTTTTCAAACTTAATGATTTTTCCTTTGTCTATTACAGCAACTTTGTCACACATAAGTTCCATTTCACTTAAAAGATGTGATGATATAAATACTGCTATATTATTTTCATGAGCAAGTTTTTTTAATATATCTCTAAGTAATCGTATACCTGCTGGATCAAGTCCATTTGTTGGTTCATCAAGTATAAGTACCTTAGGAGAATGTAAAAGAGTAAGTGCTAGTCCAAGCCTTTGCTTCATACCTAAAGAATACTTAGAAACC
This sequence comes from Bacillota bacterium, assembly GCA_023410645.1. Taxonomy (GTDB): domain Bacteria; phylum Bacillota; class Clostridia; order TANB77; family CAG-465; genus CAG-465. Next base: position 106,522 of record JAEYPQ010000018.1, on the reverse strand, counting down.
TTATCTTTTATTCTGTCTTGTAAACCAACTGTCTTAACTAATTCATCTATTCTATCCTTACTTACATTACGAAGTCTAGCATAAAGTTTTAGATTATCAATTCCAGATAAATATCCATATAAATCAGGATTTTCAACTATACCACCAATATATTCCATAGCATTTTCAAAATCATGGCTTACATCATGTGAATTTATTTTAATACTTCCTTCATCAATGGATAAAAGTCCAAGTATCATTTTAATTGTAGTTGTTTTTCCGGCCCCATTTGGTCCTAAAAACCCATAAATTTCCCCTGATTTTACATCTAAGTTTATATTATCAATTACTTTGCTTTTACCAAAATATTTACTAATGTTTCTTAATTCTAAAATATTTTCCTGCATTTCTCACACCTCCATTAATATTTAACTATCATTTGAAGATCAATGATATTTGAATATACAACTTTCCATTCATTACTCTCATTTTTCAATATTATTGTATCTTGAGTATTAGCTGATGTTTTAGATTTATCAGTCTTATTAATATAACTCTTTGTCGCCTCATCAAAAGTTTTCTCCAAAATAGTCTCAACTTCTTTTTCATAGAAATTATTTAATACAACAGTTACTTGGTCACCTTCAAATGAATAGCTGTTTATATCAACTATTTTCTTATCATATGAAGTTATAATATTCTTGCTATCAATTTGACTTTGAAGACTACTCTTTATAGAATTAGTCTCAAGATTTAAAACATTATCATTTGATATTACATGAGTACTTAAATCCTTTTTTATTGTATCAATGTATTTATTTAATTCATCAGTACTAATATCTTTATTTACTGTTCTATACTCCTCTGGTAACATAGCATAACTATTTTTGAGCTCAATATAGTCAACACATGCTTTTTTTATATTTTCTTTTTGTGAATTTCTAAAAGATTCTAAACCTACTAAATATGCAGTTAATACAATCAGTACAATTATTGTTAGAATTAATCCTTTATTTATTTTCCTAAAAAACTTCATTAAAATCCCTCCGATTATTTTCTAAATTGTATCACATAATATATATATTGTAAACTTAGTTTACAAATTTTGACAACAAATTACATTACAAAGTATTTGATAAAAAAATAATATATTGTATAATATATTTGTATGTATATACTATATAGTGAGGTAATTATGAGTAAAAAATTAGATAAGAATTTTTATACAAAAGATGTTCTTGAAGTAGCACCACTTTTAATAGGAAAAATATTAGTTAGAAAATTAGATAATGGTGAAATAATAAAATGTAGAATAACTGAAACAGAAGCGTACAGAGGTGAAGAAGATTCAGCGTGTCATGCGAGATTTGGTTTAACAAAAAGAACTGAAGTGTTATATGGAGATGGTGGTCATACATATGTATATTTATGTTATGGTATACATTATCTTTTAAATGTTGTTACTGGTAAAAATGGTATTCCACAAGCAGTATTAATTAGAGGAATTGATGGATATGATGGTCCAGGTAAACTAACTAAATTTTTAGATATAACTAAACAATTAAACAATATAGATCTTTGTAACTCAGATAAACTTTGGATTGAAGATGATGGGAAGAAATTTAACTATACTAAAACTAAAAGAATAGGAATTAATTATGCATCCGAACCGTATAAAAGTATTGAATGGAGATATGTAATAAAAAAGGATTAGTAATAATTTATTTACTGTTCTTTTTTTATTATCTAATTATGAATCAATATTATATTCAACAATTACACAAAAATTTAATAAAATATAGTATATTCATATAGAAAGGAAAATTAATAATGAATCTATTACAATTACAAAAGAATACAGCAACTCCTGTAACTACAGGAGGCAAATTAATATTTAATGAACTAGTAGAAAATAATGGTGATATGACTTATGATTCACTAACGGGTAACGTAACTATAAATAGTAAAGGAATATATATTATTGATTGGTGGGTTGCAACCCAAGCATCTAATAACAATGCTAATATAATTTTTTCTCTAACTACAAGCTTAGGTGATTCTTTTGCAAGTAATTCACCTGTAAGAATAGGTAATATAAATGGTAATGCTATACTAAAAGTTGACACCGCACCAATAACTCTATGGATAGAGAACTCAACTGCATCAACTGTATTTTTAGCAAACAATGTACAAGCTAAATCTGGTATTAGAATTTTTAATGTTTATACTGATAATTGTTTCTTAACTAACCAATTAACAAATTTACTTTCACAAATTGTTACCATATATCCTAATGCAAATGTAAGAGTTCTTACATCAATGACTGGAGAAATATTTGGTACAATTGGTTCACTATATATTTCACCAACAACATCAACTATACAAGGGATATATATTAACTTTGAGGGTCTTGGTCAATATTTAGCTAATATAAATGATATACTTGGATTTGAGCTTTCGGATAGTACCTATGATAACTCCATATCATACCTATCGCTCCCTGATACTGCTGAGTATAGTTGCACAAATAACTCAATAATTAATTTTTACGATTATTTTGAGAGTGTACCAGATAATGAAGTATTAATTATATCTTCTGGTCCAAATGCTTCTGTTCAAGGTATAGTACAAACAAATCAATATGGAATCGTCGTATTGACACAAACTGGCGGAACTAGTCCTGCATTTATTGTTACACCTAAAATGTCAAATATATTTATACAAGATAATTAAAAAACTAAAAAGATAAGAGTATACTCTTATCTTTTCATTTACTTAATATATTTTATATTATTGAGGTACTCAAGTAGTTTACTATCTCTCCTATTGCAGGATATTTTTTAATAATATTATACAATATTTTCTCATATTCAGCATCTGTTAATTCACTGGCACCAACTGTATAATATATAAATGGCATTTGAATTGACTCTGTACTAACTTTAATATCGTTAGTAAGTTTTAAAGATAAAGTCCCCATTTTATCTGAATTCAATGAGAATTCTAACATTCCATTTGCAGACTTATCTACATTATTATAAACAATCTTAGTTTTTAATTCACCAGATAGATTAATTTGTTGCTTTTGAAGTAAATTTCCTATATTAGCATTTAAATCATATTTTAAATTCATTTCATTATCCAATATAACACCATTTACATTACAACTTAAAGTATTGAACTCGTTATCCTTACTTGTTATATTTATATTATAATTATTTTTACTAGTTTCCTTAGAAGTTAAATTCAAAACATCAATTGCATTTTCTCTAACTAAAACTTTAAAGTCCTGTTCTTTTGTCTTGTAATCAGTAAATTGTAATATATTACCCTTATCATCACCAATTTCCAGCATAACTGGTCTATTTAATATACCTTTTGTATATATTGATATTTTACTGTTAACATCATTTGATTTTTTAAATGATTCAAATGAATTATTTATTAGTTGTTTAACCTTATCTCTTGTATCATATTCTTTATTATTTATGAATCTAATTAATATATCAATGAATTTATCATCACTATTCAATTCTTTTATCATATCATCACAAGCACCTTCTTGAATCATTTTACCGATTAATAAGGTTACTTTTTTTGTTTTTATTGTTTCACTACCTATTGTTACTTCTTGATTTTTTAATGTGGTAACATAAGGCTTTAAAGAAATTTTATTAAATTCTTCTCTTATTTTTGATATTATATACTTGTAATCATTTTCAGTTAATTCTACACTGTTAAACATCATACTTTCCATTCCAGTAGAATCAGAAATTGAAATATATTTATCAAATACATCATTTAAATATAAATAGGAATTGTTATTGTCAGAGTATGTAGTTACTTCCATACCTTTGCTTCCATTATATGAATATATAATATTTTGTTCCATATATTCATTGTCTTTATTATACTTTGTAGTAACATCTATAGAAGAATTATTAATTAATTCTTCTATTTTTCTATCTTGTAAATTGGTTAGACTATTAAAATTTGCATTAATAGAAATATTGCTCTTTGCTTCAAATGAATTATTATCAAGAATACTTATTACTTCATCTGATCTAATATCCTCCAAAGAGTCACTTAAACTTTTTGATAATGTATCAACTGCAATCTTAAATACATTTTCGGCTCTGCCTAAATATAATAGATAAAAAATTGTTATTGTAATAGTTAAAATTATAGCAATAAATATAATGGAAAATATTGAAATTCCCTTTTTCGATCTAAACATTTTCATAAATCCTCCAAAAACACATACTAAAATAAATACTTTTATAAAAATTATAAAATATATGTAAAAATTAATTTGTCGAAATTTGTCACAATAGAATTAATTTAATAATAATTTGTTTAAAATTGACTATGAAAAAATCAGTTATTTAATCAATAACCGATTTATTTTTTATTATATTGCATAAAGTAAATATTCTGTTGGTAACATTACTCCACCATAGTAACGTAAATAGAACTTATAATCTGGATCTATTTCATCTATGATTCTTGCCAGTTTCCAAAGATGATTATTATTATGATATACGCTAAGGGAAAGTTTTGGATGATATTCTTCTATTTTCTTTCTACACCCAATTAATGCCTTTTCCTCTGCCCCTTCAATATCCATTTTTATAAAAGATACCCTTCCTTTTATATCTTCATCAATAGTAACAGTTTCAACTTCTATCTTTCCTTCTTCATGTAACTGACTTATTGAAGATAATTCATCATCAGAAAGATATAGCACACCTTTTTTATCACTTACACCTTTTTCTCTAACAATTACATTTTCAAGTTTAAAGCGATCTACATTGGCTTTTATATATTCTATATTTGTTGGTACTATTTCATAACAATATAAATTCTTATAATTTTCCTTACCAAATGCATTTGAATAACTAATTAGTGTATCTCCAATGAAACCACCTATATCAACAAATACTTCATCTTTATTGCAACTTACTAAATCTAAATCAAAGTATTGTGCATAATTTTTATCTTGTATTTGTGATATTCTCTTATAATCTAATTTAAGCCAATAATTAAGAATTGCTAATAATATTTTTTTTGATCTATAATCACCAAGTCTACTATATAACCACTCTATATCTTGTAAGTGCTCTACTAAAGCCTCAGCATTATTATTTATTAATTCATAATCCTCATTTTCTAAATTTATTGTACCCCATAATTTTGCCTGATTATAATAATCAGTTATTCTTATATAATTTGCTTTATCATATTTACTTATATATTCAAAATTATGCTTTATTATATATTGCAAATCTGATAAATTTTTTTCTCTTAGAAAATCTACAAAGTTTTTAAATTCTACATCGACATGATTAATATTTTCTTTTGTATTATCTAATAAGATATCATCCCTAAAGGATTGTACCACTTTTTCTGATTTTTTCTTCTTAATTTGCATTTTATTCCACCTTTCAAGCCTATAATTATATTTTATGTTTCATATAAAAAAAAGTGAGTACATTATAGTCCAAGCATAATTAATTATAAAAATAAACTAAATCAGAAGATATCTTCTGATTTAGTTTAAACTCATATTTTATTACAATTAAGCTATTCACTCTTATTATAAATTTCCACGCTTTGTTCAGAAAAGTCGTACACCCTCTTGTATTCTTTAGTACCTGATACCTTTTGAACTTTAGATCTATTTTGTGATAATAATCTTGTTATGGCATATTCATCTATCCAAATTTGATTTATTCCATCCTTTTGAGATTCATCAAATATTAGTTGAGTCCCAAAATGTAAATGACTTTTTTCTATATTATTAACATTTTCTTTTATACTATATCCCGTCATACCCAGATACCCTATTACATCACCAGCTTTTACTACTTGACCTTTTTCTAATCCTTGAACATATGGATAATCCTTTCTTAAATGAGCATAGTAATAATATCTTTTAGTATCAAAGCTTCTAATACCTATTCTCCATCCACCATATCTATTCCAGCCCAATTCTTCAACAACGCCAGATTCAACACATATGATTGGGGTTCCAACATTTCCAAACATATCGTGACCCAAATGTTTCCTTTTATATCCATATTCTCTTCCGGGAACCAAAATCATCATAATCATTATAGTAATATCCTTGTGCTATTGGTGAAAACACTTTCAGTCCATATTTATCTTGCCAAACCAATTCACCATTTTCATTTGGAACTTGTATTCTATAATTGCCAATGAATCCTCCAATTACAGCTGTATATGCTTCTAGATAATAGCTATAATATTTCATATCTTTAGTTATATCTTCTATTGTTTCACCTGCTGCAATTCTATTTATAAATGCATCCATATCACTTTCTTTATACTTTGTAAAATTACCACCATATTTTGCACCTAAATATGATAATATTTGTACCCAATCATATTTATACACATCCTCATAATTATGTGATGATATATCTATATCAAGTGCCTTTTTCAATGCAGGATAAGTGACATTAAAACTAACCCATTTTATATATGTTTTACCTTCCTCATTTGTGGCAACAGTAATACTTTGATTAAAAACAATATTTATAAATGTGAAAAAAAATAAAACTATCATTGCTAAACATATTGTAAAGATTAAAATCTTTTTAGCTTGGATAACGAATAAAAACAAGAAAATCACTTCCCATTTTGAAAAATATGTATTTATTTATACTTATACTATACTAATATATTTTAAAATTTATCATTATATTACATTATATTTGCATAAATAAGTGACTAAACTTGTGAATATCTTATATTAACCAATCCTAACTATTCTTATTTTAATTATTTATGTGAAGGAAGTTTTAAAAATAACCTACTAAAATATCTTTATATTCATACCATAAAAAGGTCCTAGCTCAAATAGCTAGGATCAAAATAAAGCAATAAATCAGTACTAAATTAACTTCTACAGAATTTTAAGTTCTATTTATGTATATTTTTATAATATATAAAAATTTTATACGAACAATAACCAAGTTAAAAATTCAAGTAATACTGATTTAGGGAAAATGTAAAAAGAAAATATGGTATTAAATATAATTATGGTAATAAAAAATATAATCATTATATGTATTAATTTATATTTTTGTATTGTATAGGTACCATCTGCAAAATAGTTGTATATAATCTATGAGGATGTCTGTTTCTTCGGGCATCCTCCTTTATATACATATTTTATAAATCTGCCATTTATGAATTAAAATTATATTAATAAAAGGTAAATTTATTTTTACTTTTGTGTACATTGTTTACCTAATGTTAGTTATATTTTGGGCCAGATATTGGTCTAAATTTACAACATTTTTTCCAAACGCATTCTTCAACCCAATATTTATTTTCTTTAAAATATTGGCAATGCTCTTTTGGACATTTTTCAAATTTTTGATAAGAATTGTTATTATAATCTTCATTTTCATATTCAAAATCTCTAGGTTGTACTTTTTCTTCTTCATTATAATTATTTTGATATTCTTGTGAATAATTATTATTACATCCGCAATTACCACATCTTCTATTTTGCATTTCAATGCTCCCTTCCACAATTATTAAAACAGTTGATCTGCTTTATACTATAATATATGCCTGTCTACATTCAAACGTGATATATAAAATATGCATAATAAAATATTTTATTTAATTATTATAATTTAATATTAATTATCTCAATTTTGAATTTTTAAGAAATGATTTCATGTCAATTGACAATAAGTAGTATATTAATTAATATACTACTATTTTCAATGGTAATCTAAAGAGGTAATAGTTTATGAAAAAGGAAAATCTTATATACACTTATATTAAAAATTTGTTTAATTCTTTAAGTTCAATATTACCTGTAAACCCTTTAAATATTTTCCAAGAATTTTTATAGTATATAATTGAACTTGATCTAATTTTTTTGCTAAGCAACTATTTATAAAATTCTTCATCAATAGAAATATCTACATTATTATTAAAATTTATCAATATTTTTAACTCCTTTTCTTTTAAAATACAAGGTTATTTCTTTTTATGAAATTTTTGTAGTTATTTGAATTTATTTGTAGAATCTTTTTTTATATTCCATCTATGCACTTGCAAAAATAAATAAAATATGATACTCTAGCCATATGGAGGTGCTGCTGATGTCAGAATATATTTCAATGTGGAAAAATTGTTTTAATTCTTCAGGAAGGTCAACAAGAAAAGAATATTGGATGGCATATTTAGTTAACATTATAGTCATTTTTGTTATATCTTTTATATTTAGAAATGATAGTGACCTACTAGGATTATATTTACTAGTAACAAGTTTACCAATGTTAACATTATTTATTAGAAGATTACATGATATCAATAGAAGTGGTTTGTGGTTTTTTATAATTTTTATTCCTTTTGCTGGTTTTATAATAATACTATTTTTTTTATGTACAAAGAGTGTTGATGAAAATAACAATTATCCATATTAAATTACTTTTAAAAAATACGCAAAAGACACGCAAGATTATCTCTTTTTATAGAAATATTCTTACGTGCTTTTTAAGCACTTTTTCAATAGATTCAGTATTGCAAAACACCGTCTACTGTAGGTTTGGTGCGAAAGACCGGGGTCGAACCGGTACGAGGTTTAACCCTCGCAGGATTTTAAGTTTTCAAATATATTTAATAGATATTGTATTTTAATCACATTTATTATATTTTAACAATAGTTAAAAATGTAAGAAAATAACATATCTACAGTATATAATGTCTATAAATATTTTGTTTTTAATGATTTATAGATTTTTAAAAAATAAATTTTTTTTGAATAAAATGTTAGAACTCTAAGAATTTTTGTTAGAACTTTTTTCAAAAAATATGGTAACTCTACTATAAGATTTACACATTAAGTATTTACTTAGTGTGTTTTTTATTTGAAAATTAAAGGTGGAAATTTTATGAATAATAATATAGAACTATATAAAATAAATGAAGTAACAACACATAAATTCTATCAATTGCCAAAAGAATTATTTAGTAATCCTAAATATTCTACTACAACTAGCATAGGCACTAAAATAGCTTATGCTTTTTTATTGGATCGATTAGAATTATCTAAAATAAATAATTGGGTAAATGGCAAAGGTGAAGTATATTTGATATTCACTCGTGAAGAATTAATGAAAGAACTGTGTATTTCAAAGGTGACAGTAACTAATATTTTTAAAGAACTAAATAAAGTTGGATTAATTTTTGAACAAAAACAAGGACAAGGAAATCCTAATCTGATATACATAGGCAAGATTGAACATGAAGAAATTGAAATAAAAAAAACAGTATCAAATACATTAGAAAATCAGAAGTTTAAAAACTATACTTCTAGAAGTATAGAATCTAAGTCTCAAGAGGTAAAGAATTTAAACCCTATCTATACTAATAATATTGATACTGATAATATTCTTCAGGAAGAACAGAAACATAACAAATTTAAAAATACAGATGAAGAAAATTTATATTATATTAAAAAGGAGATTAATTTATCAAAATATAATAATGAAATAATAAATAACACTAGTCTATCTCAAATATTAGATAAAGCAATAAATAAACTTTATTATATGAAAGAGTTAAAACTTATTAATTCTACTATACCAAAAGAAAAAATAAGAAGTAGATTATATGAATTAAATGATAGTCATATAGAGCAAGTTGTTAATATCTTTTTAGAAAAGAACAATGAAATAACGAATTATTCCGGTTATTTATCAACTTGTATATATAACAGTTTAGTTGATAATATAGTTAATACAAATAGTAAATTTTATAATAGAAAATCTAAATCATCAGTTAATATTTCACGTAAATATACTGATGATTTTTTTAACCAATTTTACCATGACAGTGAAGAACAAGAGCTAGAATAAATATGCTATTTATTTGTAGGCAAGCTTCGTATTTGTAGGACAAAGTCCTTATCAAATACAATTATAACGTATGGGGCAATGCCCCAAACCCCATTTTGAAAGGTGTGATTTATATAAATAAAAAAGATTATAAACTATCGTTTAGAGTTGATGAAAAAATATATAATGATATTATATCTAATTCTACTAAACTTAAAATATCTAAAAGTAAATATATTAACTATTGCATTAAAAATAAAAAACTAATAGTTATAGACAATTTAGATGAAATAATTTATCAGTTAAAAAAAATAGGAAATAATATAAATCAACTCACAAAATCAAGTTATATATATGGTAAGGAATCTATAAATTACTCTGAATTAGTGAAGGAGATGTCAAAAATATGGCAGTCATTGAATGTGTTAATATCAAAAAAGGGAATTTGAAAAGAGCTTTAAATTATATTATGAATGATAAAAAAACAGATACTTCATTAATTTATGGAAAAGATTGTTTTCCTGATACTGCTCATAATGAGTTTTTATTTACTAAGAAAAACTATGATAAAGAAAATGGTAGACAGTATTATCACTTTATACAATCATTTAATCCTAAAGATAATATAAATTCTGGTATGGCTTATGACATAGGAAAAGATTTTGCAGAACATTTTAAAGGTTTTCAATTAGTAATGGCTACTCATAAAGATAAGGAGCATATACACAATCACTTTATAATAAATTCTGTTAATTTTGAGAATGGGTACAAGTATCAACAAAGTAAACAAGATTTACAAAAGTTAAAAGATTTCTCTGATAAAATATGTAAGAATTATGGATTATCTATAATTAAAAATAAATCTAAAGAAGAGCATATAGATAGAAATGAATATAGAGTTGCACTAAAAGGTGAAAGTTGGAAATTTAAACTAATAAACGCTATCGACTATTCTATGGAAAAAGGGAATTCAAAAAATGAATTTATAAAAATAATGAATAACTTAGGATATACTGTAAATTGGTCTACTAATAGAAAATATATAACCTACTCTACTCCAACAGAAAACAAATGTAGAGATAATAAATTGCATGATGAAAAATATTTAAAAGAAAGGATGGAATTATATTATGGAAAATCTAAAACAATTAAATCAAATATCAGCTCAGAAAACACAACAGTTGGAAAATATACTAGCAATAGATTATGTAATGGACAAACTGAGCATACAACTTCACGATATGAAAGACGTAGCAGACAATATAAGGAGAATATCAAATTCAATAAACATTCAGAAAATGGAGATGGAACTATCAACAATAGTAAGCAAGCAAATAGAACACTGTTTAATGAAAGATCTGAATTTAAAGGAAGAACTATTGATAAAAACAAAGCTGATATATTTTGGAATAGGAGCTCTAATGTCGATGATAATATCAATAATAATAGTTTGTTTAGTGAAATAAATATAAATGAGCTATCTAAACAAGCAAAAAAAGAATTGGCAATAAAATTAGCAAATGCGACTGGTTTAAAATGGAATGTTACTGAAAATAAACGATATAAATACAGTTCAAACAATATTATACAATCATTATCTGATATTATAAAACTTATAAGCAACTGTGAAAATAATAATGAACAATATCAAAGTTTATATAATTCTGATTTTGGAAATAATGCAAAGAGAGAATATGCTAGACAACATAGTTATAGTAATGAAGAGTGTGATTTAGAATTATAATAAAATAGCAGTAATTTTCAAAAGAATTACTGCTATTTTATTAATTATTATCTAATTTTAATTTCACGCTTACATCTTGATTTGATGTTGTAAACTGAACATAAATATCTTCCAATGGTTGATATTTTGTTACACCAATATAAGTAGCACTTAACCATTTTTCTTCTTTGGATAGGGACAATACATTTCCTCTTTGTATTTCTTCACCAGACTCATTTATTAATTTAAATGTTCTAAATATATTTTCTAAGTCGCTGTTATTAAGATTATTATTAAAACTTATTTTAAAATTTAAACCTGTTGAAGTTAAATCAGCATTTATAATATTAAAATAATCATTAGTGTCACATATATATTGTTGAATCTTTCTTTCATAAAATTTTTGAGAAACATCAATATTAATATTCCATTCGCCAGTGTAAGCATATTTACTAAATGTTGTATATATTTCAACACTACTAAAAGTAATATATAATTTTTTACTATTAGGAAATTTATTTGATGTTAAAGCTATTGTCTGCCTTGAAATGTTATCATCTATAGATTCAACAATATATGTGCTAATTGAATTAGAATAATTAGTATTATTTTCATCATATAAAACATTATTGCTTTCATCAATTATTTTTAAATCTTTAATATCAATTCTTTTTATGTCACCTATTTTTTTATCAATTTTATATTCTAATAATATGTCTAAATTCAAATCATCCATTAACATACTATTGACTTTAACTGATAATCCATCATTTGAAATATAATCCATTGATATATTTTCAAAATAATCAAAATTCAATGCTGTATCTATACCTTGATTTGAAATTCCAAATAGATTTCTTATATATTCTGATGTTTTAGCGGCCAAAGGCATACTAATAGCGATAATTGCAAATAAAAATATTGCTGCTATAAATTTAAAATATTTATAATTTTTAAATTTAAATTCTTTTTTATTGGTTATTTCTATTGGATTAATATTTTCCAAACTCATATTAATTTTTTTGCTAAATCTCTCTGGAATTTTAATATTCTCTTTTAAAACATTTTTTATTTCTAAATCAATTTTATCTTTCAACACACTTACCTCCATAAAAAACTTCTCTTATCTTCTCTTTTGATCTTCGTATTTTAGTTTTAATAGTATTTTCATTTTTATTAATAATCTTTGAAATCTCTTTAGTTGAATAATCATTATTATAGAATAGTATCATGATTTCTCTATCTTCTTCAGGTAATACTGATATAATACTATCAAAAGTCATTTTTGATTCAACTTCATTTATTTCACTGTCATCAGTTCCAATATAAAAATTCTGTTCATCATTATCATATGAGATATTTCTATTTTCTTTACTTAAGTATATTTTATTGCATTCATTAATTAAAATACGAATTATCCATGTCTTAAAATATTCATAATTTTTAATATGAATTATACTTTTATAAGCTGAAATCATTGTATTTTGAATCGCATCACAAATATCATCTTCATTATTAAGTTTACATCTAGCAATTTTATATAAGTCTACTTTCATATAGTTTATTAATTCAGTAAATGCTTCTTTGTCTCCCATAGACGCTTTCTTCACGTTTTCTATCATTACTTCCCCCTAAAATAATTAATCAAAATGACTCTTATATATAATATGTACGTACTCTATACATATATTAGATAAAAAAATATATAAAATAGTTTCAATTTTTTTATACATTCAATAAATAAGTTAATACCATCTCTTATACCATCTTTATAGTATAAATCATTTAAAATACTATTTCTATAATTTATATCATCGCTATAATTATTAAAGTTTTGTATTACAAATTCTCTCTTTTCTTTTTCAATATTAGTTTCTAAAAAATGGTTATATATATAATAACTTCCTCTAATATTAGATTCTACTTTTTCATACAGATGTTTTTGAATTTTATTCATATATGGCAATCTTCCCTCTAAACTATTTAGTAATCTATCAATCATTTCTGAATACATCATAATAAATCTCCTTTTTTACATATTAACCTTATTAGGTTATAATAATATTATCATGTCTTTATGCAATTGTCAGCCTAATTAGGTTAATATTAGTTATGATTATTTGATATAATTATCTTGAAAGGACTGATGACAATGAATATAGGAGATGCAACCAGAAAAAGAATAATTAATTTATGCAAAGAAAGAAATACAAGAATGGTTAGGACATTCAACATACTCTACAACTGCAAACATATACACTCATTTGGAAACTAAATCAAAACTAAACTCTGCAAATATTATGGCAAAAATATTTTTAACTAGTTAGACTTTGTTTTTTTCTGTTAGAACTTTTGTTAGAACTTTCTGAAAAAATGGAAAAAGCAATTATACGTAAATCGTATAATTGCTTGATATCACTGGTGCGAAAGACCGGGGTCGAACCGGTACGGGATTTAACTCCCGCAGGATTTTAAGTCCTGTGCGTCTGCCTATTCCGCCACTCTCGCATGTTTAAGTAACTGAATAATATTATACAATATCTTATTGATTTTTGCAAGTATTTTATAATTTTTTTTTATTATTTTTGCATATTATAAAAAGCAGCCTAAGCTGCTCTTATAATTTTTCTAAAAACTCCTTGAATAATGGGAGTCTACTCTTTCCTATGCTCCTTATTTTAATATACTCATTTGAATTATATTTATCAATTAATTCAAATGGATACAAATATTCATTTCCCGCATACATTAAAGCACGGCGGAATTTTGAATTTTCTTTCATTTCCTCCAATCTTCTAAGTGTAAATGGAGCACCTCCATATTTATTTATAAATATATCTTCCAAAGTAAATACAATCTCTCTTTTAATTCTTTCAGGATTTATATATTTATCATTTATAAATTTATATATGGATGATAAATATACATTTTCAAATTCGAAGTCTAAATATTGAAAGTCTAAATTAATTCTTTTAAAATCTTTTAAAAGAATTAATTCCATTTCCTCCTTACTTTGAATTTTTGCTAAATGACAGTAATTTTCTATATTGGATAATTCATCCTTTATAGTTTGAATGTCAATTGTTTCAAAACAATATGTCGATTTACCTTTCAAATCTTCCATTTTAAACCCCCTTATTAAAGTTTGGTTAATGAGTTACTTAACTATATATTATAATTATATCACATTTGTCAAGTTACGTAATATTTATGTGTATTATTGGTTCAATATATACACACTATAGTTTAGTAATGAGGCGAATACTAACCAAATAAGATATGGTATCTGTAAATTAGCTGCTATTCTGTTTATTGTATAAAATCTATTTATCATAATTAAAACAAGTAATATTAATAGTAGAATCCAGATAAAAGCAAATAATCTTAATTCTAGTCCAAAAAATAATAGTGTCCATGTTGCATTTACAATCAATTGTATAATATAAACATTAAGTGCCTTTTTTCTTTTAAGATCATCTTTTGACATATATATCATATATACAGATATTCCCATCAAAATATATAATATAGTCCATACTAATGAAAATATGTAACTTGGTGGAGCAAAGTCAGGTTTTGTAAATTCATTATATATGCTTTGATCTCCTAAAAAAGATCCCATAAATCCAATTGCAAGTGTTGTAAAAATAAAGAAAACTAATTCTTTTAATTTTATCATAAAATACCTTCCTTCTATATTTACTAATAAATATGCTATATATAGTAAATATATATCTACACTCTATAAATAAAGAAGGATAACAATTAATTGTTATCCTTAATATATATTATTTACTTGTCTTTAACTTTTTATTTTCTATTCTTTTTTCTCTAATTTCTTCAAATATGCACCATAGGGATGATGCAACAAATATAGATGAATATGTTCCAACGAAGACACCTATAACTAGAGGTAATGAGAACTCTTCAAGAACTTGTTGATTATATATTTTAGCAAATATGTACACAATCGTAATAGCAGAAATAGTTGTTAGAGATGTAAGTAAGGTTCTTCTTACTGTTTGAGATACACTCATATTTATTGTTTCTCTTATATCTTTTGATTTTGTAACTTTTCTCCTATTTTCTCTTATTCTATCATATACAATAATTGTATCATTTATTGAATACCCAACTACGGTAAGTATTACCGCAACGAAGCTAGAATTAATCGGAAATTTTATTATTCCATATATTGCAATAATAAATAAAACATCATGTGCTAAAGCTATAATTGCTGTTATTGCTGCATTAAATCCAAGTGTTTTGAATCTAACTCCTATATACAATAGTATTAGTACTAAAGCAACTACTACAGCTAAAATTGCTGAATTTACTAATTCCTTTCCATATGAAGGTTGTATATTTTTTGTTGATGGCTCATCCATATTCGGATATGTATTTTTTAAAGTACTTACTATATTATCTACAACATCATTTGATATCACACCTGTTGTAATGATAACTGAGGAATTACCACCTGTCATTTTTTGAATCAGAGGTTCCTGTCCAGTAATGTTTTTTACCATATCAAATAATTCATTATTATCGAAATCTTCTTTCAAATCAACCTGTATTCTTGTTCCACCTTTAAAATCTATATCAAATTTATAACCAGTAGCAATACCATAAGCTATGCCTCCAATAATTATTATGAGTGAAACTGCTATAAATACAAATCTATATTTTAAAAAATCTCTAGTCATTTTGTTCAACCTCCTTTTTTACACCAAATAAGAAGGTATTCTTACTTGCAAGACCAATAAACTGTTTTAATAAGAACTTAGTAACTATTATTGCAGTAAGCATACTAACAAGTACACCAATTGCAAGCACTATTCCAAATCCTTTTACAGGTCCAATTCCAAAAATATATAGCAAAATTGCAACTATAAAAGTAGTAGTATTTCCATCAATAATTGCTGCCATCGCATTTTTGAAACTCTTCTCAAATGCTTTATGTGCACTTATTTTTTGTTTCAATTCTTCTCTTAATCTTTCAAATGTTATAACATTCGCATCGACTGCCATCCCAATTGAAAGTATAAGGCCAGCAATACCAGGTAATGTCAAACTTATACCAGTATTAGCCATAATAAGGATTGTAAGTGATGCATACAAAACAAGAGATAATGCAGCGACTATTCCTGGCAATCTATATATAGACATCATAATTAATGCAACAACTATAAAACTTACAAGAGCAGCTTTAACACTTATTTCTAATGCTTGTTGTCCAACATAAGCTCCTATATATTCTTTGCTAATAACTTTTAAATTAAATGGTAGAGCACCTGAGTCTATAAGCATAGCATATTCTTGTGCTTCAGCTTTTCTCTCAGAATATGTACCATTTCCCATTGTTATTATAGCTGTACTAGATTCAATTTTACTATTAACTATTGGTGATGTTACTAAATTATCATCTAAATATATAGACATTTCTTTGCCTATTAATTTTCCAGTTGCATCCGCAAATTTTTTAGCACCTTCATCACTAAATGTTAAAACTACATGTGGAGATGGCAAACCAGTAGAATCAGTAGGATCCTCACTATATTTAGCAGATTTAACATCATTACCAGATAGAATAACATTTGAATCTGGATCTCTAAATTCAATTTTTGCTGTTTTATCTAATCCTTCAACTGCTTGTAAAGGATCTTTTGATTTATCATTAATATCAGCTGGTATTTCTACACTTATCTGATTTGTTGAAGCATCAGATCTAACTATATAATCAAATATGTTCTTTGCTTCTAATCTTTTTGTTATAACAGCCTCTGATTTTTTTAAATCAGCCTGTGATATCTCTGTATATTCATCAGCTTCTGCTTGATATACAATAGATATTCCACCGCTTATATCAAGTCCTGTATTAATTGATTTTGCGCCTTTAATAATTTGCTTTCCAAATACATTAAGTCCAAATATTGATATATATGCTACAAAGGCTATTACAATTATAGCAACTATTATTTTTATAATATTATTTTTTTTCAACTTTATCCCTCCTGCGACATTGTTATTATACTATTTTTAATATGTTTAGTCAATATTGCTGTCTAAATATGTCAAAAATACCCTGCGATATAGCAGAGTACTTTATAGTTATTTTTTAATATTTTTTAAACTTTCTTCAAAAGATTCTTCTACTACATTTCCCTGTACATCTTTTTCTCTTATATCTTGTATAGGATTGTTATTATCTTTTATAAAATCCTTTGGATTACTGTGAACAATCTTATCGATCTTTTCATAATGATACCTTGGATTTTTTATACTGTAAATCACCAATCCATTACTTGTTTCATTTTCAGCATTAGTATAAATTACGATTATACCATAACCTAAAATTCTATCAAATATAGTTCTTCTTATTTCTATTTCTTTTATATTAGAGTAATGTATTGTTTTTTTATGCTGATTTAAGAAATCATCTTCATAAATCATATAATTATTATAAAATGTATAACTCATATTATTATATTGAAATATTTGAAATATAATATGTAATATTAGTTTTATAGATAAAAATACAATTGCAATTACACATATTATATTAAATATTTCCATGACATTAAACCCAAGAAATATGTTAGTATCACTTGTATTAATGTCAATATTAGCAAATTGAAGAAATACGGTAATTATTATAAAAATAAGTAACATTACTATAGTTTGTTGTATTTTCCTTCCTGTCGGCATAAAAAATTCATATAAAATATTAAATCTTGGTCTTATTTTATATAACACTTCGTTATTATCTTCTTCCATATTTACCTCCTAGTTTTCTACAACAGTACCTATATTTTCACCGTTTAATACTCTTTTTATTGAATTCTCATCATTTAAAGCAAATACCTGTATAGGTATATTATTTTCCATACAAAGTGTAAGCGCAGTTGTATCCATTACAGCTAATTTTTCTGAAATAGCTTGCATAAAAGTTATTCTATCATATTTAACAGCATCCTCATATTTTTTAGGATCTTTATTATATACTCCATCAATATTTTTCGCAAGTAAAATTACTTCGGCATCAATTTCAATTGCTCTTAATGCAGCAGCAGAATCAGTAGTAAAATACGGGCTACCTGTTCCACATGCAAATATTACTATTCTTCCTTTTTCTAAATGTCTTACTGCTTTTCTCCTAATATATAATTCTGCTATTTGTCTCATTTCAATTGCAGTCATTACTCTAGTGTATAATCCTTTACTTTCTATCATATCCTGAATTGCGAGTGCATTCAAAGTTGTTGCAAGCATTCCCATATAATCAGACGTTGTACGTTCCATATACTCAGCGCCATATTTACCTCTCCAAAAGTTACCCGCCCCAATGACTAAAGCAACTTCTGTACCTCCTTTAGAAATTTCAACTATTTGATTAACAACTTTTTCTAGCTTCTCACTATCGATTCCTCTTCCATCTTCTTTTCCAATTGCTTCACCACTTAGTTTTATTAATATTCTTTTATATTTTGAATTCATTTTGACCTCCTAAAACATTTAAAGTAATTATATACTAATAGATATATTATTTCAAGTATATATAAAAAATTACATTAATTTAATATATATGAAAAACAAGGTGTATGTAACACCTTGTAATATATTTTATTAATGAATATATAGATTTTTATCTAATTATTTTCAACATAATAATTTATTGAATCTCTTAGAAATTCTGCACACCCCACCTCAATTGAATCATAATATTTTTTAAAACGTTCATCATTAACATACATTTGTGCTAACTCTTTATGTGCTTCCTTTGAATATGATTTCCAATAAAATGTAAGCCACTCCTTATGCAATCTGCAAACCTCTTGTGCTATATCACATTGTGGATCACCATTTTTAAATGCTATTTTAAGCTTTTCATTTATCATTAGTGATAATTTCTGAATCTTGTCATACTCTTCTTTCGTCATATTCTTTAATTTTTGATTGGAGTAATTTATTTCTTCATCTCCGTATTTTTTCCTTATTTCATCTCCATACTTATTTTCATTTTCTTCAATCATTTTCTCTTTAAATCCTATAAATTTTTGTTCATCTGACATATTTATCATACCTTCCTTATTTAATATTGTATTTTTAACATTATCAATTAATATTTCTAGTTTGTGTTTTGACATCTCTAATTTTTGTAATTGATCCTTTAGAGCTTTTAATGGATCAAATTCAGTGTTATCTATTATTTTCTTTATATTTTTTAATTCAAATCCAAGTTCCCTATAAAATAAAATTATCTGCAATCTATCTACTTCATCACTTCCATATATTCTATATCCGGATGAGTTAATTTTGTGTGGTTTTAAAAGTCCAATTTCATCATAAAATCTCAATGTTCTTCTGCTAATATTAGCTAACTTGGATAATTCCTTAATAGTATATTCCAATATTTCACCTCCATATTAAATATTATAATCTATCACGTTACGTTAATGTCAATATTATTTTTATTAAATACTAAAAAATGTATTCAATAAATTGAATACATTTTAAATTTAATATGCTTTTTTATATATTTCTATAATATCCTCTACACTAGTTTCCCTTGGATTACCTCCGGTGCATATATCGTCAAATGCTTTCTTTGATAACATTGGTATATCATTTTCCACCACATTTACTTCTCTTAATCTTTGTGGTATGCCTAAAGATTTTGAAAGGTCTGAGATTCTTTTAACAAAATTATTAATAATCTCAGATTTACTCATATTATTTGTATCAATTCCTAATTCTTCTAATATATTAATGAATCTTTCATAACAAACATCTCCGTTATATTCCATTACATATGGTAATAATAATGCATTTGCAAGTCCATGAGGAGTATCATATACAGCACCTAGTTGATGAGCCATTGAATGTACTATTCCAAGACCTACATTAGAAAATCCCTGACCAGCAATATATTGTGCTAATGCCATATTCTCAATTGCTACTTTATCTTTTTCATCTACTGCTTTTTCCAAATTATCAAATATAATTTTTATTGCTTTTATATGAAACATATCTGTCATTGCCCAAGCTGCTTTTGTAATATATCCTTCAATAGCATGTGTCAAGGCATCCATACCTGTTGCAGCAGCTAATAACTTAGGCATTGATTCCATAAGCTCAGAATCAATAATTGCCACTAAAGGTATGTCATGTGGATCTACACATACCATTTTCTTTACATTTTCTTCATCAGTTATAACATAATTAATTGTTACCTCTGCGGCAGTTCCTGATGTAGTTGGTATAGCAATTATTGGAAGTGATTTATTTTTAGTATTTGCAACTCCATCTAATGATTTTACATCTGAAAATTCAGGATTAGCAATTATTATGGCAATAGCTTTTGCAGTATCTATTGCAGAGCCACCTCCTACTGCAACTATACAATCTGATCCATTTGTTTTACAAAACTCAACTCCATTTTTAACATTCTCAACAGTAGGATTTGGCTTCAAATCAGAAAATATGTTATATTTTATATTATCTTTCTTTAATTCACTTATAACTTTGTCTGTTACTCCAACTTCTAATAGAGCTTTATCTGTTACAACTAAAATATTTGCGAAACCCCTTTGTTTTATCTCTTTTGTCAGAACTTCTCTTGATCCTCTTCCAAAATATGATGTTTCATTTAACACAATCCTATTTACTCCCATATATTACCTCCTTATTACTTAAATCGATTTAGTTACATATATTTTATCATACTAATAAATATTATTCCATATTTTATATAAATTATTAACATTACAAAAAAGAGATAGTAAAAACTATCTCTAAAAACGTACACTAACCATTAACTTGCTTCATAACTTCTTCTGCAAAGTTAACTTCTTCTTTTTCAATTCCTTCTCCTCTTTCAAATCGTGAAAATCTTCTGATTACTATATTTTCACCAATTTTTGCAATTAAATTTGTTAGAAGTTCTCCAACTGTTATATCTGGATCCTTAACGAAAGGTTGATCTAATAGACAAATTTCAGAATAAAATTTATTTATTCTACCTTCTACCATCTTTTCAACAACTGCCTCTGGTTTTCCTTCATTTAAAGCTTGTGCTTTTAAAGTTTCTTTTTCAGCACTTACAACTGCTTCTGGTACTTCTTCACGTCTTACATATCTTGGAGCTGAAGCAGCAATATGCATTGCAACATCTTTAACAAAAGTTTTAAATTCATCATTATTTGCAACAAAGTCAGTTTCTGAATTTACTTCTACTAAAGCGCCATATTTACCATTATGAATATATGCCTCTACTAAACCTTCAGCAGCAATTCTTCCTGCTTTTTTAGCAGCTTTAGCAATTCCTCTTTCTCTTAAAAGTTCAATTGCTTTTTCTATATTTCCATCAGTTTCAACAAGTACTTTTTTACAATCCATAATACCTGCATTTGTTCTATCTCTTAATTCTTTAACTAATTCAGCTGTTACAGCCATATTAATACCTCCTAACAATTATTCTTGAGTTTCTTTTCTTTCTCTTTTAGCGAAGTTAATTTTATTCTTGTTATTTTGTCTTGGTTTTCTTTCTATTTTATCTACGCCTTCTTTTTTAACAAGTTCTTCCATAGTTTCAATTTCTTCATCTTCAATTTCAGTTAAATTTCCTTCTTTAGCTTCAAGTATAGCATCAGCTATCTTTCCAGCTATTAATCCTACTGATCTAACTGCATCATCATTTCCAGGTATAACATAATCTACATCATCTGGATTACAATTTGAATCTATAAGTCCGATTACTGGTATTCCTAATCTTCTAGCTTCTTTAGTACAAATATATTCTTTTTTAGAATCAGCTAAGAAAATTAATGATGGAACTTTTTCCATTGTTTTAATACCACCTAAGTTAGTATTTAAAATTTCCATTTCTTTTCTAAGACCCATAACTTCTTTTTTAGGTAAAACATCAAATGTTCCATCTTGTTCCATTGTTTCTAATTCAACAAGTCTAGCTATTCTTTTTTGTATTGTCTTAAAGTTAGTAAGTGTTCCACCTAACCATCTACTGTTAATGTAGTACATTCCACATCTTTCAGCTTCTGTTTTCATAGTTTCTTGTATTTGTTTTTTTGTTCCAACAAATAAAACTGTACCACCATCAGCTACAATTTTTTTAGTTAAATTGTAAGCTTCTTGTACTTTCTTTAAAGTCTTTTGCAAGTCTAGTATATAAATACCATTTCTTGCTGTAAATATGTATGGAGCCATTCTTGGGTCCCATCTTTTAGTTTGGTGTCCAAAGTGTACACCTGCTTCTAGTAATGATTTCATAGGTATAATTGCCATTTTAAAATTCCTCCTTCTTTATACCGCCACAAGTATCAAAATCTTATTACATCCATAATGGAAGAAGATATAAGACTACTCTTGTGTGTGAATTTATATTGTATTATGTATAATAATACAATATACTATGCAAATACAATGCACAAGTATATATATTATAACATAAAAACACCTGCTATTCAATAGCAGATGCTTTATTTTTTAATTTTGTTTAATCTACAGTAAAATTACTTCTTTTGTTGTAATTTCGACTTCGAAGTTTGTTAATTTCATAATAATCTCTTTTACTGCACTAATTTGAACGTCATCCATTTTGCTAGGTAGCCGTAATTCTCTCACTAACCTTAATGTATCGATTTGGACATCATAATCTTTAAATTGCCCTTCTGTTCCGAAAACATTATAGATTTCTTCTTGGATTAGTTTAAATGGAATATTACTCATATACAGTCCCTCCATAATAATTATTATTTGTTGCTTGCACTATGTTTGAATATTATAACACTTATATGAATATATGTCAACTAATGTATATACTTTTAGTGTATATAATAAAAAACATGAGAAAATAGATTAATAAAATTCCATTTTCTCATATAATTATTACTAAGCATTAAAAACTGCTTCAAATTCATCCCCGGTTATCTTTTCTTTTTCAAGTAACATTTGCGCTACTTTATGTAATTTATCAATATTTTCTTTTAATAATCTCTCTGCATAATTGTATGCCATCATTATTATATCTTTAACCTCTTCATCTATTTCAGCAGCAACAGATTCACTATAATTTCTTTGATTATTCATCTCTTTACCAAGGAATACTTCATCTTGACTTGCCCCAAAAGTTATAGGGCCAAGTTTTTCAGACATTCCATATCTCATAACCATATTTCTAGCTATTTTTGTTGCTCTATCAATATCACTTGAAGCTCCTGTACTTATATCATCAAGTACTAATTGTTCAGCTACTCTACCACCAAGTAAAGATACTATATGTTCCTTCATTTCAGATTTTGACCTATAGCTCTTATCCTCATTTGGTTTATACATAGTGTATCCACCAGCCATTCCTCTTGGTATAATTGATATTTGATGTACAGTATCGTGCGTTGGTAAAAATCTAGATACAACGGCATGCCCAGCTTCATGATATGCTGTAAGTTTCTTTTCTTTATCCGAAATAACCTTACTTCTTTTTTCAGGTCCCATCATAACTTTTACCATTGCTTCTTCAACATCTGAAAGATCAACTTTTTTCTTATCTTTTCTTGCGGCAAGAAGAGTTGCTTCATTTACCATATTCTCAAGATCTGCACCTGAAAAACCAGCTGTATTTTTTGCAATAAGTTTAAAATCTATTCCATCAATAAATGGTTTATTTTTAGCATGCAATTTTAATATTTCTTCTCTTGCACCTATATCTGGTTCATGTACTACAATCTGTCTATCGAATCTACCTGGTCTAAGTAAAGCTGGATCTAGTATATCAGGTCTGTTTGTAGCAGCCATAACAATTATACTCTCATGTGTTGCAAATCCATCCATTTCAACTAGTAATTGGTTTAATGTTTGTTCACGTTCATCGTGTCCCCCACCAACTCCAGCACCTCTATGTCTACCTACAGCATCTATTTCATCTATAAATATTATACATGGCGAATTAGCTTTAGCCTCAGCAAATAAGTCTCTTACTCTTGAAGCACCAACACCAACAAACATTTCAACGAAATCAGAACCACTTATAGAGAAAAATGGAACATTTGCTTCACCAGCAACAGCTTTTGCAAGTAATGTTTTACCAGTACCTGGTTGACCTACAAGTAATATTCCTTTTGGAATTCTTGCTCCCATATCTTGATACTTTTTAGGATTTTTTAAGAATTCAACTTCTTCTTCTAATTCTTCCTTTTCCTCTTTAAGACCAGCTACTTTATCAAAGGTAATCTTGTTTTTATCATTTTTATCTACCATCTTGGCTCTATTTTTGCCAAAATTCATTGCCTTTGTATTTCCTTCACCAGTTTTTCTTATCATATAGATAAATATAAAGAATGTACCAAGTAAAAGTAAAATATTTGGTATTAAAGGTGCTAATGTTTGTAAGAAAGATTCATCTGCTACATTTAATTCAAATTCTCCATCAACAACTTTATTTTGAATTGATTCAATAAAAGTACTAGCTGATGGTATTTTCACAACCCTTACTACATTATCTTCATTCTTTAATACAACATTTGCAGTCTGTCTATCACTTTGTAGCTCAATGCTTTTTATTGACTTATCTTCAACTTTTTGCATAAGTTCAGTGTATGACATACTCTTTGATGAAGTAGTTCCAAGAATTGTTATAAGATACATTGCTAAAGCAATTATTAAAACGTAAGTCAGTACTGTTCTTAATATTCCTTTTTTATTGTCGTTCATAAATTCCTCCCCTTATTATTTTATAACGGCTATATTCTTAGATATTATTTCAATATTAAATTTATTACCTATTATATATTTTTTACCAACTATATTATTTTTTAATAGTTTTAAAATATCTACAATATGTATATTTTCTATTCCTTCTAGATTTCTCAATTTTATTTCTAAGATGCTTCTTATACTTCTAGTTTGAATTGCAATATGCTCTTTCATAATATTATCAAATCTAAACTTTATAACACTATTATTTTCTATTATACTCTGCTCTATAATATTATTAGTATACTTTTTTAAAAAATCTTCATCCTGTTCCAATATTTTTTTCATTCTAATAATATTTTGAGTTATATTAGAATTATATTTTTCTTTTAATTCAGGTAATAATCTTAATCTAACTTTATTCCTTAAATATGTGTCCTCAAAATTTGTTTTATCAAAACATGGATTTAAGTTTTTTATAACATTATAATCTAAAATATCTTTTTTTTCAATATCAATTAATGGTCTAATTAAATATTCAAATTTATAATCCATTCCAATAAGTCCTTTTAAACCACAACCTCTGATTAAATTTAGGAGTATAGTTTCTACATTATCATCTTCATTATGAGCAACTGCAATTTTTTGTGCGTTTTCTATTTTTCTTATTTTTTCAAAAAATTCATACCTTACTTTCCTTCCACAAGTTTCTTCTGATAATTTAAGGTCCTTTGAAAGTTCAGGTATATTTTCTTTTAAATAATGAAATTTTATATTTTTATCATTGCAAAAACTTTCCACATAATCTTTTTCGTATTCTGATTCTTCTCTTATCATATGATTTACATGAGCCACGATCAGTGAATAATTTATGTTATATTTATTCTTTAATATTTCTTGCAACTCAATTAAAACAGATAATAAGCACATTGAATCAGGTCCACCTGATACTGCAACTACTATTTTGTCATTATTATTTATTAATTTATTATTTATTATAACTTGTTCAACAGTATTTGTTATAAAATCACAAATATTTATGTTTTTACCTAGTTTTCTCATTGTTCAGGTCCTCTATATAAATTAGCAAATTTAGTATATTGTCCAAGCCATGCAAGTTCTACTGTACCTGTAGATCCACTTCTATTTTTTGCGAGAATTACTTCAGCAATATTTTTCTTATCTGTATCTGGATTATAATAATCCTCTCTATGCAAAAACATTACAATATCTGCATCTTGTTCAATTGCACCAGATTCACGTAAATCACTTAGCATTGGCCTATGATCAGCTCTTGCTTCACTAGCACGACTTAATTGTGATAAAGCAATTACTGGAACAGATAATTCTTTTGCTAATATTTTTAATGATCTACTGATTTCTGAAATTTCTTGTTGCCTAGATGGACTTTTATTTTTTGATTCCATAAGTTGTAAATAGTCTATTATAATAAGCCCAATATTTTTTTCTAATTTTGCTTTTCTACATTTTGCTCTAAGTTCTGCTGAACTTAAACCAGGAGTGTCATCAATATATAATGGAATCTCTGAAACTTTACCACTTGCTTGGCCTAGTTTTAACCAATCTTCTGAGGTTAAATCTGCATTTTTCAACTTCATACTATCTATCTCTGCTTCTGATGCTATTATTCTTTTTGCCATTTGATCAGCTGACATTTCTAAGCTAAATACCATTGTTGGTATTTTCATATGCATTGCAACGTAAGTTGCTATATTAAGTACAAATGCTGATTTTCCCATGGCAGGTCTTGCGGCAACTATTAGTAGATCAGATGGATTTAGACCAGATGTTTTATTATCTAAATCAATAAACCCACTTTCAATACCAGAGATTTTCTTTTTATTTTGATACATATTTTCGAGTTCATCAAAAACATTTACAAGAACTTGCTTTATACTTGAATAACCTCTTGTATTCCTATTTTGTAAAACATCAAAAACTCTTTTTTCTGTTTGTTCAATTATAGTATCAACATCCTCTGTCTGAGAATATCCAGTTTTTAATATGTCATTTGCAACCTTTATAAGCTTTCTAATTACAGATTTTTCTTCAACAATATTTACATAGCTCTCAATATTAGAAGTATTTGGTACATTATCGATAAGTGTTGCAAGATATGCAATATCACCTACTTTTTCAAGTGAACCTCTTAGTTTTAGCTGCTCTGTTGTTGTTATCACATCTATATGTTTACCAAGTCCATAAAGTTCAAGCATTGCGGCATATATTTCTTTATTATCTTCCCTATAGAAATCTTCTGGCTTTAATATTTCTACAGCAGATATTATTGCGTCTTTATCCACAAGCATAGCACCAAGAATAGCTTGTTCAGCTATTGTATCATTTGGTTGTACCTTATTTACAATTTCATTTTCCATTTGTTACACCTACATTCCAACAACTAATATTTTTATTTTTGCTATTACTCCTTCGTATAATTTTACATCTGCAGTATAAGAACCAATTTGCTTTATCGGATATTTTAAAGTTACTTTCTTTTTATTAATTTCAATATTATATTTTTTTGTCAATTCTTCTGCAATTTCTTTTTCAGTGACACTTCCAAATAGTTTTCCACCATCACCTATTTTATGCTTAAATTCTATATATCCAGTTTCTAAAACTTTTTTTTGTTTCTCGGCTTCTTCTATTTCAGTATTCTTTTTAAAAGTAATTGCTTCAACTTTTGTTTTTGCCTCATTTATAGACTTATTATCAGCAATATTAGCAAGTTTTTTGGGTAACAAGAAATTTCTAGCATATCCTTCACTTACTTCAACAACTTGAAGTTTTTTGCCTATTCCTTTTATATCTTGATTAAGTACTACTTTCAAATTAATACCCCCTTCTTTTATTATTCTTTTCCAAAGTATTCATTAATACTTGCAAGTAATTTTTGTTTTGCTTCTTCAATTGTTACACCTGCAATTTGGGCACCAGCGAAAGTTAAATGTCCTCCGCCACCAACAGCCTCTAAAATAACTTGAACGTTTATATCCCCCATCGATCTTCCAGATATCATTATTACTTCATCTACTCTACAAAGTACAAATGAAGCTAATATTCCTGATATTGAAAGTAATTCATCGGCAGCTTGTGCTGCTATTATTGGCATATCTTCATATCTTTCTTCACAAGTTGAAATTGCAATTTGTCCTTTTATAATTTCAGCATTTTTTACTATATCAACTTTTGCAATATAAGTTTCAAAATCATTTTGAAATAATTGTTTTACCTCTGTTAAATCTATTCCATACCTTTTTAAATATGCTGCTACTTCAAATGTTCTAACACCTGTTTTAAATATAAAATTTTTAGTATCAACAACTATACCAGCATATAAGCTTTCAGCTTCATCTGGAGTAAGTTTTATATCATCCAAATACATTAATAGTTCAGTTACAAGTTCAGCTGTTGAAGAGGCATATATCTCATGATATGTAAGTAGTGCATTATCAATGAATTCTGGTCCTCTTCTATGATGATCAACTATTACAATTTTTTCGAATTCATCTAATAACTCTGGATACGGTAAATAAGATTTTTTATGTGTATCTACAATTATAAGTAATGAATTAGCAGCATCTAATTTCTTAAGATCCTCTTTTTGTAAAAATACATCTTCATATTCTGGATTTTCACACAATTTATTCATTACACCTTTTGTACTACTATTACACTTGTTATCAACTATTATATATGCCTCTTTATTTAAAGACTTAGCAATTTTATATAGTCCAACTGATCCACCAATACAATCTATATCTGTATTTTTATGTCCCATAATATATACTTTATCAGATTTTTCTATTATTTCTTTTAGCGCTTGGGCAATTGTTCTTGCCCTCACTCTACTTGTTTTTTCAAGTCCAATATTAGAACCACCGTAAAAATCAAATTTTTTATCCTTTTTTACGACTACTTGATCTCCGCCACGTCCTAAAGCAATATCTAGAGCAGAAGAACTTGCAATATATCTTTCATCCAAGGAATTCTCAGAATAAGAAAATCCTATTGATACTGTAATAGGTAATTTAGTAATATTAGTAATATTTCTTACATTTTCAAGTATTTGAAATGTATTTTCTTCCATTTTACTAATATATTGCTTTTCAACAAAAACTACATATTTATCCTTTTCAATTTTATTTAATACGCCGTTATATTCTGTTATCCAATTCTTTAATTCTTTTCCTATCTTTGAAGTTATTTCAGCCTTTGTAACCTCATCAAGTCCTTGCATTGTCTCTTCATAATTATCAACAAAAATAATACCAATGGCAACTCTAGTATTTTCCATTAGATCCTTTAATTTTTTTTCTTCTGTTTTATTAATATAAGAAATTAATAAACATTCATATCCAGAAAAATGAATATTACTGCCTATAACAGAATAAAATTCACCATTTCCAATATCCTCCATGACAACAGTAACATCATTCTGCTTTTTTTGTTTTTCCAATTTTATAGCCGTATCATATATTAATTCTTTTGGAAGTATATGTTTACATGCATTATTTTGCCAGATTATTTGTGTTGGTCCATTTAACATAGCCATCGGTATATCAATAATATTCAGACTATCTTTTAAAACAATATCAACACTTTTTGAAAGCTCATTAATCCTATATTTTCTATTTTTTATCTCTTTAATACATATATATATACAAAAAATAGAAGCAAATAGTATCATAGCTAAATCAACAAATAATGTTGTGGGTTTTATCATTAGCACAAATACAGCTAAAATTATAACCAAAACTAGGTATGCAATTTTAACAGAAAATACACTAAAATCAAACCATTTACTTTCTTTAATTTTTTTTATCATATTTTTTCCTTTTTGACTTCCTTTATAATATATTATTTTACTATTTTTAGGGCATTTTGTCAAGTAATAAGCATTTTATAATTTATATATCAATAACACAAATATATAAAAAAATAATGCTATCAAAATAATTAATCAGATAATAACTTTTGATAGCTTAATTTTTTATTAAAACCCAAGATAAAATAAGTAAAAAGACAATATTAATATTATAATTCCAAATAAAATTTGTAATATATTTAAGATTTTCATATATTTAGTATTTTCAGACAATTTATTTATAAAGTCTGCATAGAGTCCAGACAAAAATATTAATATGCAAAAACCTATTGAATAGGTAATCATTAAGATAACTCCTAATATTATATTTGACTTCTCTGATATATAAGCTAAAATTGCAACTAGTACAGGCGTGCTACAAGGAGAACAAAAAATTCCACCTATTATACCAAGAGTAAAGGCCCCGAAAAAGTTCTTTTTTAGTATTGGAATTTTACAACATTTTTTTACATTTATTATTCCAATAAGTTGTAACGAGGAAATTAGTAATATAAAAGCTAAAAATAAATACCAATATTTTCCCCAAATTCTTAAATTTTTACCTAATATTACTGACAAACTACCAAGGGTGGTAAATGTTAATATTATTCCAATTGAAAAAAATAAAGATAACTTTAAATTAGAACTTCTATTTCTAGACTTCTGTTTTATTTCTTTATTTTCACCAATACTTATATAACCAATTATTAGTGGTAAAGTTGATAATATGCATGGACTAAATGATGATATTATTCCACCCAATAAAGCAATTAGAATAGATAAAATAATATTATCAGAAAGTGCTGCACCAAAACTAGTAAATAAATCCATTACTTATTTACCACACTTTCTATAAATTCAAAGAAATCTTCCTTTGACATTGAACCTATTTTTCTTTTTATAACATTTCCATCTTTATCCACAATTAAAAAAGTGGGTACAAGATTTATTACATATTTATTTGAAAGATCTGGATTTTCAGTTACATCTACTAATTCAAAATCTAACTTATCTCCATAAGTAGTTTTAGATTCATTATAAATTGGTAACATGGATTTACATGCTTCACAACCTTCAAGGTTAAAATTATATAATTTATACTCATGTACTCTTACATTAGATTCATTCTCCATGTTACTATTTTGATTTTTAACATCCAAATACATAGTTTTATACATATAAATTCCTATTATTGCTAAAACTATAATTATGATTATTATCACACTTTTATATTTTTTTATTAATTTCATATTTATACCTCAATATTATTATATACATTTAAGTTAATAAAATCAATATTTAAATGAATTTTCATCCTAATTAACACATATTGAGTTTTTGTACATACATTAGAATATTTTGGTATATTATTTGTAATTCTTCTATTATATAATATTCCAAACGAGGTGATTCTTATGGGAATAAATTTAGAGTTTAAAAAGAACAAAGTTAGCGCTAGTTATAAAACAATTTACTTAAAAAACGAAACTATAGATAAATTAAACGAAATTGCAAAAGAAAACGATACCTCTTTTAATAATATAATAGTTAATATGATTGACTATTGTATTAAAGAAGGCTTTTCATCAAAATAATAAGATTTTTAAATAAATGTGGGGTAAAAAAACACCTCACATTTATTAAGTTTAGACTTAATAAATATAAAGTATTTGTACAATATTACACCTTGATTACAGATTTTTCTTCTAATCTAAGTTTATCTGCTATCATAGCTATGAATTCAGAATTTGTAGGTTTTCCTTTATTTGAATTAACCGTATATCCGAATATCTTATCATGCATTTCAATTTGTCCTCTATTCCACGCTACTTCTATTGCATGTCTAATTGCTCTTTCAACTCTTGATGGTGTAGTTGAAAAATTAGCTGCAAGAGTCGGATATAAAGTTTTAGTTATTGCATTGATAATATCTTCGTTTTTAACTGCTAACATTATTGCTTCTCTTATGTATTGATAACCTTTAATGTGTGCTGGAACTCCAACATCATGAATTATATTTGTAACTCTAACTTCTATTGGTGTACTTGAACTTATACTACTGTTAATTGTTGTTTTGGTATAATATGTTGATTTGTTATTATTGTCATACACTACTTCTGTGTCAATAAGATCTCTTAATCTCTCAACAAGTGTTGGCATATCAAATGGTTTTACAACATAATATGTTGCACCTAAAGATATTGCCTTTTGTGTTATTCTCTCTTGTCCAATTGCAGACATTACAATAACAAGTGGCTTATTAGAACTATTGTCCTTTACCATGTCTTCTAATACTGATAAACCATCCTTTTCAGGCATGATTATATCTAGTAAAAGTATATCTGGAGTTTTTTCTTTGATAATACTTAAAGTATCCTTACCATCGAAAGCTGTGGCTACGACCTCCATATCGTTTTGTGAATTAATGTACATGGATAGTAGTTTTACAAATTCTTTATTATCATCTACTATCATGATTTTAGTTTTTATGCTCATATAAATTTCCTCCTTATTTTTCTTAATAGCGTAAGACAATTATATATAATTTTTGTAAAAAAATCAAGTAAAAATGTATAATTTAATCATCGACTTTTGTCGAAAACGACTATTTTTCAATAAATTTCTGATTTTTTATCAATTCCTTAATTTACCAGTATTATTTTTTTTAATTTACACAAATTATTAGTGTAAAACAAATTCATTATAAATTATGTTTTACTAGTTAAAAAATATTGGAGGTGAATATATTATGGCATCAACTAATAGTAAAATGACAAACAAACAAGCTAAAGCTGCTTTAGACAAATTTAAATATGAAGTAGCTAACGAATTAGGTGTAAACTTAAAACAAGGTTACAATGGTGATTTAACTTCTAGAGAAGCTGGATCTATCGGTGGTGAAATGGTTAAAAAACTTGTAGCACAAGCTGCTAACCAAATGCAATCACAAAACCCTCAATAATGAGATAATAATAAATTAAATCAATTTGTTAAATTAAAAGATTAGAGTTTTTCTCTAATCTTTTAATTTTTTTATAATAATAAAATTCAATTTTCCATTGACAAAGTTTACATAATGTGATATAATTTTTACATAGTTTTAGCAATAAGGAGATATTGTTATGTATGTAGAAAATTATGAAAGTAGAATAAAAGCAATTTTTATTGAATGTATAACAAATTTAGTAAATTATATGGATAGATTTAAGCAAGGAAAATTAGACTCTAAAACATTTAGATTACAAGTACTTTTACTTGCTGCTAAATATCTTTCTGAATATGAAGAAAGCAAATTAAATTTAGTAGATTCCTATCTATCTACGTCACTAATAGAATTTAATGAGACAATGATAAAGTGTGAAACTCTTATTCCAGATTTTATAAAATATGGCAAAGCAAATATAGATATATTAAGTAATGAAGTAGAGCGTTGTATAAGTAGTTTTTATTATTCAGTTGGTGGATATCTTTCAACTGAAGAAAAGTAAAAAGTAACAGTCTAAAAAATAGACTGTTACTTTTTTATTTCTAAATTTATTATTAATAAACTTATAAGATCATAAAAAATAACACTTTAAAAAGTGTTATTTTAAATATTCTTTATATTTTTTATTCTAAGAATCCTGTATAATGTCTACTTACCATTTGAGTTTCAAGATTTTTAAGTATTTCAAGTGCAACACTTACAAGTATCAATATTGAAGTACCACCAAAAGTAATTGAAATTGGCATAAATCCTTGAATTAATATTGGGAACATTGCAACTACAGCTAAGAAAACAGCTCCAACTGCAGTTATATATTTTAATACACTAGATATATAATCAGATGTATTCTTTCCTGCTCTAATTCCTGGAATAAATCCACCATTCTTCTTTAATTGATTTGATATTTCAATTGGATTTACAATAAACATTGTATAAACAAATGTAAATGCAATTATAAGTAACATGTATATTATTGCATATATTACTAGGTAGTACCATGCACTTCCTTGTGAAACTGCAAACATACTACTAATTACATGCCAGATTCCTGTTGGATTTCCTTTAGTAAATAGATTTATAATCATTGATGGAAACATCATAAATGACATTGCAAATATTATTGGCATAACGCCAGCCATCGCAACCTTTATTGGTATATGAGTGTTTTGACCACCATACATTTTTCTACCTACTACGCGTTTTGCATAGTTTACTGGTATTTTTCTTTCAGCTTGTTGTACATATATTACTCCTGCTATAACTATTATCATAGCAACAACTAAAGCAGCACATAC
Organism: Bacillota bacterium; assembly: GCA_023410645.1. Lineage (GTDB taxonomy): Bacteria > Bacillota > Clostridia > TANB77 > CAG-465 > CAG-465. Next base: position 72,054 of record JAEYPQ010000018.1, on the reverse strand, counting down.
AAGTATATTTGTTATACCACCTTGAGCATAATTATATAAAGCTGTCGCTCCACCAGGTATACCAGACACAATACCTACAAAAACTATTATTGAAATACCATTTCCTATACCATACTCAGTTATCTTGTCACCAAGCCAAGTAAGTAATGCAGTTCCTGCTATAAGTGAACCTATAAATAGAATTGCACCCAAAGCAGCTCCTGATCCATATCTAAGTTCAGGAAGTAAAAATTGATTATATGTTAAATATAGACCTAATCCTTCAATTAGCGCAAATGCAATTGTAAGATATTTTGTATATTTATTTAATATTTTTTTACCTTCTTCACCCTCACGAGCAAGTTTCTCTAAACTTGGAACAACTACTTGTAACAAATTAAGAACAATTGAAGCTGTAATATATGGCCCAATGGTCATAGCAAATATTGAAAGCCTGGTAAATGCACCACCAGATACTAAATTAATCATCTGTGTGAGACCACTTCCAGCAGTACCCATTTGCTCCATAATTAAAACCTTGTTTATTCCAGGTATTGTTATAAATGTTCCAAGTCTATAAAGTAATATTATAAACACTGTAAAAAGTAATTTTTTACGAATATCTTTTACCGAAAAAATATTTTTAATGGTTTGTAGCATACTACTTCACCTCTATCTTTCCACCTACTGCTAGTATTTTTTCCTCAGCTGACTTTGAAAATTTTGTAGCTATTACAGTTAATTTTTTAGTTAATTCTCCATTACCTAAAACTTTAATACCATCTAATCTTTTAGATATTATTCCTTCATTAAGAAGTAATTCCTCATTTACAACAGTATCATTTTCAAATTTTTCTAAATCATCTAAGTTAATGATTGCATATTCAGTTGCAAAATGATTTGTGAATCCACGTTTTGGAATTCTTCTATATAAAGGTGTTTGTCCACCTTCAAATCCTCTTCTAATGCTTCCACCTGTTCTTGCTTTTTGACCTTTATGTCCTTTACCAGCTGTTTTACCAGTTCCGCTTCCTATTCCTCTACCTAATCTTTTTCTATCAGTTGTAGAGCCATATGCTGGACCTAAATCATGCATTTTCATGTACAAGTTCCTCCTCTCTTAAATATATTTTTCGTTAAATTATTTTAATAATTCAGCTACTGTTTTACCTCTAAGTTTTGCAACTTCATCTGGTGTTCTCATAGCTTTTAAAGCTTTTACTGTTGCATATACAACATTTCTGCTGTTACGAGAACCTAATGTTTTTGCTGTTACGTTCTTAACTCCTGCAAGTTCTAATACTGGTCTTACTGCTCCACCAGCAATAACGCCTGTACCTTCTTCAGCAGGTTTAAGTATTACCTTAGATGCACCAAAGTTAGTTTCAAATTCATGAGGTAATGTACCGTTAACTAAAGATACTTCAACTAAGTTTTTCTTAGCTTCATCAGTAGCTTTTTTTATAGCTTCAGGTACTTCTGAAGATTTACCTGTACCAACACCAATATGTCCTGCTTCATCACCCACAACAACTAGTACGCTAAATCTAAAAGTTCTACCACCTTTAACAACTTTAGCTACTCTACTTACATTAACAACTTTTTCTTTTAATTCCTGTTTTGTATCAGTCATTTTTGGTTTCTCCTTTTCTTCTAAAATTCTAATCCAGCTTCTCTTGCTGCATCTGCTAGTGCTTTAACTTTTCCATGGTATAAATAACCATTTCTATCAAACACTACTGTTTTTATATTATTTTCTATTGCACGTTTTGCAATTAATGCTCCAACTTCTTTAGCTGCTTCTATGTTTGATGTCTTTGTTTTTACATCTTTATCTAAAGTAGAAGCTGACACTATAGTTACTTGTTTTTCATCATCAATTAACTGTGCAGTTATATTATTTAAACTTCTAGATACACAAAGTCTTGGTCTTAGAGCTGTTCCTTTAACTTTAGCTCTTACTCTTCTTTGTCTAATTTCTCTTGACTCTGCTCTACTTATCTTGTTTATCATTTAAAGTTCCCCTCCTTATTACTTAGGATTATTTTTTACCGCCGGCTTTTCCTTCTTTTCTTCTTATTCTTTCACCAGCATATTTTATACCTTTACCCTTATATGGTTCTGGTAATTTGTATTCTCTGATATTTGCTGCGATTTGTCCTACTAATTGTTTGTCAATTCCATTAACAATTATAGAGTTTGCTGCAGGAACATCAATAGTTATTCCCTCTGGCTCTTCAACTTCAACTGGATGAGAGTAACCAAGAGTTAACACTAATTTCTTACCTTGTTTTTGCGCTTTATAACCGATACCATTAATCTCTAATACTTTTTTAAATCCTTCAGTTACACCAATAACCATATTATTTATTAAAGTTCTAGTTAATCCATGAAGGTTTCCATTTTTTTCATTTTCTACACTAACAATAACTTTATTATCTTCTTTATTTATAGTTACTGCATCTAAGAAAGTTTCAGTTAATGTACCTTTTGGTCCTTTTACTGTAACAGTAGTTTTATCAATATTAACTTCAACACCTTGTGGTATAACTATAGGATTTTTACCTATTCTTGACATTTTAGTATTTCCTCCTTTTTCTAAAATTTAATATATTAATTTATATTACCAAATATATGCCATTACTTCTCCAGCTACATTTTGATTTCTTGCTTCTTTATCAGTCATTATACCTTTTGAAGTAGAAATTATAGCTATTCCAAGACCATTAAGAACTCTTGGTAATTCTTCAACATTTGCATATATTCTAAGACCAGGTTTACTGATTCTTTTTAATCCTTGTAGTACTCTAGTCTTATTATCATATTTTAATGTTATTCTAATTGTTTTATGACTTCCATCTTCTATAACGTCAATTTTTTCCACAAAACCTTCAGAAACTAAAATATCAGATATTGATTTTTTTGTTTTAGAATAAGGAACATCAACAGTAGTATGTCTAGCAGTGTTTGCGTTTCTTATTCTTGTTAACATATCTGCAATTGGATCTGTTGTTATCATTGCTTATTTACCTCCTTTTTACCAGCTTGCCTTTTTAACTCCTGGTATTTGTCCTTTATATGCTAAATCTCTAAAGCATAGACGACATATTCCAAATTTTCTCATGTATGAATGTGGTCTTCCACATATTTTACATCTATTATAGTATCTTGTGCTAAATTTAGGTTCTCTTTTTTGTTTAGCAATCATAGATTTTTTAGCCATGATTATTTATCCCCCTTTTCAGCGAATGGTAAGCCTAACATTATAAGTAATGCTTTAGCTTCTTCATCAGTTTTTGCTGTTGTAACAAAAATAATGTCCATTCCTCTTGCTTTATCTACTTTATCATATTCGATTTCTGGGAAAATTAATTGTTCTTTAACTCCCATTGAATAGTTACCTCTTCCATCAAAAGATTTTGGATTAACACCTTTGAAATCTCTTACACGTGGAAGTGCTACATTAAATAATTTAGTAGCAAAATCATACATTTTTTCTGATCTTAATGTTACTTTACAACCAAGGTTCATTCCTTCTCTTACTTTAAAAGCAGCGATTGATTTTTTTGCTTTTGTAACGATAGGCTTTTGACCAGTTATTAATGTTAGATCAGCCATAGCTATATCTAAAGCTTTTGAATTATCCTTTACATCAGATACTCCCATATTTATAACTATTTTTTCTAGCTTTGGTGCTTGCATAACTGATTTATATCCGAATTTCTTCATTAATTCAGGTACTACTTCAGCTTTATATCTCTCTTTAAGGTTCATCTATTTTCCCCTCCTTACTTAATTTCATTACATTTTTTACAGAATCTTGATTTTGTTCCATCTTCTGCAACTTTTATACCAAGTTTTACACCTTTTCCACATTTGTCACAGTAATAACTTACTTTGCTTGCGTCAATAGGGCATTCTCTTTTTATTATTCCAGATTCTTGGCCTTGTTTTTTTGCTTTAACATGTTTTGTTCTTATATTAATTCCTTTTACTATAACTTTACCTTCTTTTTTAGATACTGCTATAATTTCACCTTTTTTCCCTTTTTCAGAGCCAGAATTAATTACAACCATGTCGCCTTTTCTTAATTTCATTTTTGCTATCACTTTCTTTCACCTCCGAAATTTAAAGAACTTCTGGTGCTAAAGATATTATTTTCATATAACCATCTCTAAGTTCTCTTGCAACAGGTCCAAAGATACGGCTACCTTTTGGAGTATTATCGTCTTTTATAATAACTGCTGCATTCTCATCAAATCTTATATATGATCCATCTTCACGTCTTAGTCCTCTTTTTGATCTTACTATAACTGCTTTTACAACGTCACCTTTTTTTGCAGTACCACTTGGAGCAGCTTTCTTTACAGAAGCTACTATAACATCACCGATGTTTCCCCATTTTCTATGGTGTCCACCAAGTACTCTTATACACATTAATTCTTTTGCACCTGTATTATCAGCAACTTTAAGCAGTGTTTGTTGTTGTATCATGGATTAGTCCTCCCTTCAAATTTATACATTTTAAAATTTATTTAACTTTTTCCACAATTCTTACTAGTCTATATCTTTTATCTTTACTTAGTGGTCTAGTTTCCATTATTTCTACTTTATCTCCAATTTCACATTCGTTATTTTCGTCATGTGCTTTTACTTTTAAAGTTCTGTTTATTATCTTGCCATAAAGTGGATCTTTAACTTTAGTATCAATTTTTACTACTATAGTTTTATCCATTTTATTACTTTCAACTATACCAACTTTAACTTTTCTCAAATTTCTTTCCACGGTCATATCCTCCTTTACCACTAATTATTATTTTTCTTAGTTATAACAGTATTTATTCTTGCTATGTTCTTCTTAACTAAAGTAATTTTCTTAGGGTTGTCAAGGCCGTTTAAAGCATGTTGAAATCTTATTTTGAAAAGTTCATTTTTTAAAGCTTTTAATTCTTTTTGTAAATCTTCGGCTGTCATAGTTTCGTATTCTTTTATTTTACTAGATTTCATCTTGGCTCACTCCCCCTTCTTGAGTATTGTTTTGTTCCCTACTTACAATTTTGCATTTTATAGGAAGTTTGTGCATTGCTTTTGTTAAAGCTTCTTTACTTACTTCTTCAGTTAATCCAGATATTTCAAATAATATTCTTCCTGGTTTAACTACTGCAACAAAGTATTCAGGGTTACCCTTACCAGAACCCATACGAGTTTCAGCAGGTTTTTTAGTTATAGGCTTATCAGGGAATATTTTTATCCATGTTTTACCTACTTTTTTTGTATATCTTGAAAGTGTAACTCTGACTGCTTCAATTTGGTTAGCTGTAATCCATGCTGCTTCTTGAGCTTGAATTCCATATTCACCATTTATTACTTCAGTACCGCGAGTTGCATTACCTTTCATTCTACCTTTTTGTACTTTTCTAAATTTTGTTCTTTTTGGTGACAACATTTCTAGTTACCTCCTTTTACGTCTTTTTTAGCAGGAAGAACTTCACCTTTATATATCCAAACTTTAACACCTATAATACCATAAGTTGTTTTTGCTTCAGCAAAACCATAATCGATATCTGCTCTTAAAGTTTGTAGAGGAATCGTACCATCAATATAGTGTTCAGTTCTTGCTATTTCAGCTCCACCTAAACGACCTGATACTGCTGTTTTAATTCCTAAAGCTCCTGCTTTCATTGTTTTTTGCATTGATGATTTCATAGCTTTTCTAAAAGATATTCTTCTTTCTAATTGTGAAGCTATACTTTCAGCAACAATTTGAGCTGCTAAATCAACATCTTTAATTTCAACGATATTTAAAGAAACTTCTTTATTTATCATTTTATTTAATTTTGCTCTTAATTCTTCTATTGCTGCTCCACCTTTTCCTATAATCATTCCAGGCTTTGCAGTGTAAATATCAACTTTTACTGCATTTCCTTTTCTAGAAATGTCTAATTTATCTATTCCTGCTGGTTTAAGTAAATCTTTTAAATAAGTACGGATTTTATGATCTTCAACTAGATTCTTAGAAAAATCTTGTTTATTTGCATACCAAGTTGATGACCAATCTTTAATTATTCCTACTCTAAGACCATGTGGATTAACTTTTTGACCCATTTCTAATATACCTCCATTCTTAAGCTTCTTTTACGACAACTGTTATGTGACTTGTTCTTTTTCTTACTCTATGTGCTCTTCCTTGTGGTGCTGGTCTAATTCTTTTCATTGTAGAACCTTGGTCAGCATATATTTCTGAAATAAATAATTTAGTTTCGTCCATATGGTTGTTATTTACTGCATTTGCTATAGCTGATTTTACTAATTTCTCAACTAATGGTGCTGCAGCTTTATTTGTATATTTTAGTATTGCTACTGCTTCTTTAGCATTTTTGCCTCTAACAGTATCAATAACAATTTTTACTTTTCTTGCACTAATTCTTGCATGACGTAATTGTGCTTTTGCTTCCATTTTAAAGCTCCTCCTTTTTTAAGATATAATTTTATTTATTTTACCTTACTTTTTTTATCTCCTGAATGTCCTCTAAATAATCTAGTTGGTGCAAACTCTCCAAGTTTATGTCCTATCATTTCTTCAGTTACATATACTGGAACATGTTTTCTACCATCATGTACTGCAATTGTATGACCAATCATTTGAGGATATATAGTAGAGGCTCTTGACCAAGTCTTTAAAGCTTCTTTTTTATCTTGTGCATTTAATTTTTCTACTTTAGCTAATAATCTTTGATCAACATAAGGTCCTTTTTTAAGCGATCTTGACATATTCTATCCCTCCATTACTTTCTTCTTTTAACGATATATTTATCAGTTCTATGATTTTTATTTCTTGTTCTATATCCAAGTGCTGGTTTACCCCAAGGAGTACGTGGTCCTGAATGTCCAACTGGAGCTCTACCTTCACCACCACCATGTGGGTGATCGTTAGGGTTCATAACGCTACCTCTAACTGTTGGTCTTATACCCATATTTCTTGTTCTACCTGCTTTTCCAAGTTTAACATTTTCATGATCTAAATTTCCAACTTGACCAATACATGCTTTACATTCAACTGATATTAATCTCATTTCCCCAGAAGGCATTCTTACATGTGCATATTTTCCTTCTTTTGCCATAAGTTGAGCTGACATACCAGCACTTCTTACAAGTTGTGCACCTTTACCTTTATGTAGTTCAATGTTAAATATCATTGTACCTACTGGTATAGCACTTATTGTTAAACAGTTACCTGGTTTGATATCAGCAGTTTCAGAAGATATAACTTTAGAACCTTCTGTAAGTCCTACTGGAGCAATTATGTATGCTCTTTCTCCATCTTCATATTCAATTAAAGCAATGTTAGCTGTTCTGTTTGGATCATATTCGATACCAATTACAGTTGCTTCCATGTCTACTTTATTCCTTTTAAAATCAATTATTCTATATTTTCTTCTGCTTCCACCACCATGATGTCTTACAGTTATTTTACCAGAAGCATTTCTACCTGCAGTTTTCTTTATTGGTGCAAGTAATGACTTTTCTGGTGAAAATTTAGTAAGCTCCTCATTTGACAATGTTGTCATATTTCTAAGTGATGGAGTAACAGGTTTAAATGACTTTATTCCCATTTTTTACTACCTCCTAGTTACTTCCAAATGCTGAATTAATTTCTTGAATTTCAGTTTTGTATTTTCTATTTAATTTAGTTTCTTTTCCACCTTTTGCAAGATATTTTGAATCTGTAGGATTTGTATCAATTGCAACAATAGCTTTTTTCCAAGCCTTTGTTAATCCTTGGTGTACTCCTACTCTTTTTTTCTTACCATCATATCTTAAAGTGTTAACTTTTAATACTTTAACGTTAAAAAGTTCTTCTACTGCATTTTTAATTTCAACTTTTGTTGAGTTTAAATTTACTTCAAAAGTATATTTTCCATTTGCAATATTAGCATAACTTTTTTCAGTCATTATAGGCTTGATTATAACGTCTTCTGCATGTCTCATTATGCGTACACCTCCTCAATCTTTTCTACTGCTTCCTTAGTTAATACTAAACTGTCATATTTTAATAAATCAAATATATTTAATGTATTAACTAAAGTTGTTTTTACATTTTCAATGTTTCTAGCTGAAGCTTGAACATTTAGATTTTTTTCATTAAGCATTAATAATGCTTTTGCAACTTTTAAGTTGTTAAGAACATTTACCATATTCTTAGTTTTAATTTCATTTAATTCTAATTTATCAACAACTACTAATTTACCTTCTTGTAATTTTGAAGTCAATACTGATTTTATAGCAAGTTGTCTCATTTTTTTAGGAATTGCATATTTATATGATCTTGGTTTTGGTCCAAGTGCTATACCACCTTTAAACCATTGTGGAGCTCTTATACTTCCTTGTCTTGCTCTACCTGTACCTTTTTGTTTCCATGGTTTTCTTCCACCACCACGTACTTCAGCTCTTGTTTTAGTAGATTGAGTTCCTTGTCTTTGATTTGCTAAGTAATTTACTAATGCTGCATGAACAACAACATCATTTACTTCTACTCCAAATACAGATTCAGCAAGCTCAACATCTCCTATTTTTTTACCTTCCATATTTAAAACGTCTACTTTAAGCATTCTTATTTCCTCCTCCCTTAAAGATTATTTTACTGTTTTTCTAACTTTTACAATTGCACCTTTAGCACCAGGTATAGAACCCTTTACTAAAATTACATTTTTATCTAAATCAACTTTAACAATATCTAGATTTAATATTGTAGAAGTCTCATGTCCCATGTGACCTGGTAAGTTTTTACCTTTAAATACTCTACCTGGAGTACTTGTAGATCCCATAGATCCTGGTCTTCTATGATACATAGATCCATGTCCCATTGGTCCCCTATGTTGACCATGTCTTTTAATAACACCTTGGAATCCTTTACCTTTTGAAGTACCTTGTACATCAACTCTATCATCTGAAGTGAAAGCATCAACTGTTATTTGGCTTCCGATTTCGTATTCATCAACATTATCAACTCTAATTTCTCTTAAATATTTTTGAACACCTACTCCAGCTTTTGCAAAAATTCCTTTTAAAGGTTTGTTTGCATTTTTTTCTTTTATTTCTCCAAAACTTACTACTATAGCATTATATCCTTCTTTTGCAACTGTTTTCTTAGAAACAATTGTTAAAGGCTTAGCTTCGATTGCAGTAACTGGTATTGCACTACCACTCTCAGAGAAGATTTGTGTCATTCCGATTTTTTTCCCGTAAATTTCTTTTACCATTTTGTTTTTCCTCCCTTTTAAAATTAAAACTACATCTAACAATTATTATTAGAATCAAACTGATAGTATAGGGTATGTCATTGCCTAATCAAATAGGTTAACTACTAAAAGTTTTCATAGTTTATTATAATTTAACTTCTATTTCCACACCAGCAGGCATATCTATTGCCATTAAAGCATCAACTGTTGCTTGATTTGGTGCTATAACATCGATAACTCTTTTATGTGTTCTCATTTCGAATTGTTCTCTTGAATCCTTATGTTTGTGTGGAGAACGTAATATAGTTATGATTTCTTTTCTAGTTGGTAGAGGTATAGGACCTGATACTTCAGAACCAGTTTTTCTTGCTACTTCAACTATTTTTGATGCTGCTTGTTCTAGCATTACATGATCATAAGCTTTAAGTCTTATTCTCATTTTTTTTGTTTGTTCTTTTGACATATGTAAAACACTCCTTTTCTATAAATTGTTGGCGAAACAAGTTTTACACTACCCCGTGTGTTCCATATTTTACACATATAAAAACCAAATTTCAACTTAATAAAACTTGGCAAATACACGTTAATCAATACTTGCCGCCTGATTTTAAATCAGACATGCTCCATGAAAGTTCCCTACTTCAAAGAGTAGCCACATTTCACTTCAACGCAAATCAACATCTTTATTATAACTTATTTATGTAAAAAAAGCAAGTATTTTTTTAAAATTATATTAAAAAATCCAATAATTTAAGCGTTCTAAGATTTACCGTAATAATTTTGTAATAATATTATTTGATACATGAAATATTTCTTTATTATTTATATCTATATCTTTAATCTAATTTATAGCCTTTTTTTATTATATATGTTATTAAAATTACAAAACTGTAATATTTTTTTATCTAATTTTAATTGATATTTTATTAATAATTATGTATAATTATATAAAATGGGAGGATTTTTAATGAAAGGTATAAAAAAACTTATAGGTATTCTATTTCTAATTATACTAATCACAATTTGTGTAGTAACCTATAATGGATATAAATTATATAAGGATGCGATAAATGATATGTCAATAGATGCAAAAATTGAAAGTATAAAATCAAAAAATAATTATATTGATATATCTCAAATACCGCAAGACTTAAAAAATGCCACAATTGCAATTGAAGATCATAGATTCTACGATCATGGTGCAATAGATATTTTTTCAATTGTCAGAGCAACATTTAAAAATATAAAAGATATGAATCTTTCTGAGGGAGGTAGTACTATAACTCAACAGTTAGCAAAGAATATGTATTTTTCCCAAGAAAAGAAATTTGAAAGAAAGATAGCTGAAATATTTGTTTCATTTGATTTAGAAAATAAAATATCTAAAGATGAAATTTTAGGACTATATTTAAACGTAATATATTATGGAGATGGATATACTGGAGTAGTAAATGCTTCGAAAGGATATTTTAATAAGGAACCAAATAAACTTACTCTAAATGAAATGACAATACTTGCTGGGTTGCCAAATGCTCCTAGTGCTTATGCACTAAGTTCAAATCCAGAACTTGCAAAAGAAAGACAATATATGGTTTTAGATGCTATGTATTTATATAATTATATAGATAAGGAAACTTTAGATAGTTTAAAAAAATAATAAATTTCAAAAAGACTTTAATCATATTAATATGATTAAAGTCTTTTACATTTATATCTATTTATTATGTGATTTAATATATGTGTATTCTTTTTTTACTAAATCTATTTTCCCGCATGTAAGCTTACCCTCTGGACAATACCCTCTTGTAAAGCAACTGGGTCCAAATCTCTTAAATATATTAGGATAAACTTCTCTTAATTTATTTATTAATTCCTTATAATACATTTGCATTTTCCACTGAGCTCTTTTGCAATTTCTTAAATTAGAGATATGATATAGAGTTCTTGCATTCATAGTTGTAACAATATCAACATTTTTAGCATGTAAAAATAAATATGTTAAATCCTCTTTATATATCCCTATTTCTTGAAATTTTTCATATAATTTACTAGCTTTACTATAAAATTCTTTAATAAGATTAACATATTCTTCTCCCATTTCAACTATCGAAGGTGGGTATGTATATCTATTTGTATTTGCAATTTCAGTAAAAGATGGTATATTAATATCTTGTAATCTATGTCTAACCTGATGCTTTAAAAGTATAAGAGGTATGTCATTAATTCTAAACGTAATGTTAACTTGCTCTAATTCCCTTTTCCTTTTATCTTCAAATACAATATCTAATATCTTGTCCATTAATGTATTGTCATCTTCTAACATCTCTTCTATTTTTTCATAGCTATATTGTTTATTCTTAACAATCGCTGACATAGCAATAACTTTTTCTGGATTAGGTGTAATATTTATAATTTCAATTAACTCTTTTTTGCTATTATCTTCTACTGGATTAAATTTAGGAGCACCTAAAAGTTCATTTAACTTTTCTTCTTTACTTTCTTTTCCTTTTTCTATATTTAATATATTTTCTACTGCTGTTGGAGCAATATTATTTAATTCTTCTTTTAATCTATTCCCAATTTCAACGATTTCTGGATAATTAGCTCCTCTACCATGTAGCATAGCCCATATAAGGTGAACTAATTCTCTTGTATTCATAGAACAATATATATTTGTTTTTAAGCTATAAGGAAGTACAAATCTTGCGTCTTCAACTTTTACTCCAGCATCCGCCATTTTTTTATACAAATCAAAAGATTCTGATACGAAATTCATATATTCATTTTTAACTTCCTCTTTTACAGAACTTTGAACATCATTATAATATCTGAATTCAGGTTCATAGCAACCAGCTTTTCTAAAATCAACATATCTACCAGATTTTATCGTATATGCTGACAATCTATGTTCAATTAAAAATTGTTCAAAAAATAAAGAAACGTTTTCAAACATTATATTAAAGTATCCATGTTCTAATACAGTTACATGTCCAAGTTTTACAATTCTAGATAAAGTCTTTCTTGCTTCTTCTATATCAGTAATCCCATCATATACATCTGTACAAGTTCCCTCAGTTGTAGACATTTTAGCTGCAGCAGCGCATACTTTTTCTACATCATTAGTATAATTAAATATTTCTATTTTCATATTTTCTGTTGACATTTAAATACCTCTTTTCCTCTTGCATCATTATACTAAAATCAAAATTATTTTTCAATATTTAGAATAAAAATTTGTCAAAATAAGTCTATTTGATTTTTTTACTTCTAATAGTATAATTATAAATAATAGAATAAAGCGTAATTTAATAATATTTATTTAAAACTATTGATTTTTAAAAAGTTTTATGTTAAAATGTTTTGGTAATAATAAATTTGTGTCATTAAGGAGGTGCTTTATGCCAAACATAAAATCAGCAAAAAAAAGAGTTAAAATAATTGAAACTAAAACTGCTCAAAACAAAACTACAAAAAAATTATATAAAGAAGCTGTAAAAGCTTTTGAAAGTGCAGTTAAAGATAATAGTGATAATGTAAATGATTTATACAAAGAAGCTGTTAGCTTAGTTGATAAAGCATGGTCAAAAGGTGTTCTTGCTAAGAATACTGCTGCTAGAAAAAAAGCTAATCTTGCTAAATTATTAAGCAAATAAAAAAAAGTCTCATTTTTATGAGACTTTTTTATTTGCTTATTTTATTTTTTAAATTCATTTATCATTTCATTCAAATATGAGTTTGAATTTTTATAGTCTCCATTTATAGACCATATCATAAAACCTCCAAGTCCACTATATGGCTTAAGTGGCATGTATGCTCCACCTGATGCGGCTCGTCCATTTAATAGCGCGTCGAATCCTTCAACAGCTATTTGAGGAGTAACTCCTCTTTTTTCTGCTCCTAAATAATGCAATCCTATGCCAACCTGATTTTGACTTAATTCATTCTCTAACAATATAGCTGTAACACCTGTGACAAAATCTATAGTTTGTGGGAAATATTCTACTGTATCCTGACCATATTGTGATCCTGAATTAAATAATTGTATATTTACTATTGTTACTATGTCTTTTATCTTTTTTACCAATTCATAATATTGACCACTGACTATCTTATTTCTATTCATTTTATAATCAACCGTCTGTGGCGTAAGTGTAACAATAAACCTAGGGCCAACCCTATCGTATAATTCTCTAATTGCCTGTGAAAGATATTCAGGTGATATTCCATTTTCAATATCAATATCTATTCCTTGAAATCCATATTCTTGAATTAAATTATATACACTATTTACAAAATTATCTTTTGAACTTTCATCATCTATTGTCACTACATCTGCTGCTCCACCTATTGAAAGTATAATATTTTGTCCTCTTCTTTTTAATGATTTTATATCATTTTTAAAATCATCATCTGTATAACCTCCAAGATGGCTATTTAAATATTCGTCAACAGAAAAATCAACTTGTCCTTTAGGACTTCCATCATTTGTGATTCCAAACGCTATTGCAACTATATCATAATCTTCTGGAACGTCAACTAATTTTAAATTTACAGATTGTGAATCAGCATTCCAATTTTGCCAATACCCAGTTATAATATGACGATTTTCTTCTAACAAGAAATCTTTATTTAAAGAAAGATTTGTTTCTATGCCATCATAAGTGATTCTACCTATATTATTTATTTTTGTACTATATTTTAAAGATTCTTGTATATAATCTTCTATGTTTGGCTCTTTATTATTTAGCGAAAATTGTAAATTCATACTTTGTATATCTAAAGAAACATGTTCTTTGATTACAGTTTGATTATATACATCTTTTGCTTCTTTTGCACTATCAATTGGATTATTTTTACTAAATGAACTGATAACAGCAGAAGCTAGAATTATTATAACTATTATTGTTATAACTAAAACTATTAAGGATATACCTTTTTTATTATCCATAACTACCTCCTTTGTTTCTTTCTATTATATACCTATGCGAAAAAAATGTAAATAAAAGTAACAAAAATATATAAAAATTGTTTTTTTGTAGTATATTATTACATAATAAATTTACGCTAACCATCTGGCGTTTTTTCATTTTATACTATAAAAACTTTAGAAAAGTGAAATCAAAATACCTGCACTTTTTATTACTGATTTTTGCGTTTAATAGTTACTAATTATTAATCTCTAATGCTACTTATCTGCTTAATTTATATTCCTTTAATTGATTTAACAAATATAATTATGCCCTTTTCCGTCAAGAAACCTCATACCATTTTATGTTCTATATTTGAGGTATATCTCTATTAATATATGTATGAGTTAAATTCTTTATATTATTCATATAAATGTCCATTCTAGATATATACATTTTTTCTTCAATTCACAATTATTATTTATCAAAAAAGTTTTATTGTCTGCCATCTATGAAACACAAATAACCCCCAGATAATCTGGGGGTTTTCATAAACAATAAAGACAACTTATATTTTTAGTCCTTTACTTACTTTAATTTGAAATTAGATCAGAAATTTTTACAGTATATCCAGAGTAATCATTAAAATATTCATCATCATATGAATATACATATTTTCCATAAATAAATTTCACTAAACGATATGTATTTGAGAGCCCATCATCATTTAGAAAAAGTAGTACTTTTTCATTCTTTTGATATGTAGCTTCTTCATCTGAAATCAAAATAGTAGATTTAACTTTTCCAATATTACTTCTTATAATTATATTGTCTTCTAATATATTTCCTTTTATAACGTTATCAACTTTTACTTTAGTGTCGGTTACTATTGATTTGCAAATTTCATTGGTAACAGGAAAATATATATCTTCCACTGTACTCTTAAAATTTTTTACTACAGTAGCCTCTACAATATATGTTGAGGCATTTATAATATCTTCTTGAGAATACTTACGCATTGCTATTGAATTTTTTATTGTAATACCATCTAATTCTTTGCTTAAAGAATTTATTGATTCAAATTTACAAATAACAATAATTAATAGTAACACGAGAAATAAAGATATTATTTTTTTTTTTCTACTCATATTGTACACCTCACTAATACAAAACATCTAACCCTGCTAAATCGTCAGAATCTAAAGTACGTTTTTTTGTTTCATTGTATGGCATACCTTCATACATAGTGGCTTCAGTATTATATTTTTCCTCTCCAAGTCCTAATGCATGCCCTAATTCATGTGTAAAAACACTTACTAAGTCTGCACCTGTGCCAGCTAAAGATACGAAATATTGATGTGAACTATTTACACTTATATCTGCTTCTTGTATAATTCCTGTAGCGGTATTATAATAATCAGTTGTAACGGCGTAGTCTGCTAGTACACCCAAAGCAATGGTTCTTACTCCGTTTTGACCATTTGGTGTGTTTACTGGTGGAACATAACCTGTTGTTCCTCCATAAGTAAACATGGTACCATATCCAGCATTATTCCATGTTGAAATACCAGCTTTTAATGCTGTTATATACATGCTTGGTGTGCTTTCATATACATAAAACGTTAATGGCCGATTTCCAATACCTTTACCGGTAAAAAGAGTATAGGCATTTGCATCAATAGATGCAAATGACATAATAATAAAAAGAATTAAAGCTGAAAGAATAACTTCGTGAATTGATTTTCTAACCTTTTTCATTTTGCAAAGCCTCCATTTAAATATTAATTAATAGTTACCAATAAAATTTGCTAATTGATATTATAATATCAAATTACATATTATTCAATTATATTTTTTTAAATATTACGTATTCGACAATATTAGAATTAATATTATTTTTTTCGACAAAACAACTAATATTACTACAATATGTATATTAATACCACATTATTTTTAATTAATATTACAAATAAGTATTGAATTTTTAATATTTATAGTATATAATAACCTTATAAGTTCATTACATCTTTAATATTGGAGGTGAAAAAAGTATGAAAAATAAATCAATTGTGATTTTATTTATCATAATTATAATATTATCAATAATAATTATTTCTTTTTTATTTATATATAATAAGACTAATAATGAATACGTAATATTTCCAAATAAATTAGAAATCATTTCTTCTAATAATGTAATTGGTTATGCAAAACGTAGGGTTATAATTTGGCAATATCCAACTGAAAATGAGAGTATTGGACAAATAAGTACATCTTTACAATCTCCTGAAGCAGAATTCTCACGCATTAGAAACTTTTTAAATGATAATGATTCATTAAAGAGTAGTAATACTATATTTATTGATATTAGCAAATTAAATAATAAATATAAAAAAGAAATATCAAATATTAATTTGACATTATTTAATGAACAAGGTGAAACTATAATTTCAAAAAATGTTGAAACTAATGTTAATAATGATAAAATACAAATTAATTTAGAAAATTTAAATATAAATGAAGATTATTATATACAATTACAAATTTTATATCCATATAATAGTCTTATTGAATACAATTTTAAATTAACTCCACAAAATAAATGATTTTAAAATATTTCATTACTTGATTTTTAAATTTATCCATAAAAACAATACCCAAAACATTAAATATTTACTTTATATAGTGTTTTGGGTGAATTTCAATTTACTATTAATTTATTTTTATTAGATATTATAATCCTGGCATTCCAGTTCTAAATTGTCCCCTTGTTTGAAGACCACCTATTCCTTTAATCCCTTCTCTTGTATTTGATATTATATTTGCAATAGGTACAAAATCATCCACTGGCGTGTATGCAATTGTTTCTGCTACAATTAGTGGATCCATCATATCTATTAAAACCCTTTTGGGAGCACTTGCAAAATTCGCACCAGCCGAAATTATAGCCTCATAATAGCTTTGACAGGCGCCAGCGAAAATTACTAAATTATCAAGATTATGTTCATACCTCCTTGCCTCAAGAACAGCTTGTATATAATGTTTTGAGTTTTTATAATTGTCTATATTATATATATCATTTCTTTTTCTCATAAAGGCATCATGACCAGTTAAAATTAATATGTTAGGCCTTATTTTTTGAAGTAAGCTATATACTTGTTTATATTGATCTTGTTCTGGTATATTATATGCATAGGCAGTAAGTCCCATTTTTCTATAACTATCTTTACATTTTTTAGCATATTCTGCATCGCCATCTATATGCAATATTATACCAGGTCTTCTCAAAACACTATCTTTTTGATATGAGTTTGGTACCTCATTAATGCTTATTTGATCTCTCATTGTATTAAATTTTTTACTCATGTTGCTATAACATCTATTAGCTCTTAACATTCTAGATCTTTCAATATTAGTAACCATTTTTTCGACTTCAGTCTCTGACATGTGTTTTAAATCATAATCAGGTGCATCTGCAATAATTCTTACAGTAAGTCCCACAAGATCAACTATATTTCCAGTTATTCCGGTGATTTTAAAAAGTATATCGAAATTATATGATTTTCTTGCAACTATATCTCCAACTTTAAATTTTTCCATAAAAAGCACCTCATATGATATATTATGTTTTTTTATCATATAAGGTGATTTTTAATTACTCTATTTTATTTGTTTTTATTATAATATTGTTTTTAATAGCCCAAATGAAAGAATCATCATTATAGAACCAGCTATTATTGATCCCATTAATATTGCTATAAATGCTTTCTTCTTATTTATATTAAGTAATGAAGCAATAAGTGCTCCAGTCCACACGCCAGTTCCTGGAAGCGGTATCCCCACAAAAATCATTAATCCCCAAAATTCATATTTTTCTATCTTATCCTTTTTATTTAAAGCCCTATCTTCAATTTTATGTACTAAATTTGAAAATAATTTAGTATTTTTCAACCTATTAAAAATAGGTGTTATAAATAGTAATATAAATGGTACTGGCAAAATATTACCTATAAAGCATATGATAAAACTTGAAATAGGATTCATTGATAATATAGAGGCTGCTAATATTCCTCCTCTAAGTTCTAATATTGGCATACATGAGATTAAAAAAACTAAAATTTCTTTTCCAAAAGAAACATTTGTTATTCCACTAAAAATGTTTAATATTTGTTGTACTAAAATTTCTGACATTGTTTTCTCCTTCTGACTTTTTAACTATTATATATAAAATAATCTTAGAAATCAATAATACAACGAAAAAAGAGTGTATTTTTACACTCTTTTTTAATATATTCATATATTTATTGAACAGTATATGGTAAAAGGGCTATATGTCTTGCTCTTTGTATAGCATCAGTTACTTTTCTTTGATGCTTAGCACAAGTTCCTGTTACTCTTCTAGGTAATATTTTACCCTTATCACTAACATACTTTTTTAATTTTTCTACATCTTTATAATCTATTTCATCTACTTTTTCAACGCAAAAATTACAAACTTTTTTTCTAGGTCTTCTAAAAGGTTTATCATTTTTTGCACCTTTTTTAGCATTTCTATCTGCCATAGTAAAATCCTCCTTTCAATGTTTAATTTACACTAAAATGGTAGATCATCTGTATCATCTATTGTTATGAATTCACCATCAATACTAGATGATGGAATATCCATAGCTGCACCTGCTTCTCTTCTAGAATCTGCAAAATAAGCATTTTCTACAATAAAATCAGTTGCATATCTTTTTTGACCATTTTGATCATCCCAAGTTCTGTTTTGAATTCTACCTTCTACTAGCACTTGTTGTCCTTTTGTGTAATATTTAGCACAAAATTCAGCTAATTTTCCAAACGCAGTTAGATTAAAGAAATCAGTCTTTCTTTCTCCTGATTGATCTGTAAATCTTCTATTTACTGCAATAGAAAAAGTTGTTACTTGTGTATTTGAATTAGGTATAACTCTTGTTTCTGGATCTTTTGTTAATCTCCCCATAAATTGAAATTTATTCATTTTTTTCCTCCTCGAATTGAGATAACAGAAATCTCAATTTCACATTTATATTTATTTATCTAATTTTATAACCATATGTTTTAAAACAATATCATCTAATCTTAATATTCTTTCAAATTCAGAAATAAATTCTGGCTTAGCAACAAAAGTAAGTAATATGTAGTAGCCTTCTTTTTGCTTTTTAATTTCATAAGCTAAAGTTTTTCTACCCCATTCCTCTACTTTTGTAAGTTCGCCATTTGAAGATATCAATTCTTTCATTTTTTCTCCAAATGCTAAAGTTGTTTCTTCAGCAGCATTTGCAGATAATATTATAACTGATTCGTAATTATTCATGACTTAACTCACCTCCTCTTGGACATCTGACCCCATATTTTATATGGAGTAAGGAAATTAACTGTAGCTATTATATCATAAATGTTAATTATAATCAATATTTTTATAAATTTTTAATTAGCAAATTATAAAAATATCAAATTAATTATATAATTTCTTTTTTGGCAAATAATATTAGTAATCAATACATTTTAGTTTTTTGTTTTTTTTTGCTATTTATTGACAATGTAACCGTTTAATTATATAATACATATACTTAATATAGAGAATATATGAAGAGATGGGAGGTACCCTTTTATGAAAGTTGAAAAAATTAATGAAAATAAGGTGAAAATAACACTTACTTTTGAGGAATTAGAAAATAGAAAAATATCACTTAAAGATATAGAAAAAAATGCTTCTTTAGCAAAAGAACTATTTATAGATTTAATTGAAGAGTCAAATCTTGGTGAAGATTTTGAATTTAATGATTCACAATTATTTATTGAAGCAAGTTCTGATAATAATAATTTATTTATTGTTACAATAACAAAAGTAGATAATATTCCTGAGTTAAAGAAATATTCGTTATTTGAAGATAATCCCAAAAACTCCAGAAAGAAAAAGACAATAAGTTCAAATAATATAGATATGTATAAAGTAAATAGCTCAGCATATCTTTTTAATTCAATTGATGATATATTAAATCTTTGTAAAATTTCAAAAAAAGAGCAGGTTTATTTTGGTAAAAATAGCCTTTACAAATATAATGATAAATATTTCTTGGTGTTTAGCAATGCAACAATGAAAAACAAGAAATTTTTAAAAAGTTTTGTATTCCTATCTGAATTTTGTAAGGAATATTACTCTTATGATATGTTCATTACTTCAATACAAGAGAAATCCAAATTAGTGATTGAAAACAATGCCTTACAAAAGCTTAGTAAAATATAATTTAACCTTTCCAAGGTTAAATTATATTTTTTATCTCTTTGAGTAACTATTTTTATTAACTACGATTTTTATCTCTTTTTTATCAATATCTAATTTTCCATTTGATAAACTTGGTAAGTTTATATATTCTAAATAAGTTATATTAAATTCTATTACTTCGCCATATTCTTTTATCATATTTGGAAACTTAAGCGAAATCTTTGATATATCTATACCTTTATTTGATAACTCATTTAGCATATTATTTTTTTCTATCTCAGTTAAATATCCGTATTTTTCTATAATGAACATATATTTTAATGCTATGGTATTTAATTTCTCATATGTCAAAAACGGTTTTGTTAATTCTATCATATAAACTCCAATATTTATTAAAATAAATATTGAAATTATTAATATGATAGGCATAGTAACAACTGTGTTCCCCGATCTTTGTTTAAGTAACTTCATTATTATTTTATCTCCATTAATTTTAGTTTAATATTATCACTAATATTTATTGTTAAATTATTTTTAAATAATTTGCTAAATATAAGTGGATATATTTCTACTTCTAATCTAATCATAATCTCATTTATACTTTCATCATAATAAATATTATTTACTTTAACATTATCATAATTTTTTCTAATAAGCGTTTCTATATTATCTTTTAAGACCATATTATCAATTGAATAATTAAAATATGACAATTCATCAACATTCAAAGATAATAGTGAATTCTGAACAATATAAAACATATCTTGTTTTATTGGATAGACAATTTTATTAACTTGAATGTTTAGAATATATAAAGAAAACATCATAAAAAGGGTAAATATAAAAAATATTCCTACTAATATTAATTGGATATTGCCTTTACATCTCTTTAATCCATTCATTTATTTTTTCTTCCTTATTTATTTCATTTATATTTATTACATCATTTGAGAATTCATATCCAACATTAATTAAAAATTCATCTATACTATCAAATGTGATATAAGTTTCATAAATACTCTGTTCATAAGTAATTTTAACTCTTATCACATTTGGATCTTCTATTCTTTTGCCAATATCATTAAAATTTACTTTAAAATAATCACCTGTAACATTTCTTAGATAATTCCAGCTACATAACGTATTTTCTAGTTTTTCATCTAACTTTACTTTATAAATATAATTATTATCTTCTTTCATTAATAATTCTGGATTTATCATATTATTATTAATATAAAATTCTATATTATCTTGTTCATTAATTGCTATATTGGAATTTATTTTTATAGCTAAATTTCTTCCTGCTTCAACCATTCCTCTAGAATTCATAGAATTAGTAATTAAAGTTTGGACTAGCGGACTTACAACCAAAGTATTATTTTCTTTTTTTAATATTTTTATATCTATATAATTTATTGGAACCACTGGTTTATCTGGGATTTTTATAGTAATATTTTTTTCTATAGTATTTTTTATCAAGCCATCAACACTAAACTCTGTGTACAAATAGCTTAATACTTTTAAATTAAGAGTATGATTTTGGGGTATATCATATATTTCTTTGGGAACTGTAAAATTAATTTCTTTGTCCAAATCTACAGTTTTACTGCCGCTTACCCTTGAATACTCCTTTCCATTTATATACAAAATAGAAGTTATTTCTTTTATATGTTTTGGTACTGCATAATCATTTAAATTCACAACATTTGCTCCAAAATTAATTTTTATACTATCATCTTCATTTTCTAATGTAATATCATTTTCAACTTTAATTTTAGATACTATATTGGCACTTGCTGCCATAGGTCTAGTAGCAAATATAGCATTTCTTGTTTCTCCTTTGTTATTTATTCTCCTAGAACTAACTATTCCCATAGTTTTCCATGTAGAACAGGTATTTAATCTAGCTTTATCTAATCCAATTGACGTTGGGGTTATACCATATTCAATTAAATTATATGAATTTGATGTATTATTTTTTAAATCAATATCATCAAATAATAGTTGTGTATTTTTCATGTATTCTAACTGTTCAATATATTTGTAATTATTTGTATCATTCCATGAAGAATATGCATTATCAATAGCTATAAAATTCCAATTATTTGGTGTCGTTTCGGGTACTGAATCAACAGGAAAATATACATTTTCAATAATTTTACCGCTATAACTTGTCCCTAAAACATAGTACTCTCCTCTTGTACCACTTCCACTATACGCAGCTCCCTCTTTAGTCCACTTTCCATAATTTGGAACATCTTTAAACCTTTGTGTATTTGTTTTTAAATACATGGATATAGGATCTGAATATACAAATATATTATAAGTGTAATATATTTGCTCATTAATTTCATCATTATATACGTTGTACTGTGGTATTCCTATAGTATCAATTACAAATTTGAAGTCATCTGATATTGCAAAAATATTATTTTCTAATAGTATAACAATAAATAATATTAAGCAGATAACTATTTTCTTCATAAATTCCTCCTTTTTAAAATTTAATATTTAATAACAACATATTATCATATAATGAAATCATAAAGTTAAATTTTGATATAGTAATATTTACTTTTTGAATGTTAATCACATTATCAAGGTTTATTTTACTTCTTATTTCCATATATTTTTCAAAACATACACTACTAATTTTTTCTTTTTCATTATCATTTAGCTTTAAATTAAATATTATATTAATTAACTCTATTATTTCATTTAAATAATTTTTATCAATAAATATACTATTTATAGTATATTTACTAGAATCAAAATTCTTAAAAAGTTTATTAATATATATGAATACTTCATTATTACTTGTAAATATTTTAATATCAAAATATTCATTTTCTATTTCTTTTTTATTATTTCCTATTAAGATTTGATAATCGTGTACTTCGATATATCGGTCATTTATTATACTTTTTATTATACTTTTATTATTTTCTATATACTTAATATAATATTCTATATTCTTATCTTCAATAATAGTTTCGGAAATATCATGACTTTGAAGTGCGCCCTTTCTTGGTAAAATTTTCATTTCTATAATTATAGTCATACTAACAAATGCAATTATAATAATTATAACTATTTTTTTTTTAATACTTCTATTATTCATCAACCTTTTTCCCTAAAAGATATATTTTATTTAATATATTCTCTATTTTATTATTCATATAACTTATATTTGGTGTTATTTCTATGCACTTTAAAATATGCTCTGTATCCAGATTTTCTGTAATTATTAAAATTTTATGTATTTTATTTTTGATATTTTTTATATAATCAGTTATTTGTTGTATTTCGTTTGATATTATTACAAATACATCTATCCTATTCCTTTGATTATACTTTTCAATAATGTTAATTCTTTCAGTGCCTTCAGCATCTTCATTTATTTCTTTTATATTCTCGATTAATAATATATTTTTATTATCTTGTAAATCATAAATAAATGCTACATTCATATTCTACCTCCACTAATAACTATCTTTTTATTGATACACTAAAAGTACCGTATTTTTTTAGATTATTAATTAACATTACAATTTCTTTTGTTGTCTTGATCATAATTGTATCTATTATCTCCATATCTTCATTTATATTATTCATACTGCCTCTGCCATTATCTTTAATTTCATTGCCATTTTTATCAAACACATTTATTATTTCTGTATTATTTATAATTTTTATTGTTGAATATCCATCGCTTTCTAAGTCACTTACTACACTTTCGAAATTTGATTTATTCACTAAATCTATAACTTGAGATGACTTACCTGTATAATATATATTCACTATATTACCTTTTTTTATTTGATTTGATACATTATCGTCGCTCTTATTAATACTTATTGAGATTAATTCATTATCATCTTCTATATTAATAAATTCATTTTTTAAAATGACCATATCTTTTAGCAGTGCTTGTCCCAAATTATATGAATTATTTGAAACAACTTTTCCAATTTGTTCATCTGAAATATAAATATTTCTGTTTAAATTATTATCTGAGTTTAAAATTTCAATTTGCTTTACTGCGTCTTTTGTAATCAATTCACCTCTTACAATATCTTTATTTAAAATATATATTTGAGACAATTGATCTGTCTTTGTAGAATTTTCGTATATATGATTGAATATAAAATATGATACAATAGTTAAAATTAATATATATAATCTTTTTTTATAATTCATTTTATACTCCTATAGTTGTTAGCGCAGACATAAACCAATCAGTTAAACTTTGAATAGAAGTCTCAAATATATATGTCATTTGAGGATAAAATATAGCAACAATTATTACAACTGATATTGCAGTTATAAGTACAGTTTCTGCTAATGCTGATCCCTGTCTTTTGTTTATTATTTTTTTCTTTTTATTTATATGCAATTATACACTCCCTTTCTATTTAAAAATATTTTCCATATTGCTAGTTATACTAACAATTATTGGATACATTACTAAAAATAATATATTTATTAGTGATACAACGGTTGCCAATGAAACATATATAATACGTTTTGCTGATTTTGATTTTAGATATTTAAAATATATGATATCTAATGTCTGTGAGAATATTTCCAAATTTTCAAGTAAATTACCATCCTTCTCGCAATCAATTAGTATAGATAAAAACATTTTAAATTCATATGAATTAAATTTATTTTGAAAATCCTCAACTGCTTTTATCATATCAAAGTTATATACTATATAATTATCAACAAATTTTTTATACTCTTCTTTAAATCTTATATAACGAATAGAGTTTATACTTATTTTAAGTGATTCATGAAATGGTACATTAGCAGATAGTGATAAAATTAAACTATTAACAATATTAGAAATATCATTTAAGGTTTTTAGATTTTCTGATTTAATATAAATTGCCACAAAAATATTTGGTAAAAAATATATTGATATAAAAATTATGATTGATAAAATATAATTTTGATCTCTTAGTAAAATAATTCCAGATAAAAAGCTAGATAAACAATATTTAATAAATATATATTTTTTCAACGTTAGACCATATGGATAAGATAGGTAATCTAAATTTCTTCCTACATTTTCGTGATATTTATTAATTATATTTAATTTAGAATTTGAAAAGAAGTTCTTATTATTTGATAAAACATATTTTGATTTTTTTGATACAAAATAATATGAAACAAAATTAAATGAAAATAAAATTGATAGTATGAATAAAATTATGACATATATTTATACTCACCTCCTACTTGCAATAATATAACATGTAAATGGCTAGATGTCAACAAAAATCGATCGCGGATTTCGACAAATTGTAATCTTATGATTTTTTTAAAATTGGTTTTTAGAACAGTATCCCCTTTATATTTAACATAATTTTATAAAAAAAATAAATTCTTTAGTTAAATTTTGTTGAATTTTTATTTTTTATTTGCTATACTTATAATTATATAAGGTGATACTAATGGAAAATGAAAGAAAAATTACAAATGCTAAGATTTTAATAATAGATGATGATGTAAATATGACTGATATTCTTACTATGGTCTTAAATAAATATGGTCATACTGTTTCTTCATATACGGAACCTGTATCTGCAATTGAGACTCTAAAGGCGGAAAAATATGATATTTTAATTGTAAATTATCTTATGACTCCAGTAAATGGTGATAGAATAGTTCAACTCGTAAGAGAATTTGATAAAGAAATTTATATAATATTAATGTCTATGCATAAAGATTTAGCTCCTTCAATTCAAACTATGCAAAATTTGGATATTCAAGCTTATTTTGAAAAAAGTTCTCATTTTGATCAATTGATAATACTTATTCAAAGTGGGATTAAATATATTGAACAACTTGATAAAATAAAAAATATGAATTTAAAACTTGAGAAATATTTAGTTGATTTTGCAAAGATCTTACTGAATACTGTTGGTGCAAAAGACCATTACACAGAAGGTCATTCAATTCGTGTATCTGAATTTGCTGTACTTTTTGCAAAAGAACTTGATTTACCTGAAAATGTTCAAGAAAATTTAAGAACTGCTGGTCATTTCCATGATATTGGAAAAATAGGAATACCAGATAATATATTGCTAAAGGAAGGAAAACTTACAGACGATGAATTCGATACAATAAAATTACATCCTGTAATTGGATCAAATATATTAGCTGTATCAGATATATTTAATGAGGTTACTCCTATTATATTACATCATCATGAAAGGATTGATGGAAATGGATATCCCAATAAATTAAAAGGTGAAAATATACCTTATCTGGCTAGACTACTTACAATATGCGATAGTTTTGATGCAATAACTGCCAAAAGATCATATAAAGAAGAAGTATCAATTGAACATGCAATAAGTGAGTTGAAAAATGGGAAAAATACACAATTTGATTCTGAACTTACTGATGTATTCTTAAATATATTAGATAATCGAATTGATGAAATAAATAAAATTATGGAAATAAAATAGACATATTCACAAAAAAGAATATGTCTTTTTTAATATATTATTCTATATATATAGCAATAGCTTTTGCTATTTTATTTCCACTTCTTTCATCTTTATTTATTGTATAGCCAACTACATTTATTTTAGAAGAAATATTTGAAAGAAAATTTATATCAGATACTAATTTTGATTTGTCATACCATATATATGTATTATTTACTTTAAATATTTTGCAGTCATCACCAAATTCATTTTCATTTCTTAAATATCCTAGACTATCCAAATATCCATATTCTTCACAGATGTTATTTTCAGAATCTCTTGTAGTATTTCTTATGCTTTCTATTAAGTTATGATAAAAGTTTATATTTTTCATATCACTTATATCCTCAATATTTATATATTTCTTTTCTCTTGAAAAACTTGTTGTCTTACTAGTTTCATAAGAAACACCCACTCCATGCTTGTTCGCAATTCCATCTCTTGTTGTTTTTTCCCTATCATCATCATCATGTTTATCCTTTTCCTCATCACCGTCTTTTACTTTTTGTCTTCTTTCTCTTCCTCTTATCTCTTTTGCTTTATCTCCTACTTGTTCTATAAAAGGTCTTAGTGACATTTCATCTTTATTAATACAATTATCTTCAACGGAAAATTCTATAAACTGAATATTAAAATCTATATTTCCAGCAACAGAAACAAGATTCTTTAAAAAATCTCTATCAATATACATATAAAATCTCATTTTTATAACCTCTATTAAATATATATGATTATATATTTTTTATAATCACTCTACACATATTTTATCCTTAAGATTATTAAATTTAGATGTTCCAATACCCGGTACTTCCATTATATCTTCTATTTTAGAGAAAAAATGATTTTTTCTATATTCAATAATCTTATTTGCTGTTACTTCTCCTATTCCAGGAATATTCATTAATTCTTCAAGTCCAGCTTTATTAATATTTATCTTTTGACCTATATTTTCATTGTTTTCATCATAATCTTGAATATAATCCTCATTATCTTCATCAACTACTTTTACTTCTTTTTTAGGAATTATAATTTTATCTGAATCATTTAATTTTTGAGCCAAATTTATTTTACTTATATCAGCATCTTCAGTTGTCCCTCCAGATAAATCAATAATATTTTCCAATCTTGAATTTTTATCCATATAATATACACCTGGTTTTTTAATTTCCCCAGTTATATAGATTGCAATTTTATCTTCCTTATTTTCAAATGTTTTTGAGTTTATACTTATTGTATTTTTTCTGTTAATATATTGAAAAGATATAGAAATTATTGAAAGTAATATTATTATAATACATATTAAATATATTCTATATTTTATTATTATTTTTATTATATTTTCCATTTAAATCTTCCTTTCTTTTATTTTTTAATTACATTTTTTTCTTTATTTTTTTTTGATTTTGAGGTATAATGTATGTGTACTTGATTTTGAGGTGATGATTTGATAAAAACAAATATTTTTAAATTTACTCCAAAAGTTATTTTATTTGCATTAATGATATATATATCATTAAATATAAGTTACATATATGGGGCTGAGGATAATACGCAAATCTATTCTAATAATGTTATAGCAATAGATGCAATAAGTGGTAATATTCTTTTTGAAAAAGATGCTTTTGATAAAGTATATCCAGCAAGCACAACTAAAATTTTAACTGCTATACTTGCAATTGAAAATCTTAATTTAGATGATACTGTTGTATGTTCAAAAAATGCGGTATATTCAACGCCTATTGGAAGTTCTTCAATGTATTTAAGAGTTGGAGAAACACTTAGTGTTAAGGATTTACTTTATGGATTAATGTTGCAGTCTGGCAATGACGCTGCAAATGTACTAGCTGAGCAAGTGAGTGGAAATATACCTGAATTTGTAAAATTAATGAATAAGAAACTAAGGGAAATAGGTTGCAACAGTACTAACTTTACAAACGCACATGGTTTTCACGATGATGACCATTATACAACACCATATGACATGGCAAAACTAATGCAATATGCAATGAAAAATGATACTTTTAGAGAAATAGTTGAAACTAAATATTACGAAATTGCACCTACAGATAAAACTTCTGAAACAAGATATTATAATAATACTGATTTACTCTTAAATAGTAAAAGTAAAGATATGTATTATGAATATTGCTTGGGTGGAAAAACTGGTTACACTGAGGAAGCGCGTGGAACTTTTGTTGGATATGGTGAAAAAGATGGAAAACTTGTAATAGTAGCTACATTTGATGGTTCGCAAAATATATCAGGAAAACAAGCAAGATTCTTAGATTCAATAACTTTATTTGATTATAGTTTTTTAAATTATACACAAAATAATTTACTAGAAAAAAGCAAATTTTCATTTGAATTAAAAGATGAGAAAAATTCTAAAATATATAAAATTGGGTTAGATAAAGATTTATCTGCTTTAACTAAAAGCGGTGATAAGATAAATGTAAACTATAATGTAGATATAAATAATGTGAATTTAGAAAACATAAAAGATAATGATATAGTAGGTAAGATTTCTATTAATGCAAAAGGAGACAACAATTCAGATATAAATTTGAATGGTAATTTAGTTTGTATTGGTATTTCTAATTATACAGATTATTCAGTACTATTAAATAAGACTATTAAAATTATCCTTATAATATTGTTGGTTATAATTTTATTTTTAATTCTATCTAAAATAATTAAAAATAGACCTAGAAAAGCAAATAAGAGTTATAATAAAATATATGGAAATTCAAATAGGAGATATCCTTCTAGACTAAAATATTATAAATAAAATATATAATAATGTAATATAATTTTTACCAAAGAGAATAAGTAAAACTTAAACTCTTTGGTATTTTTATTATTATATTATCTACTCTTGTGAAGTATTTTCAGTGTTAGAATTATCTTCTACCACAGTATCTTTAAGATTAAATTCTTTTTCAATCAATGCACTGGTTTCATCCTTATCTAATATGAAATAAGATAAACCATCTATATATTCAGCAGTTCCAGGCGCAGTGTATGTTTTTAAACTTGATGTATCAAGCTTACCAATATCAGTTATATATTTTAATGCTTCTCTTGCTGTAACATTTGTATCTGTATTATCAAGAGCTATATTCATTAAAGTTGTAATTTTTCCTATATTCTTTGGCATTAATATTGTATTTATGAACGATTTTATAAAATCTTGTTGCGCCTTTGTTCTATCTAAATCCCCCATAGTATATCCAGTACCATCATTATTTTTCCTAAATCTTACAAATTGTTCAGCTTGAGCGCCATTTAATACTTGTACGCCTCTTTTTAAGTCTATGTGTAAATCTTGAGTAGGATCATCATATTTCATTCTTATTGGTACGTCAACTTCAACTCCACCCAAAGTATCAACCATATCAATTAACATTTTGCTATCATAAAATAAATAATAATCTATATTAACGGATAAAAGTTCTTCAATCTGCTCTACTAGAGGAATTGCATTTTTACCTCTGTATATTGCATTTAATTTATGTCCGATACCATATTCATTATCAACGTATGTATCTCTTGGAATTGCCATCATTGCAATTTTACCAGTCTTAACATTATATTTGACATATATCATTGAATCACTAAGTTGTTGGTTTGTTCCACAAATAAGTGCATTAATTTCTTCTTTTTTCTTTGACGTTATGTTTATTCCATTTAAATCAACGGTAACTTCATCACCAATTATATAATTTAATGTAAAAAGTCCTATCCATGCAAATGCTCCTAATATTGTCAAAGCAACAAATAAATTCTTTATTTTTGAAATTACACTCTTTTTTCTTTTTTGTTTTTTCATTTTTCTCCCTTTTTTCTATTATAGTTTTAAATTTGAACTAATTAAAGACACAATCAAATTATTAGAATACAAATAATTAGTTAAATTTGTTTTTTGTATATACTGAACTACACCATCAACCATAGGTATTGGTGATAAAAATGATATAATTGCAAGTAATATCCATATTTTAATTAATGCCTTCAATGCTCCAGCACCAATTCCTCCAATTTTATTTACACTACTTAATAATGGTAAATCAAATACTAAATTTAATATCATCGATAATATATAACATATTACAAAAACTATAAAAAATATTGCAATAAAACTTACCCCTTTTAGGATATACATAGTTATATTTTTAGCTGCATCATCAATTTGATCTTCATTAGTTATATTTTTTAATATTCCTGCATAAAAGCTTACCTCATTATCACTGCCTTGTGAATTTTCTGATTTCTTATCAAGCGAATCAGTAATGAAATTTGATACATTCTCAGATATATTATTTCCAATTCCAGTATCATTATATAAATAATTTGCAACTGGGCCTTGCAAAATAAATCCAAGAACAAGTGCAAGAACAAGTCCTATTAAGCTTACTAATATTCCTACCAATCCTTTTTTATACCCAGCAAATGCACCTAGTATAATTAATAATAAAATTATTATATCAATTATCATATTTTACGTCCCCCTTATAAATAAAATGTTAAATATTAACTATATATACTTTATTTGTATATATTAAGGCTATACTTTTTTGATCACCAAATACTACAATGTCTTTTGGTGGAACATCAATTGATATATTTTTTACTTCTATTCCCCATTTATTTATTACTTGTAATTTATTCTGATATACAATATAACTTAGAAAACTAGTGTTTTGCATCATTTTAGGCGAATTTTCAATTTGAACACTTCCAATAATGGTATTATCAAATCTATTATTTTGAAATAAATAATTATCGTCATTACTATCTAGCTTTTTTTCTATTGAAGAATAATAATTACTTGATAAACCAATAAACATAAACTGTGCAGAATCAAATTTCTTTATATCAGTTTTTTCACCCGTATCTATATTAAGTTTTATCACACCACTATCTAGTACTATTATAATGTTTTGTCCCTGAATAGTCAAGTCATATATATAATTATCATCAAGTTTAGAAATTTCAGTGGTATTATTTTCAGTTTTAGTTCCATCTACAACAATAACTTTTGTACCAACCTTAAATGATGTAGTACTAGATTGAAAAATTAGTAATTTTTTTGCATTCTCTAACAATTCTATATCTATAATCGATCCTGCTGAAAGATAAGCATTATATAAATTCTTTCCACCTTTTGAAAATACTCCTATTACTTTTTTATATCCACTTGTTGAATATTCAATTGCCATATTTCCTGATGAATCTAAATATATATTTTGTATTGTTCCATCTATTTTTTTATCTAAAATTTCTTGTTTATTTTCAAATAAAAATATCGTACCAGTAGAATTATTTGCTACTACCATGTATTTTCCTTGTACGTATATATTAGGATTAAATTGCTCACTAAAAGAATATTCCCATGTCTTTTTTGCATTACCATTATATGTCGATAGCTTCGAATTAGAATATATAAGAAATTCATTGTCATACATTTTGTATATGTCATTATCTGTTGTAACTATATCAATTCTTTTTTCTTCAGTTATACCTTCATCCCTATAAACACTAATTCCAACAATTGGACCATAGTAGAAGAAAAGATAAATTAATATAACTATGAAAGATATTAATATTAGGAATACAACCCTTTTTAATCCTTTATTATTACCAGAGTTTTGCTCTAATTCATATTCTTCAATTGCCTCATTTAAAGTTTTCCCAATTCTTTTCTCTCTGTTTTCGAATAATTTTTCTTTATAGTTATTTAAAATATTTATACCTTGTGATATTTTATCATCATTATTCTTGCTATTTATAATCTTCTTATCTACAGATTTTAGATTTTTAGTTTTCCTCATAGAATCTCTCCCACTTTTTTGGATTAAAATATTTTTTATTTATCAAAACATCTGGTAGATATTGTTGATCAATTTTAGAATTTTCATAATCGTGTGGATACTTGTATCCATTACCGTATCCAAACTGCTCCATACCAGATATAGCAGCATTACGAATATGCATAGGTACTTGTCCAATATCTATATTTTTCACATCTTCAATAGCCTTATTTATTCCTAAATATGAAGTATTTGATTTCTTGCTAAGTGTTACAACAAGTGCAGCTTGTGAAAGTATTATTCTTGCTTCTGGCATTCCAATTTGATGTACTGCATTCATAGCAGAAACAGCAACTACTAAAGCATTGTTATTTGCAAGTCCAACATCCTCAGATGCCTGTATAACTATTCTACGTGCAATAAACATAGGATCTTCTCCGCTTTCTAACATTCTTGCTAAATAATGCAAAACTGCATCTGGATCACTTCCTCGCATTGATTTAATAAAAGCACTTATAACATCATAGTGAGAATCATCATTTTTGTCATATATCCTTTTTTTCTCTTGAACACATTCTTTTATTACATCTTTATCAATTATGATTTTTCCTTCTTCATTCATATCAGTAGTAAGAACTGCAAGTTCAAGTGCATTAAGTACTGAACGCACATCCCCATTTGAGTTTGAAGCAAGAAAGTCTATTACATCTTCACTAACATGCAAGTTATAATTGCCAAGTCCATTTTCCTTATCATTTATTGTATGCTCTAGTATTTTTTCAATATCTTCTTTTTGTAATTCACTAAACTTAAATACTGTGGATCTAGATAATAAAGCCTTATTCACAGAAAAATATGGATTCTCAGTAGTAGCACCTATAAGTATTATTATCCCTTTTTCTACATATGGGAGCAATGTATCTTGTTGTAATTTATTGAATCTATGTATTTCATCAATAAATAATATTGCTTTTCCAGTAGGATTAGAAAATATATTTTGCGCCTCATCTACAACCCTTTTTATATCTGCCACACCCGCAGTTGTTGCATTTATAGTTTCAAATTTATGTTTAGTAGTGTTTGCAATTATTCTTGCAAGAGAGGTTTTACCACACCCAGGTGGACCCCAAAAAATAGCAGAGGTTAACCTATCAGTTTCTATCAATCTATACAATAACTTATTTTTACCAATTATTTCTGCTTGTCCATAAAATTCCTCCAAAGTAGTAGGTTTCATTCTGTATGCTAATGGTTCCATAAAAACATCTCCTAAATAAACTCTTTAATAATACTTTCTTTTGTTATTCCATAAAGTTCGTATATCTTATTTACATTACCAGATTTTCCAAACTTATCATTAACACCTAACTTTGTTAATTTTTTAGGATACTCTTCACAAAGGACATTAGAGACTATACTTCCTATTCCACCAATAATACTATGATCTTCAATTGATACTAATTTATTAGTTTCTTTTGCACTTCTAATAATAGCCTCTTTATCTACTGGTTTTATACTATATAAATCTACTACTCTTACTTGTATATTCTTTGTTTCTAAAAAGCTTTTGGCATCTAAGGCTATACTTACTGTATTCCCAATAGCGAAAATTGTTCCATCATTTCCTTTTCCAAAAGTGTTACTTGATCCAATATTAAATTCATCTATATTACTATATATATCAGGCACTTCACTTCTTCC
This sequence comes from Bacillota bacterium, assembly GCA_023410645.1. GTDB lineage: Bacteria > Bacillota > Clostridia > TANB77 > CAG-465 > CAG-465. The sequence goes on along the minus strand of JAEYPQ010000018.1, from coordinate 37,668 downwards.
AAGTCGTATATATTTTGGACCATCATATCCTAAACATTTTTCCAATATTTTTTTTGTACTCACATCATCAGCAGGACAGAAAACTTTCATACCTGGTATAACATTCATAAGTGCAATATCCTCTATACATTGATGGGTAGGTCCATCTTCCCCAACAGCAAGTCCTGCATGAGTAGCACATAAATTTACATTTACATGTGAATAACCAGCAGTATTTCTAACTTGCTCATATGCTCTACCTGCCATAAACATTGCAAAAGTAGAAGCAAATACAGTCTTTCCTGTCATTGCCATGCCACAAGCAGTTCCAACCATATCTTGTTCTGATATTCCCATATCAAAATGTCTATTCGGATATGCCTTTGCAAAATCTCCCGTACAAGTTGCTTTGGCTAAATCGGCATCAAATACAACTAAATTATCAATCTTATTTCCAAATTCAACCAAAAATTCACCATAGGCTTTTCTTGTAGATTTCATATATTACCTCCAAAAATTAATTTAATTCTTTCATTGCAATTTCATATTCATCATCAGTTAAACTCTTCCCATGCCATTCAACTTTATTTTCCATAAATGAAACACCTTTTCCTTTTATGGTTTTTGCAATTATACAGTTTGGTACTTTAGATTTATTTATATTTTCTAAAGCATCTAATATTTGACTATAATCATGACCATCAATGCTTTGAACAGCAAAGCCAAACGAACTAATCTTTTCTTCTAAATTTTGCAATGATTTAACGGTTTCAACAGAGCCATCAATTTGCAAACCATTATTATCTACTATTAAAACCAAATTATTTAAATTATATTTATTAGCACTCATTAAAGCTTCCCAAATTTGTCCTTCTTCTAATTCTCCATCACCAACTAAACAGTATACTTTACCTTCTTCATTAAAAGTCTTCTTAGACAGTGCCATTCCATTTGCAATTGATAATCCTTGTCCAAGTGAACCACTTGAAGTATCAACTCCTGGAATCTTATTACTTGGGTGACCTTCTAAGTAACTATCATACCTTCTAAAAGTAATTAAATCTTCATGTGGTATAAATCCTTTACTTGCAAGTATGGCATAATATGCAGCAGAAGCATGACCCTTTGAAAGGATGAATTTATCTATTCTTTGATTATTTTTATCTACATCCAAATTCATTATATCATGGTAAAGACAAACAAGTATATCTGTACATGATAGACTTCCACCAGGATGACCTGATTTAGCTTTATATATCATTTCTACAATATCTTTTCTTATATTTTTTGATATTTTTTCTAATCTTAATATTCTTTCCATTTTTTCCTCCCTAATTCATGCTTTTAAATCCTCTTCCAATTACTTCATTTGCAGTAGATATATATACAATTGCACTTTCATCGTACTGCCTAATAATGCTTTTCAATTTTGCTATTTGTGGTCTTGTTATTATGCAAGTAATAGTTGTATTTTGATTTTTAGTATGTGCTCCTTTACTCTCTGTTATAGTAGCACCTCTTCTTAAATCATTTAATATCCCATCAATGATTTCATCAGGATTTTGAGTTATAATTGTAGCAACCTTTGTATAATATATTCCTTCGAAAATAACATCTATAACTTTAGTAGAAATATACATAGCCATTATTGAATAAAGACCAACATTTATATCTTTAAAAACTATTATTGTAGAAGAAATTATAACTATTTCAATAACAAGTAAAATTTGACTTAGACTTTGTACTGATGTAAGTCTATATATTATCTGCGCTAACAGATCAGAGCCTCCGGTACTTGCTCCTGTCTTAAATACCAGAGAAAGTCCAAGTCCAACAACTAAACCACCAAATATACATGCAGGAAACGGATCAAGTGGAAATTTAGCTATAAATCCATCATATTTTAAATTGTCTAGAAATAACGAAAGTAATACAGTTGAAAATATCGTCTTAATACTGAATTCTCTACCAAGCTTTAACAAAGATATTAAAAACAACGGTAAATTTATTAATAATACACTAATACCCATAGGAAAATTTGCTACGTAATATAGAATTGTTGCAATACCACTTGCTCCACCAGTTGTGAACTTGTGAGGTAGTAAAAACATATTTATTCCTAAACTTATAAAATAAGATCCAAGTATTAGGAAGACTACATCAATTATAAAATTTGAAATTTTGAACCTATTTATTTTATTAGATTTATTTACTGTTTCATTTTTATCTTTTTGTTCCATAATATAACATCAACTTCCTTTTAGTTATATTATCTGTAAAAAAATGTAAATTATCTATATAAAATAAATTTCATTATATTTCTTTTCTTAAAATATCTAAAAAACTGTTATCAGTTTCATACTTTTTTAGTTCAGTATTCCTTAATTCCTTTATAACAAGATCAAAAGGTCTACTCTCATCATAAACTTTTATATATCCAAGTCTTTCTAGTTCTAAACAAACCTCAAGTTGATGGTCATCAATATGCTCATCATATTTTTTTAGTCTTGGTACAGCAAGTACTTTTTTGTTATCAAGTAATGCATCAAATATACTACCAACTCCACCATGACAAATTACTAATTCGGACTCGAGCATATATTTCTTTAAAGTGCTATACTCCATAAAAGTATAAATATTCATTTTAGAACTATTAAACTTCGTATTACCTGCCTGAGCGATTATTGTATCTTGTTTTAATTCTTCTGAATTTTCTAATAAAACAAATAAACGTCTAAAAGATTGTTTTTGTGTTCCTACTGTTACAAATATCATTTACATTAGCCTCCCTAAATAAAAAGCTCTATCATATACATCTGTTAAACTTTCCCACTGTACATAAAATTTATCTGCAAATTTATATACAAACTCCCCTGTCCTTGACAAAGTTCTTGTTTTAGCCAAAGATTCTATATATATTACTTTACATCTAAATATTTTTCCTATTAGACACATTATTCCACCTATTTGTGCACCAGTTGTTACTATAGTTTCAGGTTTAAATTTTATTAATATCTTTAAACATAGTAATATATTATATAATATAATCAAAACATATTTAAATAAATTTTTATTTGGACCATATTCCAAAAATTCCATCTTATATTGATTACTTAGCTCCAATGTCAATTTTGTTTTCTCAGTAACTAATAAATAATCATATTCACTAAATAAATCTTTTAATTTTAATATTTCAGTTAGATGGCCACCTGAACTTGAAACAAACACTACTCTTTTCATAAATTCTCCCATATATACTAGTCTATATATCTTATTTTTAAATTAACATTATATTTATCTTTGAAATATAATTTGTTCACTTTTTTAGGCCCAATGATAAAAGATGCATATTTTTTCTCTGTAAGTATATTTATATCATTCCACTCATTATCATTATTACCTAAAGTTATTTTTCCTATTTCCTCTTCTACTTTCTCTTTCACAATTTTTGCAATTACATATTCACCAAAATTATCACATACTGGACCTACTATTGAATCATTTTTTGAGGTAATAATTTCTGTACTTTGTAACCCAATACGAATAATTTTAATATTTGTCTCTTGACATTTTTTTACTATGCTATATGTTCTATTTATTGCTTCATCAAGAGTTAGTGGATTATATCTTCCATCTAAATACATATCATACAATTCACTTGGTTCAATAACATACACTGGATATATTCTAAGTTGTGTTGGCTTTAATTTAATTACTTCATCAATAGTATATAATTCAATATTAGCTGTACTTTCAGGTAACCCTAACATTATCTGATGTCCTAGATTAATACCAAATAATTTAATAAGTTTAGATGCGCGTATTACATCTTTTTTCAAATGTCCTCTTTTAGACGCTATTAATACATTATTATCAAGAGACTGAACACCAAGTTCTATTGTTTTAACATTATATTTTTTCATTAATTTTAAAATATTTACTGAAATATAATCTGGTCTTGTTGAAATTCTTATAGAATCTACTTTTCCACTTTTTATATATTTATTTGCAGCCTCTAAATATTCTACTTGCCTCTTTATATTTATACCAGTGAAGCTGCCTCCAAAGAATGCTATTTCTATTTTTTTGTCTTTTATATTTCTAAAATATTTAAGATGCTTTTCTATTATATTTTCCACATTATCCACAGGTTCTTGCTTAATACTTCCACTAATTTTTCTTTGATTACAAAATACACATTCATTTCTACAACCTAAGTGTGGTATAAAAATTGGTATAGTATATTGACTCTCCTTAGTAATATTTCTTAATACATCACTTAAATCTAATTTTATTTCAAAACTATTTACTTTTTTTAAGTGCATTTTCTGCTGCTTTTTGTTCTGCCTGCTTTTTGCTTTTTCCAACACCTTCACCTATCTTTGCTCCGTTGAAAATAAGATCAACTTCAAATGTCTTATCATGCTCTGGCCCATATTCATTTGTTGTAATATACTCTATTTTAACATTTCCATGTTCCTGTAATTTTTCTTGTAGTCTTGTTTTATAATCTATATTTAAAGAACCTCCTGATAAAACAGTATTAATTTCTTTATCCAATAATTGAAGACAAATTGTCTCTGCTACTTCATAACCACCATCTAAATATATCGCACCAAGTATTGCCTCAAAAGCATCAGCGATTATCGCATCTTTCATCTTGCCATTGGTAGTTTTTTCGCATTTTCCAAGATATATATATTCTTGTCCTTTTATTCTTTTCATGGCTTGACTAAGTGACGCCTCACAAACAATTGCAGCTCTTTTTTTTGTCATATCACCCTCTGATAATTCTGGTTTATGATTATATAATAAATTAGAAATTATGTGCTCTAATATAGCATCACCAAGAAATTCAACTCTCTCATTATACATTTTATTATTACCTGTGGCATTTTCATATGCATAAGATTTATGAGTAAGTGCTAATTTCAAAAGTTTAATATCACAAAATATGTATTGTAATTTTGCTTGTAATTCCAGAAGTCTTTGTTTATCTGTCAATTTACTCACATCCTTCAACCTATATTATATACAAAAAATATTTATTTTTCAAGTAAAGTAATTAATTTAAGCTACAATTAATGGTATAAAAAAATAAAGTAGAATTTAATCTACCTTATTTAATACATTTATATTTATTGATTTTTTTCTATATATTCTACAACATCACTAACAGAAGATATCTTTTCAGCTTCAGCTTCTGGTATTTCCATATCAAACTCTTCCTCTAATGCCATAATTAATTCAACTATATCTAAAGAATCAGCACCTAAATCATCAATGAATGTTGTTTCCATTGATATTGTATCTAAATCTTCTATTCCTAATTGTTCACCAATTACATCTTTTACTCTTTCGAAAATTGCTTCCATATATGTTTTGCACCTCCTAAAACATTTAATTCACATCTATTATCTTATATTTACTCAACATTGTCAATAGTATTACTAAATTTTTTATTTTTTTTAATTATTTTTCACATTTGTTAATTTGTGTATTTATTATATTTAATATTCACATAATAATAAAAAATAATTAAATTATGAAAGGAGTAAATTATGGAAATAACAAATTTTAATTTACAAAGTCTAGTTGAAACAGGTTTAAGAAAAGGTCTTGAATTTTTAAATATTTATAAAGTGGACATATTTGCTTTAACAAGTGCAATAATGTTGTGTTTATTTGCTGTATCTATTGTAACAATAGTGCTTTGGCTTCTAAAATCTGTTGGACTATATACAATGGCAAAGAAAAATAGAGATGAATATGCATTTTTAGCTTTTATCCCATATGCTTGCTTATATACTAAAGGAAAGATAATTGGAAAGACAAAACTCTTTGGAATAGATATCGATCATCCCGAATTTTTATTACCAATATTATTTATAACAATGTTCCTTCCATCTACAAAATTAATATGCTCTATTTTATTTGTTTTTTTCTATTTTGCAATACTTTACAAAATATATCAAAAACAAATACCAAATTTTGCAATAGCCGCATTATTACTTACTATATTCTTACCATTCCTTGAACCATTTTTCTTATTTTTCATAAGAAAAAATAAAGGCTCAAGTTTAGTGAAAGAATAAAAAAAGATGGAGATTAATCTCCATCTTTTTCATAATCATATTTTATATAATTATTGTATAACGTTAGAAACTGATCCAGCTCCTACTGTTCTACCACCTTCACGTATAGCAAATTTTAATCCTTTTTCTATAGCGATTGGAGTGATAAGTTTTATTTTCATTGTTACGTTATCACCAGGCATTACCATTTCTTTTTCTTTTGGTAATTCAATAACTCCTGTAACGTCTGTAGTTCTGAAATAGAATTGTGGTCTATATCCTTGGAAAAATGGAGTATGTCTTCCACCTTCTTCTTTAGTTAGGATATATACTTCTGCTTCAAATTCAGTATGTGGATGAATAGATCCTGGTTTAGAGATAACTTGACCTCTTTCAATTTCACTTCTTTGAACACCTCTTAGAAGTACACCAGCATTATCACCAGCAACTGCAGAAGCAAGTTCTTTTCTGAACATTTCTATACCAGTTACAACTGTTTTCTTTCTTTCTTCAGAAAGACCAACAATTTCAACTTCTTCTCCAACTTTTAGTTCTCCTCTTTCAATTCTACCTGTAGCAACTGTACCTCTACCTGTTATAGTAAATACATCTTCAACTGGCATTAAGAAAGGTTTATCAACATCTCTTTCTGGAGTTGGTATAAATGTATCAACAGCTTCTAATAATTCCTTAATACAAGCATATTCTGGAGCTTCAGTATCTGTTGAAGTTGATTCTAAAACTTTTAAAGCTGAACCATGTATTATTGGAGTAGTGTCTCCTGGGAAATCATATTTATTTAATAAATCTCTGATATCCATTTCAACTAATTCTAATAATTCTGGATCATCAACCATGTCACATTTATTCATGAAAACAACGATATACTTAACACCAACTTGGTTAGCAAGTAATATATGTTCTCTAGTTTGTGGCATAGGACCATCAGCAGCAGAAACAACAAGGATAGCACCATCCATTTGTGCAGCACCTGTGATCATATTTTTAACATAGTCAGCGTGTCCTGGGCAGTCAACGTGTGCATAGTGTCTATTATTTGTTTCATATTCTACGTGAGCTGTAGAGATTGTGATACCTCTTGCTCTTTCTTCTGGAGCACCGTCAATTTGATCGTATGCTTTAAATTCAGCTCTACCTGATAAACTACAGTATTTAGTTATAGCAGCTGTAAGAGTTGTTTTACCATGGTCAACGTGACCTATAGTACCAATATTAGCGTGTGGTTTGTTTCTTTCAAACTTAGCTTTTGCCATTTTAATTCCTCCTTAAATTTTCTAATGCAAAATTGCATCACTTTGATTTATATTTTACTATACTTTAAAGGATTTTGCAATCCCTTAAAGTATAATTTTTTAACTTTTTTGTAATACAAATATTAAAATTTAAATATTACTTCTTTGCTCTAGTTGCAACTATTGTTTCTAAAACTGATTTTGGAACTTCTTCATAATGAGAAGGCTCCATAGAGTATACTCCTCTACCTTGTGTTTTAGACCTTAAATCTGTTGCATAACCAAACATTTCAGAAAGTGGTATAAATGAACGTATTGTTACAACACCAAGTACTGTATCCATACCTTCCATTCTTCCACGTCTTGAGTTTACATCACCTATAACATCTCCCATATATTCTTCTGGAACTGTTATTTCAACTTTCATTATAGGTTCAAGTAAAACTGCTCCACCTTGACGACAACCTTCTTTAAATGCCATAGAACCTGCAACATGGAAAGCCATTTCTGATGAGTCAACATCATGATATGAACCATCAACAAGTGCTACTTTAACATCTACTACTGGGTAGCCCGCAAGTATACCAGCTTTCATTGCATCTTGAACACCTTCATCAGTTGGTTTTATGTATTCCTTAGGAACAACACCACCAACGATTTTAGATTCAAATTGATATCCTTTTCCTGGTTCATTAGGTTCAATTTCTAGCCATACATGACCGTATTGACCTTTACCACCAGATTGTCTTATAAACTTACCTTCAACTCTAACTGGTTTTCTAACAGTTTCTTTATAAGCTACTTGTGGTTTACCAACATTAGCTTCAACTTTAAATTCTCTTTTCATTCTATCTACTATGATATCAAGGTGTAATTCACCCATACCAGCTATGATAGTTTGACCAGTTTCTTGATCTGTATAAGTTCTAAATGAAGGATCTTCTTCAGCAAGTTTTTGTAAAGCAATTCCCATTTTTTCTTGATCTGCTTTTGATTTTGGTTCAATAGCAATATCAATAACTGGATCTGGGAATTCAATTGATTCAAGTATAATTTCATGATCTTCATCACAAATTGTATCACCTGTAACAACATCTTTAAGTCCAACTGCACATGCAATATCTCCAGCATATACTTTATCAATATCTTGTCTTGAATTAGCATGCATTTGAATAAGTCTTCCAATTCTTTCCTTTTTACCTTTATTTGCATTTAATACATATGAACCACTTTCCAATGTTCCAGAATAAACTCTAAAGAAAGTTAATTTTCCAACATACGGATCAGTCATTATTTTAAATGCAAGAGCAGCGAAAGGTTCTTCATCTGAAGATTTTCTTTCAGCTTCTTCTCCATTTTCAAGTACACCTCTAATGTGAGGTACATCTATTGGAGAAGGTAAGTAGTCAACTATATTATCAAGTAATTCTTGAACTCCTTTATTCTTATATGAACTTCCACAAGTTACTGGAACCATTGTTCCTGCAATTGTTGATTTTCTAATTCCTGCTTTTATTTCTTCAACAGTGAATTCTTCACCGCCAAGATATTTTTCCATTAACTCATCATCTTGTTCTGCAACATGTTCAATAAGTTCTAATCTGTATTTTTCAGCTTCTTCTCTCATATCTGCAGGTATTTCTTCACGTCTAACATCTTTTCCAAGATCATCATAATGAATACATGCATTCATATTAACTAAATCAATAATTCCTTTAAATACATCCTCTTTTCCAATTGGTAATGCTATTGGAACTGCATTTGCTTGTAATCTTTCTCTTAATTGTTTTACACAATTATAGAAATCAGCTCCTGTAATATCCATTTTGTTTACATATACCATTCTTGGTACTTTATATTTATTTGCTTGTCTCCAAACAGTTTCAGATTGTGGTTGAACACCACCTTTAGCACAAAGTACTGTTACTGATCCATCTAGAACTCTAAGAGATCTTTCAACTTCAATTGTAAAGTCAACGTGTCCTGGCGTATCAATAATATTTATTCTATTATTATTCCAGAAACATGTTGTTGCAGCTGAAGTAATTGTTATACCTCTTTCTTGTTCTTGAGCCATCCAGTCCATTGTTGCTCCACCATCGTGAACTTCCCCTATTTTATGTGTTTTACCTGTATAAAACAAGATTCTTTCAGTAGTAGTAGTTTTACCAGCATCAATGTGCGCCATTATACCGATATTTCTAGTCCTCTCAAGAGGATATTCTCTTCCTGCCATAAAATTAATAGCCTCCTTTCCATTTTAATTTTACCATCTGTAATGGGCAAATGCTCTGTTAGCTTCTGCCATTTTATGTGTATCTTCTTTCTTCTTGAATGCTTGACCTTGACCATTTATAGCATCCATAATTTCACCAGCTAATTTTTGTTCCATACTATGTTCATTTCTTTTTCTAGAATATTCAACTAACCATCTAATAGCTAGTGATTGTTTTCTATCATCTCTAATTTCCATAGGAACTTGATATGTTGCTCCACCAACACGTCTTGCTTTTACTTCAAGCATAGGTGTGATGTTTGATAATGCTTGTTGAAATGCATCCATTGCTTCTCTTCCAGTTTTTTCCTTTACAATATCAAATGCTCCATATACGATTTTTTGAGCAGTTACTTTCTTACCATCCCACATAACTTTATTTATAAGTTTTGTTATAACTTTAGAGTTATAAATTGGATCTGGCATTATTTCTCTTTTTGTGATATGTCCTTTTCTTGCCACTTTTCTTCCCTCCTTATTTTAATTTTGAATTTAAAAAAATTCAAAAGGTACTCAAAAACTATATTATTTTTGTAAGTGCTATATTAAATAAATTTAAGCACCTAAACCTTTATTATTTTTTCTTTGCTCTTTTAGCACCATATTTTGATTTTGCTTGAGCTCTATTAGCAACACCTGCTGTATCAAGCACACCTCTTACTATGTGGTAACGTACACCTGGTAGATCTTTTACTCTTCCACCTCTGATTAAAACAACACTATGTTCTTGTAGGTTATGACCTATTCCTGGAATGTATGCTGTTACTTCCATTGTGTTAGTAAGTTTTACTCTGGCTACTTTACGTAAAGCAGAGTTAGGCTTTTTAGGAGTTTGTGTTTTTACAACTGTACAAACACCTCTTTTTTGTGGTGAAGATTGGTTAGTAGCAGTCTTCTTTCTAGAGTTGTAACCTCTTTGTAATGCAGGAGACTTAGATTTAGTAACTTTATCTTCTCTACCTTTTCTAACTAATTGGCTAAATGTAGGCACTTAAATTCACCATCCTTCCTTTATATTATATCCATATAGCTTACATAGATACAACAAATATTATACTAAAAAATGCAGAAAAAGTCAATCAAAATAAACTATTTTACATAAATTTATCTTAGTTGACTTAATATAATAAAATTTTTAAATATTGTTTATTGATTTATTTTTGTTTAAGCAAAATATATGTGCCTAAAACATTATAATATTTGAAACTATTTCCATTACTTGATGTATATTCTGTATATTTACCATTTTGTAATACTTTTCCTATTTTACCTGCAACATCTAAAACTTTTGGTGCATAAAATTCAACTATATTAGAATTATTTGAATTATCTAAAATATTTTTAAATTTATTCTCAAAATTATCATTATTTCCAATACTCTTATTAGTATATACATAATAATTATAATTTGTACTGTTTGCACTAAATATTTTATCTTCATAAGTTATTGTATGGGTATTTTTTATATTATCAGTTGTCAGGTTAAAGTAAGAGTGAATGATAATTTTTTCGGAGTCGTTTTTTCCATTTATAGATTTATCTGAAGTCAAATCCAAATGATACCATTCGCCATTAATCTTTACTAGATTCCAGGCATGTGGTTGATCTTGTAAATATCCAGTAACAATTATACTATCTATGTTAACTTTATCTAATAATATCTGCATAACTTTTGTAAATCCATCACAAACGGCAGTATTTGATATTAATGTACCATATATGGTATGACACTCAAAAGGTATTGAATTAACATCTGTATATCTATAATAAGTTGTAAGTTCACCTAAAATGTCATGTATCTTCAATTCTTTATCAAAATCATTAGAATTATTATCTATTTTATTTAATATATTATTCATTGCACTTTCAATCTCTGATATTTTTTGTTCAAGTTCATTTTTATCTTTTACAAGATAATCTAAATATACTATTAACTTAGTACCTGAAAAATTTTCAACAGTTGATACTTTATATTGTGTATTTAAATAAAATACTTCTGGATGATCACTAAAAAATGCGTTCATAGCTTCTGAAACATCATTCATGGTTGAATCAATGTCAGTATATTCATATTCTTTAACCTTAGATTCATTTTCAAAATTTGAAACAGAAACAGCTATTGAATCATATATTTTCTTCTGATTATCATTTAATTTATTATAATAATAATCAGATACTGTAATTTGTAGCCTATTAATTTTATAATCACGTGTATATGGATTTACCTTTGAAGATGTAAAATCATCCACAACATCAGTTATCGTAACTGCTATTTTATTTGTTATCGTTGGATTTTTCCAAAAGAAGTATGTAAAACCAACAAAAATTATGCAAAATATAAATACTTTTATTACTTTTTTCAATAAATCACCCATTCTAAAATTTTAATTTTCTATTATGACTATTTTAATATATATTTTATAAATTTTCAACAGTGTAAAATATTTATTTAGGCAAAATTTCTAGAATTTTCTTCCATATAAATTCAGCTTCATTTTTATTTGAATTAATACTTCTTAAATCATCTGCGCCATACCAAGTTGTAATAGTATATTTATTATTTGAACCATTTGCCCAATTATCAAAATTTTGATTTGTTCCATCAGATTTTAAATATACTTCCTCACCATTTATATTATCTTTTATTATACTTCTAATAGTATCACATACTGATTGTTTTACAATAGTTTTAGTAACTTGATTATTTTGTAAATATATCTCTCCTTTTGTATCCGTTATTTTATTATAAAACATTGGAGATTTATATATTCCGTCATTTAGAATTGTTCTATAAGCAGTTGATAACTCTAGCAAGTTAACACCATATGTAAGCCCTCCAAGTGCCATAGAAGCCAAATTAATATCTTTTTCATCTAATGAACTTATTCCAACATCTTGTAAAAATTTATATGAATTCTCTAATCCTATATCTTTTTCAACTCTAATAGCTACCAAATTTGACATTATCTTAATTGCATCTTCTATTGTAATATCACCTCTAAACTCTCTATAATAGTTTTTTGGCTTCCAATCGCTCATTTCTAGTGGTTCATCTTTATATATACTATCCTTATTTATTATTCCATTCTCAAATCCATACGCATAAACTGAAATTAAAGTTAATGCAGTACCTGGCTGAAATTTCGAATTTATTGCTCTATTTGTTTCCATTAATGCAAATGGATCAACATAATTCTCAGAATTTAAATATATACTTTCATTCTTAGTGTTTCTCCCGCCAACAACGCCTCGAACTTCATTTGTCTTGTTATCTAAAACTATACTTGCTGAGTCAGAATTCTCTATAAAATTATTGTTATCATTATATATTTTATCTAATTCTGTTTGTATTTTACTATCTTGATTTGTATAAATTCTATATCCACCCGTAGCAAGCTCTTGTTCTGCCTCATCTACTGAAATACTTTCTTTATTCATCATATCTTTTAGTATATTATCAACCGTGGCTTGAATGTAATAAGAGTTTATATTTTTAAAAAATTCTGTATCTCCGAAATCAACAGATAATATCTCATCACCATCTTTATCATAAAAATACGTATTTGATTTTATATCTAAATTTCTTTCAATATTATTTCTTCTTGATAAATATATTGCAATTATAAAAAAGATTATTAACAATACAGTACTTATTGCAGTTATTATTTTTGATTTTTTATTCATATGAGATCTCCTTAATTAACATTTGTGTTAAAATAGCACAAATATATTTTATCACTCGATTCACACATTATCAAGTTTTTTCCAATATAATTCATTAATACAAAAAATGAACAAAAAAACGGAAGTCAATCATTCACTTCCGTTTTAATATTATTTATTCTTCAACTTCTTCTACAAAATTGCCATCTTTGTGATGTAAAGATTCTTGAGTATCTACTTCAATTTCATCATAATTTATTACACCAGTTCCAGCAGGAATTAAACGTCCAATTATAACATTTTCTTTTAACCCTTGTAATTTATCTACTTTTCCTCTTACAGCCGCATCAGTTAATACTCTCGCAGTTTCTTGGAAAGATGCTGCAGATAAGAATGAATCTGTAAGTAATGCTATTTTTGTTATTCCAAGTAAAGTTTTTCTACCTTTTGCTGGTTTTAATCCAAGTTCAGTTACACGTTTATTTTCGGCAATAAATTCTACCATATCAACTGTTGAACCAGAAATTAATTCTGTGTTTCCAGCATCTTCTACGAATATTTTTCTTGTCATTTGACGTGCAACGATTTCAATATGTTTATCATTAATTTGAACACCTTGAGTTCTATAAACTTTTTGTACTTCTTCAATTAGATAGTTTTGAACTTCAACATCACCTTTGATTCTTATTATATCATGTGGATCTAAAGAACCAACTGTAATTCTATCTCCAGCTTTAATCTTATCACCATTTGCAACAGCAATTCTTAATCCATAAGGTATGATATATCTTTCAACATGTTTATCATCGCCTGTTACTATAATTTCCTTGTTATTTCCATGTTCACCAATTGTAACTGTACCATCTATTTCAGTTACCATAGCAACACCCTTTGGTTTTCTTGCTTCAAATAATTCTTCAACCCTAGGAAGACCTTGAGTTATATCACTACCAGCAACACCACCAGAGTGAATAGTTCTCATTGTAAGCTGTGTACCTGGTTCACCAATAGATTGTGCAGCTATGATACCAATAGCTTCACCAGGAGTTATTGGTTCTCCAGTTGCAAGGTTCTTACCATAACATTTAGCACAAACACCTCTTGTAGATTCACAAGTAAGTGCAGATCTAATTTTAACAGTCTTAAGCCCTATGCTTATTATATCATCAGCAATATCATCAGTGATATATGTATTTTTAGCATATCTTATATCTCCACCCTCATTTAAAATGTCTTGAGCAAGATATCTGCCTTCAATTCTTTCAAATAATTTTTCTATTGGTTCTCCACTTTCCAAAATAGCAGAAACTTCAAATCCTCTTTCAGTTCCGCAGTCATCTTCCATAACAATAACATCTTGGTTAACATCAACAAGTCTTCTTGTTAGGTAACCAGAGTCGGCAGTTCTAAGCGCAGTATCTGCAAGACCTTTTCTAGCACCATGTGATGCTATGAAAAATTCAAGAACGTCTAGTCCTTCTTTAAAGCAAGATTTAATAGGAAGTTCAATTGTTTGACCCATTGTATTAGCCATAAGTCCACGCATACCAGATAGCTGTCTGATCTGTGTAGGATTACCTCTAGCACCAGTATGAGCCATCATTTGAATTGGATTTAATTTATCTGGATTACTCATTATAGCCGCCTGTATTTCATCAGTTGCTTTTGACCATATTTTTATAATTTGGTTGTATCTTTCATCATTTGATATCAAACCACGTTTAAAATTCTTAAGAACTTTTTCAGCTTCTTCTTCTGCACGTGCAAGTATTTCAGGTTTAGATTCTGGTATTTCAATATCTGATACTGAAACCGTTACAGCAGCTTGTGTAGAATATTTATAGCCATATTCTTTTATATCATCTAATACCACAGCAGTTGTAGATATACCATGTTTAGCAATACATTTATCAATAATCTTTCCAAGCTCTTTTTTTCTAACTTCAAAATTAATTTCTAATTTTAATAAGTTTTCTTCTTTACTTCTATCCACAAATCCCATATCTTGAGGTATATAACTATTAAAAATTAATCTACCTGCAGTAGCATCAATAATTGCTGATTTTTTCTCTCCATTAATTTCTTTTGTGACTCTAACTTTAATAGGGGCATGCATTCCAATTACTTTTTCATCATATGCCATTAAAGCTTCATCAATGTTTGAAAATATTTTTCCTACACCTTGCTCATCTGTATTTTCAAAAGTTAGATAATATGAACCTAAAATCATATCTTGTGAAGGTACAGTTACTGGTTTACCATCTTGTAATTTAAGTAAATTATTTGATGCAAGCATAAGTAATTTGGCTTCAGCAACAGCTTCTGGTGATAAAGGCACGTGTACTGCCATTTGGTCACCATCGAAGTCAGCATTAAATGCTGTACAAACAAGTGGATGTAATTTTATTGCTCTACCTTCAACTAATACTGGTTCAAACGCTTGAATACCAAGTCTATGTAATGTAGGAGCACGATTTAACATAACTGGTCTATCTTTTATTATTTCTTCTAGAACATCCCAAACTTCAACAGCTGAACGTTCAACCATTCTTTTAGCATTTTTTATATTAAATGCCATTCCTCTTTTTACAAGTTCTTTCATTACGAATGGTTTGAAAAGTTCAAGTGCCATTTCTCTTGGTAAACCACATTGATGTATTTTTAAACTAGGTCCAACAACGATAACTGAACGTCCAGAATAGTCAACTCTTTTTCCAAGTAGATTTTGTCTAAATCTTCCTTGTTTTCCTTTTAACATATCCGATAGAGATTTTAAAGCTCTACCGCCAGCACCAGTAATAGGTCTACCTCTTCTACCATTATCTATTAATGCATCAACGGCTTCTTGTAACATTCTTTTTTCATTTCTTACAATGATATCTGGAGCTTCAAGTTCTAATAGTCTTTTTAATCTGTTATTTCTGTTTATAACTCTTCTATATAAATCGTTTAAATCAGATGTAGCAAATCTACCACCATCAAGTTGGACCATAGGTCTTAATTCTGGAGGTATTACAGGTAACACTTCAAGAATCATCCATTCAGGTTTATTTCCTGATGTAATAAATGCATCAATAGTCTCTAACCTTTTTATGATTTTTAATCTTTTAGCCCCTGTTACTCTGTCTAACTCTTTTTTCAAATCTTTTTGAAGTTTTAAAAGATCTACTTTTTGTAGAAGTTCTCTGATCGCTTCTGCTCCCATGCCAACTCGTAAACTATTTGATCCATATTTTTCTATTGCTTCCCTATATTCTTTTTCATTTAGAACATCGCATACTTTTAATCCTGTTTCTTTTGGATCAAGTACAACATAAGAAGCAAAGTATATAACCTTTTCTAAAGCTTTAGGAGAAATATCAAGTATTAATCCCATTCTTCCTGGAACACCTTTGAAAAACCAAATGTGAGATACTGGACATGCAAGTTCTACATGTCCTAATCTTTCACGTCTTACTTTTTTCTTTGTAACTTCTACTCCACATCTGTCGCAAATTATTCCTTTATATCTTACCTTTTTATATTTTCCACAATAACATTCCCAGTCTTTTGTAGGTCCAAAGATTTTTTCGCAAAACAAGCCATCTCTTTCTGGTTTAAGTGTTCTATAATTGATAGTTTCTGGTTTTTTTACTTCACCTTTAGACCATTCTCTAATCTTTTCTGGTGAAGCAAGACCTATACTAAGTCTATCAAAATTTTCTAAATCTTGCATTTATATTTCCTCCTTATACCTTACTCTTCATCTGTTATTAAATCATCTAAGTCTAAATCTTCGTCAAGTAACTCATCATCATTACTTATTTCGCCATCTTCATTTTCAAAGCTCATCCCTTCAAAATCAGTGTCAGTAACTACTTCTTCACTATCAGGAATTACAGCATCTACACCATTTGGATCTACTCCATCTGTATCATCATCCATAGATTCTTTAAGTTCTAACTGTTCGTCTTCTTTATACATTTTTAAATCTAATCCTAAGCTTTGAAGTTCTTTTGTAAGAACTCTAAATGATTCTGGTATGCCTGGTTTTGGTATGCTTTCACCCTTTACTATTGATTCATAAGTCTTAAGTCTTCCAGTAACATCATCTGATTTTACTGTAAGTATTTCTTGTAATGTATAAGATGCACCATAAGCCTCAAGAGCCCAAACTTCCATTTCACCAAATCTTTGCCCACCAAATTGAGCTTTACCGCCAAGAGGTTGTTGTGTAACAAGAGAGTATGGTCCAATAGAACGAGCATGTATTTTATCTTCAACCATATGATATAGTTTAAGCATATACATGTAACCAACTGTTACTTCGTTATCAAATAATTCTCCGGTTCTTCCATCTCTTACAGGGAATTTACCAGTAGGATTTAATCCTTGTTTTTCAAATAATTCTTTTATTTCAGATTCTTTTGCACCATCAAAAACCGGTGTTGCAATTTTCCATCCAAGAGTTTTAGCAACATAGCCTAAGTGTACTTCTAATATCTGTCCAACATTCATACGTGAAGGAATACCTAGTGGGTTTAAAACTATTTGTAAAGGTGTACCATCAGGTAAATATGGCATATCTTCTCTCGGTAATATACGTGAAATTACACCTTTGTTACCATGACGTCCAGCCATTTTATCACCAACAGCGATCTTTCTTTTTTGAGCTATATATATTCTTACTATTTTGTGTACTCCTGTTGCAAGTTCATCACAATTTTCTCTTGTAAATATTTTTACATCAACAATTGTTCCAGACTCACCATGAGGAACTCTAAGTGAAGTATCTCTAACTTCTCTTGCTTTTTCACCAAATATAGCACGAAGTAATTTTTCTTCTGCAGTAAGTTCTGTTTCGCCCTTTGGCGTAACTTTACCAACAAGTATGTCTCCAGGTCTTACTTCAGCACCTATTCTTATTATTCCATTTTCATCTAGATCTTTAAGTGCATCATCACCAACATTAGGTACTTCTCTAGTAATTTCTTCTGGTCCAAGTTTTGTGTCTCTTGCTTCACAGTCATAATCATGTATATGTATCGTTGTTAAAGTATCGTCTTTAACTAAGTCTTCTGAGATAAGAATTGCATCTTCAAAGTTATAACCTTCCCAGTTCATAAATCCAACTAGGATATTTTTACCAAGTGCAAGTTCACCGTTATCAGTTGAAGGACCATCAGCAATAACATCACCTTTTTTAATTTTTTCACCTTTTACAACTATAGGTTTTTGATTTATACAAGTACCTTGGTTTGATCTTTGATATTTTATTAAGTGATATTCATTTTTTCCTGATTTTGTATCTATAATTATCTTATCAGCACTAACATATGATACAACACCATCCTCTTTAGCTGTTATTACTATTCCTGAATCAATAGCAGCCTTATATTCTATACCTGTTCCCACAATAGGGCTATCAGTTCTTATAAGAGGTACTGCTTGACGTTGCATGTTCGCACCCATTAGAGCACGTTTCGCATCATCATTTTCAAGGAAAGGTATCATAGCTGTTGCAACTGATACAAGTTGTTTTGGAGATACATCCATTAAGTCAACACGTTCTCTATCAATTTCTATGATTTCATCTTGATGTCTTATTTTAACCCTTTTACGTAAGAATTTGCTTTCTTCATCAAGTGGTTCATTTGCTTGCGCAACTATATATTTATCTTCTTCATCTGCTGTTAAATACACAACATCATCTGTTACTATCCCGGTTTCTTTGTCTACAACCCTGTATGGTGTTTCAATAAATCCATATCTGTTTATTATTGCAAAAGTTGAAAGTGAAGATATAAGACCAATGTTTGGTCCTTCCGGAGATTCTATTGGACAAAGTCTTCCATAGTGAGTATGATGTACGTCACGTACTTCAAATCCAGCTCTTTCACGTGTTAAACCACCAGGTCCAAGTGCAGATATTCTTCTTTTATGAGTAAGTTCTGCTAAAGGATTGATTTGATCCATGAATTGTGATAATTGTGAACTTCCAAAGAATTCTCTTAGTGCTCCAACTATTGGTTTTATATTAATTAATGTTTGAGGTGTAGCAACATCAAGGTCTTGAGTGGCCATTCTTTCACGAACAACTCTTTCTAATCTTGCAAGGCCAACCCTAAATTGATTTTGCAATAATTCTCCAACACATCTTACACGTCTATTACCTAAATGATCTATATCATCAATTTCACCTAAACCAAATCTAAAATTAACAAAATAGTTAATTGACGCTATTATATCATCCATTGTTGCAGATTTTACAACTAATTTTTCTCTATTTAATTTAATTTGTTTCTTTAATTTATCTTCTGGCACATCACCTAATTTATCAATTAATTCAATTAAAGCTGGTAGATGTACTTCTTCTTTTATTACATCTTTATCTATTTCAATACCTAAATATTTTGATATATCTACAGTATTGTTTCCAATTATTTTTATCTTTTTATTATCTCTTGTAATATATACTACATTTATACCAGATTGTTTAATTTCAAAAGCTTTTTCTTTTGAAATTTTTTCACCAGCACTTATAAGTATTTCACCTGTTTGTATATTTATTACATCTTCTGCTGCAATTTCACCTATGATTCTATTTGCAATGCTCAATTTTTTGTTATATTTATATCTACCTACTCTAGATAAATCATATCTTCTTGGTTCAAATAATAATCCAAAAAGCAGTGATTTAGCAGCATCAACATGAAGTGGTTCACCAGGTCTTATTTTTTTGTAAATTTCAAGTAAAGAATCATCTTGAGTTTTAACTGTATCTTTATGAGCAACTTCAGTTATTATATCATCTTCAAAAAGCTCAGTTATTTGAGCATCAGTTTCAATTCCAAGTGCTCTAATTAAAGTTGTAATAGATACTTTTCTTGTTCTATCAACTCTTGCATATACCATATCATTAGAATCTGTCTCATATTCAAGCCATGTTCCACGATTTGGCATAACAGTAGCAGCATATAAGAACTTACCAGTTTTATCTCTTTCTGATGTGTAATATACGCCAGGTGAGCGAACTAACTGAGATATTACAACTCTTTCAGCTCCATTTACTAAAAATGTTCCATTTTCAGTCATTACTGGAAGGTCACCAAAGAAAATTTCTTGTTCTTT
This sequence comes from Bacillota bacterium, assembly GCA_023410645.1. Taxonomy (GTDB): domain Bacteria; phylum Bacillota; class Clostridia; order TANB77; family CAG-465; genus CAG-465. Next base: position 17,314 of record JAEYPQ010000018.1, on the reverse strand, counting down.
TATTTCACCAGTTTCTCTATTTATAAGACGAACTTGAAGTTGTAGTCTTGAAGAATAACTTGTATTTCTTTCTTTTGCTTCCTCAATACTATATTTTGTCTCCTCCTCTAGTCTATAATCAACAAATTCTAATAATAAATTACCTGAAAAATCGCTGATTGGAGAAGAATCTGACAAGACATCTTTAAGACCTGATTTCAAAAACCATTCATATGATTGTTTTTGAATATTGATTAGATCCGGCATATCAATAACTTCTTTGATTTTTGAAAAGCTCATTCTAGTTGCCTTTCCATTTTTTACTTCATGAACCATTTTTATACCCCCAAAATTTATAATTTAAAAAAGACGACAAAAAGCCAAATTAGTTTACATAATAACTAATTTGATTTTTCAATATCTAATTTTTAACAATTTGAAATTTAATTTTATCAACTATTTCAACCATCCTTTGTATTATAGTTTACATAGTAATATCTAATAAGAAAAAACATTTACAACATTATAACATAAAAAAAATATAATGTCAACATTAAAATGTCTATTTTAAAAATTAGTTTTAAACTTATATAAACATAAAAAAGATGTGGATTTAGCCACATCTTTTAATTAATATTAAAAAATCAATACTAAATTATCTAGCATAATGTAAAATGACATTAATATAACGCAAATTCCCATAATACTAAATGCAAACATCTTATTATAAGTCTGTCTATTCAATTCTTTTTCATTATCATCAAGTTGTGCTTTTCCATTTTTCGCTATTTTAAAAACGATCATTATTAAAACTAGCACTAAATAGAAGAAAGCCAAAATTCCTAAAATTGTTACTGCATTTTGTGCACTTGCATTAAGTCCTATAAACTCATTGACATTTAACCATACAATAAGCATGCAAATTATATCAGTAAAAAATGCAACAACCATTGATAAAGTAATTGTCTTATCATGATTTTTCATATTCCCACCTACCTTTTTCTTTTGTATCACACTTAACTCATTTTTAATTTTATCACATAATTATAAAATTTTGCAATATTTTTTATAATTTTTTTATAAATTTCCTTCTTTTAATCTATCAGCCCTATCTGCAGCTATTAAAGCATCAATCATTTCATCTATATTTCCATTTAAAAAGCTCTCTAATTGATAAATAGTAACATTTATTCTATGATCAGTAACTCTACTTTGCGGATAGTTGTATGTTCTTATTTTTTCACTTCTATCTCCACTACCTACTTGTAATCTCCTAGTTTGAGCAAGTTCATTATCTTTTTCTGTTTGCATTTTCTCATATAGTTTTGAACGTAGCATTTTCATTGCTGTGTCTCTATTTTGTATCTGTGAACGTTCAGTTTGACATGCAACAACAATTCCAGTTGGTAAATGAGTTATTCTTATTGCAGAAGATGTTTTATTTACGTGTTGCCCACCTGCACCACTTGCTCTATATGTGTCCACTCTTAGATCATTTTGATTTATTTCTATTTCTACATCTTCAACTTCAGGTAGCACTGCTACTGTAACCGTTGAAGTATGAATTCTTCCACTTGCTTCAGTTTCAGGTACACGTTGAACTCTATGAACTCCACTTTCAAATTTTAATCTGCTGTAAGCACCTTTACCTTTTAGCATAAATGATACTTCTTTTATTCCACCAATTCCTGTTTCATTCATATCAAGTATTTCGACTTGCCATCTTTTCAATTCAGCATACATTGTATACATTCTATATAAGTTATATGCAAATAGAGCAGCTTCTTCGCCACCTGCGCCACCACGAATTTCAATTATTACGTTGTTATCATCATTTACATCTTTTGGAAGTAATAATATTTTTAGTTCTTCTTCCATATCTTGAAGTTTTTGTCTACACTCATAATATTCTTCTTCTGCAATTTCTTTCATATCTTTATCAGACATTAATTCTTTTGCATCTTCCATCATCTTTTTTACATTTTTATATTCAGCATACTTATCTGCAACATCTTTCATAGCAGATTGTTCTTTCATATATTTTCTCCAAGTATCTTGATCAGAAATAATTTCTGGATCAGATATCTTTTCAGTAAGTTCGTTATATTTTTTTAATAATTCTTCTAGTTTATCAAACATTTAAAATTCTCCTATCTTTCAAATTTAGCAAAATTATTTTATCATAATTAACATATAGTTGCAACTATATGAGTAAAAAAATATAATAATTGATATTATTAGTACAAATATTACATAAAATTAAAACTTTACTAAATATAATATTTAGTAAAGCTTGTTTTATTAAATGATTTTTAAAACCCTTCTTCTTCATTTAAAATCTTAAGTTGTGCTTCGAGCATAGAACTAACTCTAATTTTATATATTTGCATTTGTTTTTTCTTTTCTTCTACATCTGCCTCTAGTCTAATTATTTCTTGTTTTAAGTTATCTACATTTCTTCTTGCTTCTAATTCAGCTTCCTTTCTTATAGATTCAGCCTCCCTTAAAGCAACTTCTTTTATATTTTCAGCAGTAGCTTGAGCATTTTCTATTGTTTTATTAATTCCTTCTTCAATAGATTTATAATAAGAAACAGATTCTTGCATTGTTGAAATTCTATCTCTTAATTCTGCATTATCTTTATATAAAGTTTCATAATCAATTAACAATGCTTCTAAAAAGTCTTCTACATCATTAATATCGTATCCCTTCATTTTAGCTTTTTTAAATACTTTGTTTTCAATATCTATTGGTGTAATCATATATAAATCTCCCCCTTTTTATATATTACAAAAAAGGCAGACTTTAGCTTAAGTCTGCTTTTGTTTTTCATTATTTAAGCCATGAAAATGATGATTTTTGTTGTTTATATTGATTTCTTTCAACATCGTTTTGTATTTCTACATTTCTTGGTGCCATAAGATAAATCAAATTAGATACTTTTTGTATTGATCCTTCTATCATAAAAGCAGCTCCGCTTAAAAAATCAAGAATTCTTCTAGCATCTTCTTTACCAACGTTTTCAAGATTTATTATTATTGATTTCTTTTCTTTTAAATATTCACCAATTTCTTGAACATCATCATAACAAGTAGGTTGTGTAATTACCATTTTTGAAGAAGAAACTGCTGTATTCATTGGAATAACCTTAGTTTGCATATTATTCTTAGAAGAGTAAGGATTACTTGCCTCTATATCACTAAAACTTCTTCTAGCTTTTGAAGTTGGTAATTCATAACTTTCTTCAGCATCATTAACTTCTGCTTCATATTGTTCTGTTTCATCGTACCCGTCATCATCATGATTATTAATACCCATCATATCCATAAACTTATTTATTATTGCTGCGCTCATACTATTAACCCCCTATGATAATACTATCACTCAACTCTATTATGCAATAAAAGATAAAATATGTCAATACTTTTAACAAAATTTTATCTTTTTTTCACAAACTTTTAATAAGCTTTATACATAATTAAATTTAACTGCTGGATACAATGATAATGGATCAAAAGTTGCACCATTTCGTGTCATTTGAAAATGTAAATGTGGTCCAGTAGACCATCCTGTACTACCCACATACCCAATTACTTGACCTCTTTCTACATGTTGTCCAGTTGTAACTGCAATTGAACTCATATGACCATATAGCGAAGTATACACATTACCGTCTTTTTGACTTTTTCCATGTGCTATAATAACATAATTTCCATATCCACTTGACATAAATGCTGGTACTGTGACCGTACCTGCTTCAATTGCAAGTATTGGTTTCCCAGATATTCCAGATCCAGCAACATCAGCTCCATAATGAACATAATTTTTACCTGATGAAAAAGGATCATATATAGCATTATATCTTGTAGTTATAGTATAATACCCATTAACTGGCCATGCAAAGTCTCCTCCAGTAAATACTGGATTATTTGAATTTGCTAAAGATTCTCTATATGCTTTCTCTAACTCTTCTTCAACTTTTTTATTTGCAGCATCTCTTTGTTGTTCTAATATTTTAGCTTTTTCTTGCAAATCAGATTTTGAAGATTGTAAATCTGCTATCTTTTTATTTTTAGCAGTTATTGTATCTTCTAGTGCCTGTGTAGACTTTTGAGTATCATATTTTAATTGTTCTAGTTGTAATTTTTGAACTTCAATATCTTTTTTTATATAATCAACATATTCTTTTTGGCTCTGCATATTTCCAACTAATGATTTATCATATTCAAGTATGCTTGTATATACATTCATTCTAGAAAAGAAATCTGTTATTCCTTTTGAAGCAAATAATATATCAATTATACTGGGTATTCCATTTTCATAAATAGCTCTGAGTCTAGTCAAATACATATCTTCTGCTGAATTGTAGCCTTGAGAAGCATTTTGCAGTGCATCTTCTTGCTCTTTCAATTTTGCATTAACATTATCAACCTTACCTTGTAACTCTGCAAGTTCATTACTATACTTCATCATCTTACTATCTAAGTCTATCATCTCATACATATCTTGAGCAATCTCTTTTTCAACACCCGACAATTTGCTAGCATTTTGTTTTTCTTGCTCTTTAATTGCCTCTAACTCATCTTGATACTTTTGAACATTAGCTGCAAAAACTTGGCCGAATACTAAAGTTATTAATAAACATAACGATAATATCTTAATATACTTTCTATTTTTCATTTGTTTCCTCCTATACTTTTAAATATTTCCTTATTGAAATAGAACTTCCTAATATTCCTATAAATAGTCCTAATCCTATATATACTAAAAGTACTTGATACCATAAACTTGAATATGGAATAAATCCAAATACACCAAGTGTAGACTGAATTTGAGGTAATCTCGCATAAACTACAACATATCCAAGTGATATTAAAATAAATGATATTATTGCAGACACAATACCCATTATAGCACCTTCAACTATAAAAGGTGTCCTTATAAATCTATTTGTAGCACCTATGTATCTCATTATAAAAATTTCACGTTTATTTGAATATACAGCTAATTTTATAGTATTTGAAATAATAAATATACTAACTATTAAAAGAATTGCTCCAACACCTAACAAGAAAATGTTTGCTATCTTTGAAATTGAAACAACTGCTTGTATAGTACCTTCGTTATATTTAACTTTATATATTCCATCTACTTTTTCAACTGCTGCTTTAACATTTTGACTTTGTTCAATATTTGAAAATTTTACTACAAATGAGGCTGGAAAAATTTTTACATTTTCAAGTCCTTCTATAAAATATTCCTGACCCTCAAAGACCTTTTTTGCATCTTCATATGCTTGTTCCTTTGATAGATAATCTACTGTTTTAACCCCAGATATATTTTTTATTTCATCTTTCATATATTCTATTTCATCACTTGTTGCAGTATCATCTATAAAAGCTTGTAATCCCTGTTCAACTCTCATCGTTTCAACGTTTTTATTAACATTTTGAAATAAAACAATAAATATACCAATTACAAGCATTGTTGCACAAATAATTAATATAGTAGATAATGTCTTTGAACCATGCTTTCTTAAATTTTCGTATCCTTCTTTTATAAGGTAAGTATTTGTAGTCATTTTAATACCCCCCTTTTTGATCATCTTTTACTACTTTTCCATGATCTAGAGCTATTACTCTTTTATTTAGTTTATTTACAATATCTCTTGCATGGGTAACAACTAAAATAGTAGTTCCTCTTGAATTAATTTCAAGTAGCGTTTTAAAAATATCATCTGCGGTTGAAGGATCTAAGTTTCCTGTAGGTTCATCTGCTATAATTATTGGTGGTCTTGTTGCAAGAGCACGTGCTAGTGCTATTCTTTGTTGTTCTCCACCTGATAGTTGATTTGGAAAGTATTTTTCTTTTCCAGATAATCCAACCATCTCTAAAACATTCTTTAATTGAGATTTTATTTCTTTTTCAGAAGCCTCTATTACTCTTAGTGCAAATTCTATATTTTCTTGCACTGTTCTATCATATAGCAATCTAAAATCTTGGAATACAAATCCAATTTTTCTTCTTAAAAATGGTATTTCTTTTGCTTTCATCTTAGTTAAATCTTTACCATCCAGTATTATTTTTCCAGAAGTCAGTTCTTCTTCCTTTATCATTAATTTTAAGAATGTAGATTTACCAGACCCAGATGGGCCAACTAAAAATAAAAATTCACCTTTTTCTATGTTTACATTAATACTATCAAGTGCATTAACACTATGATCGTAATTTTTTGTTACATTTATAAATTCTATCATCTGTTTTCCTTTCAAAATTATACTTTTAATTTCTAATTAAAAATGATATCACAAAACAATTAATTTGTCTATATATTACAATATATTACAAAATTTTGCCTTTTAATTTCTTTGCATTTCTTTTAGAACTTTCCTTATTATATCTTCAACTTTATCATTTTTTACATCAATATTATTAATAATTTCTTTTATACTTTTCTCAGTATATCCTAAAACCTGTAATGCAGTTATTGCTTCATCTAAATTAGGATTTTTTGAGATAACTTTACTTTGCTTTTCTTTAATATCAGATATTTCATCTTTTAATACTTTATCTTTTAATTCCAATATTATTTTTTGTGCCATTTTAGGGCCAATTCCAGGAATAGATTTTAAAGTAAGTATATTTTCAGTTGCAATCGCAATACACATATCACTTGGATCAATTTTTGAAATAATCCCAAGTGCAACCTTTGGCCCAACTCCATTAACACTTATTAACTTTTTAAAAAACTCAAGCGTCTTATCAGATAAAAAACCAAATAACTTCATATCATCTTCTCTTACCTGTAAATATGTATATATTTTTATTATATTTTCAAAATCATTAATTTCTATAATTTCGCTCTCTGGCATATATATTTCATATCCAACATTGTTAACATCTAGTATTATTCTGTCAGATAATTTTCTGTCTAGTTTTCCTTTAAAGTGTGCATACACTTTTTATCACCTCATGTATATTTTACACAAAACGACAAATAAAGTCAATGAAAAACCTAACTTTTAATTATTTTAAACTCATCTGCAACTTCTTCAATATTTTCATATTTTCCATTTTTAATTTTATCTATTATCTCATTTTCCTCATTTTCATTAAATCCATTTATATTAATTATTATCTCCACATGTTTATTTTTCATGTAATTTTTTCTATAAAATTTATACTGACTTTCTGAATTATTTTTATAAATATATGATTCAAAAAAAGACATTGTTGTAATTATTATTCCAAGCACTGCCAACAGATAAATAATAGTTTGTATAAAAATTCCCATAATTATCACCTATTTTATTATATTAATCTTTGTATTGTTATGTTAATATTGTTATTTTACAAAAAAATTAGATGAAAAAATCATCTAATTTTTTAAACTTTATATAAATTTATTGTTAAAGCTGCCCTTTTATCATCATATTTAGTTTCTATCAAAATAATATCTTTAGTATTATTCATGAATTTATAATCAAGTTCACCCCATGATACAGCTGCCTCATCTACCCTTTTTGCATAACTTATTGGAATAGAATGTATATGTACTTCTGTAACTTTAAGCCTTGCCTTTTTCACAGCCATATTTAAAGTAGTTGATACTTGACAAATTCCTCCACCAACACTTTGTATTATCTTTTTATTATATATAGTATTTGCTTCTTTATAACCTTTTGCCTTAGTTCTTTCACCAACAATATTGTTAAAAGAAAATTCTTCATTTGGCAATAATTGTACATTGTTAATTGCTTTTGCGGCAAGTTCAATGTTATTATTTCTATTTTCTTGACCTTTTTTAAATTTTGTTGTACTTGTAGAAATTAATTCTTTCATTATCGCTCCCTTCTTAAACCGTTAGGTATTCTTCCTAAAAAAGCAATATTATTACTTATTCTTTCTAACTCTAACATCCATATTTTTTCTAAGCGTGTTGTGTCATTTATCACATTAGGAGTTTGATACGTATTTGGTACATCATAACCTTCAAACATAATATCACCTTCCTTTAATTATATTCAATAATAAAGATATGTATCACAAAAAAGACATAACCTTTTACAGTTACGTCTTTAAAATTTTTTATAATTTTTTTAATCTTCTTTTCCATTAAATTTAAATAATTTCATTATTTCAACAATAAATATTGGTGATAATACCAGTAATATAAGAGAAACTATGTCATTTAGCGGTAATTCAACTATATCAAATATTTCTCTAAAACTAGGTACTAAAATAATCACGAACATAAGCATTGCAGATACAAATATCGCAAGAATTAACTGCTTATTATTAAATATATTTGTTTTAAATATAGATTTTCTATTATCTCTTACGTTAAACACATGTACCAGCTCTGATAATGCTAAAACTATAAATGCCATTGTCTGTCCGATTTTTATTTTCATCTCATCATCTACATTAGGTGTAGATATACCAATAATAAATGCTATTAAAGTTATTATTCCAACCATTACTCCTTGGTATATAACTCTCCAAGTCATTCCTTTAGTAAATATGCCTTTCTTAGCATTGATAGATTTCTTTTTCATAATATCTTTTTCAGCCGGATCAATTGCAAGTGCTAAAGCCGGAAGGGAATCTGTAACCAAATTTATCCACAGTATATGTATAGGTAGTAATGGTTCAAGACGGCCTATATCATTTATTCCAAACCAACTAGCAAGTAATGGTGTAATTAAAATTGCAACAAATAAAAGTACTATTTCACCAACATTGCTTGAAAGTAAAAATTGAATTACTTTTAAAATATTTTTATATATTCTTCTTCCTTCTTCTACTGCCGATACAACGGTCGCGAAATTATCATCTGTTAAAATGATATCAGCAGATTCTTTTGCAACATCAGTTCCCACTATTCCCATTGCACATCCAATATCTGATTTTTTTAGTGCAGGTGAATCATTAACACCATCACCAGTCATTGCAACAATTTCATTATTTGATTGAAGTGCATTAACAATTCTTACTTTATGCTCTGGTGATACTCTTGCATAAACGGAATAATTTTTTACATTTTTATTGAATTCATCATCTGACATATTATCAATATCAATTCCGGTAATAGCTTCTGCCTCGTCATTTAAAATACCTAACTCTTTTGCAATTGCCATTGCAGTAATTTTATGGTCACCAGTAATCATTATAGTTTTAATTCCTGCTGATTTACATTTTTCAACTGCCTCTTTTGCCTCTTCTCTTGGAGGATCTATCATTCCTACCATTCCAACATATATTAAATCAGATTCTATATTTTCAATTTCTTCTCTACTCGGTTCATGTTCTAATTCCTTATATCCCATAGCAAGTACTCTTAAAGCATTTACTGCCATCTGCTCATTTTGAGTTTTTATAATATTTTTATAATTATAAAGATCATCTAAAATTTCGTTATTTAAAGTATAACTCGAACATTTAGCAAGTAATTCATCAACCCCACCTTTTGTGTATACACGGTATTTATCGTTTACTCTATGAACTGTTGTCATTAGCTTTCTTCCTGAATCAAATGGTTTTTCATCAACTCTTGGCATAATCTCATATATACTTGTATCAAATCCTAAATTAAACCCCATATCAATTAATGCAGTTTCTGTAGGGTCACCTGCCAAAGTATTATCATTTGATATTTTAGTATCGTTGCAAAGCATACTAGAATATATCAATTTTTCAAGTTCACCATCAATGTTTTTTTCATCAATATCACTTAATTCAACTAATTTATTATTCCAAAATATTTTTTTAACTGTCATTTTATTTTGAGTAAGGGTACCCGTTTTATCGGAACATATAACAGTTGCACTTCCTAAAGTCTCAACAGATGGTAATTTTTTTACTATTGCATTTTTCTTTACCATTCTTTGAACACCAATTGCAAGAACAATTGTAGAAACAGCAGCAAGTCCTTCTGGAATTGCTGCAACTGCTAGGCTAACAGCAGTCATAAACATATGTGTAGGCTCTTTTCCATATATAATTCCAATTATAAATATAATAACACAAATTATAAGAGCAACAATACCTAATGTCTTTCCTAATTTATTTAATTTTATTTGAAGTGGAGTTTGCGTTTCCTCAGTATTATTTATTATATTTGCAATCTTTCCAACTTCTGTATTCATTCCAGTTTCAATTACTATACCTTTTCCTCTTCCATAAGTTACTAAACTTGATGAAAAAGCAATATTTTCCATATCAGCAATTGTAATACTTGAATTTTCTATTTTTTCTGAAATTTTATCTACTGGAACAGATTCACCAGTGAGTGATGCCTCTTGACATTTCAAATTTATTGCCTCTGCTATTCTTAAATCAGCTGGTATATAATCCCCAGTTTCAAGAATTATTAAATCCCCAGGAACTAAATCTTTTGATTGTACAACTGACAAATTTCCATCTCTTATAACTTTCGATGCATGATCACTTAATTTTTTCAAAGCCTCCAATGATTTTTCTGCTCTACTCTCTTGTACTACACCAATTATTGAATTTACAACAACTACAAATAAAATTATAATCGTATCAGTAATTCCTTCACCCTCAATTGTTCCAATAACTCCAGAAATAATTGCAGCGATAATTAAGACAATTATCATGAAATCTTTAAATTGATCAAGAAATCTTTGAATAAGAGTCCTTTTCTTTTTTTCCGTTAATTGATTAAATCCATATTTATCTTGTCTATTTTTTACCTCTTTTATAGATAAGCCTACTCGGATATCAGTCTCAAGCTCTTTTTCAACTTGAGATACCTCTTTATTAAACCACTTTTTTTCCAAACATAACACTCCCTTCAAAATTTTAAATAAAAATAAGGCTATAAAGAATATATAAAAATATAATTCCTTTAAAAGTCTTGCTTACTTAAAAAAGTTTACTAACCAGATAAATTTTTCATTATCGTGTATGTTGACTAGTAAAAAAAAGCTACTCCCTTTTAATATAAATATAATTATATCATTTATTAGATTTTATGCAATAATGTTTGTAAAAAAAATAACATATTTTTATTTTATTAATCATAAATTATTTGTTTTTATAGAATATATTTTTATAATTCACAAATAATATTACTAAAAATTTATATATAAGAAGAGGTTTATTTATGTTAAAAGACTGGCTTTTTTTTAAAAAAGAAAAAGAGAATAATAATGAAGAGAAAAAGGATATTTTAAAAGATAAAAAAATAACTATAAAAGATATCCAAAGCATTTTTGAAGGTGATTATGATTTTAAAGTAAAAGAAATCAAATATAAAGACGTAAGTTTATATTTTTTATATTTAGAAACTTTAGTTGATACACAGATAATTGATGAATATATCTTAAAACCAATAATAGATATGATAGACAATAATAAAGATTTGGATAACAAAGATATTTTTAAAAATATAGAAGACGGATTAATTCCTCATAAATCTTCTGAGATCAGAAATAATGTAGCCGACTTAATAAGTGATATATTAAGTGGAAGTATAGCAATAATTTGTTCAAATTCAAATAATAAAGGTATAACATTTGATGTAAGAAAAATAGAAAAAAGAAGTATAAGCGAGCCAACAAACGAAAATATAATAAAAGGAGCAAAAGAAGCTTTTGTTGAGGATATAAAATCTAATGTATGTCTAATAAGAAATAGAATTAAAAGTAGTAACTTAAAAGTTAATAAAATAGATGTTGGAGATAATATAAAAACTTCTATTGCTGTAGTATATTTAGATAATGTGGTAGATAAGCAAATTTTGGATAAAGTTACACAAAAAATCAAAAATATAAAAACAGATAAGTTAGTATCAGGTGGAGATTTTGAAGAACAAATTATCGACAACAAGTATTCAATATTTCCTCAATTAATTTATACTGAAAAAACAGATAAAGTAATTTCAAATATAACAGAAGGAAAAATTATAATTGTAATTGATGGATTACCAACAATTTATATTTTACCAGCAGTAATTAATATGTTTTTTCAAGCACCAGAAGACTACTCAGTAAACTATGCAGTAAGTAGTGTTCTAAGGGTACTAAGATATCTTAGTACTTTCATGACATTAATCCTGCCATCTTTTTATATTTGTATATCAGTATTCCATCAAGAGATGATACCAACAGAACTAGCATTATCTATTATTAATAGTAAAGAAGGCGAACCATTTCCTACATTAGTTGAAGTTTCATTTATGTTACTTGCCTTTGAAATTTTGATCGAAGCTAGTTCAAGGTTACCAAAAACTATTGGCCAGACAATTTCAATTGTTGGAGGTTTAATTATTGGTGAAGCTGCAGTAAATGCAAAATTTGTGTCCCCTTCTGTTGTTGTAATAATTGCAATTACAGGTATAACAGGGTTTATTATGCCAAATCAGGATTTTTCTAATGCTCTAAGAATATGTAGATTTTTACTAGTAATTTTAACTAGTATTGCAGGTTTATATCGGATTATCAATGGGTCTACTTATGATTATATATTATCTATGTACAATTGAATCTTTTGGGTTACCATATTTTATGCCATTTTCTTCTAGCGATGGTAAAAATTTAACCAATGATACTGTTTTTCGAGAACCGATGTTAGACATGCGAAAGAAAAATAAATAAATTTCAGGAGAATAACAATGAATAAGAAAATAAGACAAATAACCATAATAATAATATTTGCCATTCTTATATTATTTAATAACACTGTAATGCCTGTAAAAAATGAACTTAGTGATTTAGATCTTATAAAAGTAGTTGGATTAGATGTTATAAATGAAGGTATATACAAAGTACAACATACTAACGTAAAAGTCAATGATACAGATCAAAGTTCTTCTGGAGGTGGTGGAGGATCTTCCGGAGGTGGCTCTTCTGGTGGGCAATCTAGCCAAGGGCAAGGTCAGGGGCAAGGTCAAAGTGGAAATAAAATAGAAGAAAACGAAGAAAATGATAAAATATTTAGCGTTAAAGCTGCTACTTTCTCCGATGCCGTCAGAGCCTTTCAGACTTATACTAATAAAAATATGAGTGGCTCACATGTAAAGTTTTTTTTATTTGGTGAAAATTTAGCTAAAAATGATATAAGTGAAAGTATAGATTTTAATGTTAGAGATTATGAAGTCAGAAAAAATGCACTTGTATTTATAACAAAAGGAACTAGTGCTCGTGATTTCTTAGATGAGGCTACAAGAGGTTCCTATCCAGTAGATGAAAAATTACAAAGTATGACAAAAAACAATGAGGCAAAAGGAGTATCATATAAGACGACATTAACTGACGCCTTAAGAATTATTTCAAGTTGTAGCGGGGCTGGCCTTATACCTACTATCAAAATAATAGACAATGAAGAAATCAAAAATTCTCAAAAAGAAGATCCTAGACAAGATACTTCAAATTCTATAATTGATAAACAAACAGCTATTCCAATTACAGATGATATTTTTTTTGATTATGATGGTTTTGGAGTAATAAAAGATGGAAAACTAATCGGATATTTAGATAGAGAACAGTCTTTTACTGCAAATTTATTAACAAATAAATTACAAGGTTCAAATATAAACATATATTTGGGAGAGAATCAAACTGTAAGTTGCGGAATTACTCTATCTCTTACAAAGTACAAATTTAAGTTTGATGAAAATGATAATATTAGTGAAATTTCTATAAATACTATGTTTAGAGATAATATTGAGGATATTTATGCAAAAGACTATAAAATAGATGATAAATTTATAAAAGATCTAGAAAAAAAACAATCTCAACAAATAAAAGCAAGAATTGAAGATTTAATTACAAAGATTAGGGAGTTTAATGCAGATTTTTTAAATATTAAAGATGTTTTTAAACAAAGTCATCCTTATAAATATAGAAAAATAGAAGACAAGTGGAATGAACAACTTATGAATGCAAAAATAACAGTCGAAGTTGAATCAAATATACAAAGAACTTATGACATTACTGGTTTATATACGGAGGAGAAGTAATATGATGAGCCTTATTTATTATGTGATTTATGCTGCTTTCTCAATTAGTGATTTTATACCACTAGTAAAGCAAAAGAAAAAAAAAGATGCTATAGCTTTTGTAATTATGACCATATTAGTCTACGCATTAGCCGTGTTTTATTTTAGTGATGAACTTAGAAGTAGTTTCATATATAATTTTTTTAAAGTATTTAAAGTAGAAATCTAATTAAAAAAAGGAGGCAGTTATTAAATGGAAGAAGAACATAGTACTATAAGTATAAAACAACTAATTATTATTTATTTGCTTGCTGTATCATCACCATTAGTAAGAATAATACCTAAAAATGTGTCAATCGTCTCAAAAGATGGTTCAATCTTGACGCCAATATTGGTACTTATCCCATTTTTAATATTGTTGTATGTATTAAATACATTAATGAATAAAAGTGGTGAAAAATCTCTGCAAGATGTTTATATAAAAATCTTTGGTAATTTTATTGGAAAAATTATTCTAATTTTACATATTGCTTGGATTTTTGTACTCATTTCTATATATGTCAGATACTTTGCTGACAGATATGCTTCTACAATATTGATATTTACTCCAATACATTTTTTTATACTAACAATACTTATGGTTGTTTTTGTAGTTGTTAGAAAGAAAATAGAATATTTTGGAAGGACCATGGAAATATTTGGATTATTGTTTAGTATAGTTGTTATTGGATTATTTATAATATCTCTTATTGATGTAAAAGTATCAAATATATATCCTGTAACAGTATATGATGCGTTAGATTCATTAAAGTCTGTTCCTTTATTACTTGGTATATTATCATATATAACATTCATGTTTTTTCTTGGTGAGGAAGTATCAAATAAACAAGATTTTAAAAAATATACAAAATATCTTACTTCAAGAATTACATTTTTCAATGTTTTTGTTATACTAACAACTGTTGGAGTTTTTGGTTACACTCTTACTAGTGAATTTAATTTACCATTTTTTATGTTTTTAAAAAATATACAATTAATAACTGTAGTTGAAAGATTTGAATCTATTTTCATTTCATTTTGGTTTGTAACCGATTTTGCGATAATTACGTTATTTATATATATAATTTCAAAATTAATAAAAAAAGTGGGAAATTTGGAACACAGTAAAACAAGTATAACACCTTTGATTTTTGGAACATTTGTATTCTCATTATATTTAATATCAAGTACGTTTGAGTTATATAAATTTTCAGATCAATTCTTATTATATATTAATGTTGGTTATGCTGTTGTACTACCAATAATTGCCTTTATCGTTGGTAAAATAAGAAAAGTTATATAAATATTCACTTATACATTTATTTTTAAATATAATACTGTATATGGAGGTAATTCTTATGCAATATTATATAAAAACAGAAAATGATGTTAATATATTTATAAATGACGTTAATCCAACTGGTGAAAAGATTATACTTTTTATTCATGGATGGCCTTTAAATAATTCAATGTTTGAATATCAATATAATGAACTTCCAAAGCATGGATTTAGATGTATTGGCATTGATATTAGAGGTTTCGGTAGATCAGATAAGCCATTTACTGGATATAGTTATGATCGTATAGCAGATGATTTAAGAAAGATAATTGAGACTTTAAAACTAGAAAATATAACATTAGCCGGTCATTCTGTAGGTGGTGCAATCGCTATACGTTATATGGCTCGTCATAATGGATTTGGAGTAAAGAAGCTTGCACTTTTCGCAGCTGCTGCACCTAGCTTTGTAATCTTACCTAATTTTCCTTATGGTCAACCAAAAAATTCTATTGATACTATTATAAATAATATATATTATGATAGACCAACAGCCTTACAAGGATTTAATGATATATTTTTCAATAAATACATAACTTCTCCTTTTTCTAATTGGATTTCAAGTCTAGGTTTTGAAGCGGCAGGATATTCAACAGCTGAGTTATTAAGGTCCCTTACAACAGAAAATTTATTTAATGATTTAGATAAAATAAAAGTTCCAACTTTAATTTTACAGGGTGTTCATGATAAAGTATGCCCTATTGGACTTGGAGAGACATTAAGTAGAAGAATTAGCACTTCTAGTCTAGTATTATTTGAAAATAGTGGTCACGCCCTATTCTGGGAAGAAAGAGATAAATTTAATAATGAATTAATAAGATTCGCAAGTTAAAATATTATTTTATATAAAAAAGCAACTATAATTTTAAAATTATAGTTGCTTCTCATTATATCTTTCCTAGTTTCTTCCAAGTATCATATACTAAATCCCATGTTTCATTATCGATAAGCCCATTATTAAAATTGCCTTTATTCTTTGCAATATTAATTGCTTCTTTAACAAACTCAGAATTTAAATCTTTAGATTCTTTAATACTTTTAAAGGTCAAATCGGTCCATACTGGAGATGTTGCATACAATTCTGAATTTCTTACTCTGTTCTCGAAATTCTTAAAATCATATTTTACACTTTTGTATTCTACATTAATATCGGTATCATTAATATCTAAAATAAAATATTCACTTACACATAAATTATTGCTATAATGTACGCCAACTGATCCACAATTTATAATAAGTTTATCATTTATCCATTTATAAAACGGCATATGCGTATGACCACATATCAAAATATTTTCATTTATAAATGATAATGATTTTTCAATAATTTTAGAATTATCCTCTTCACATATCAAATCATACATACTAAATGGCGAACCATGACAAACTCTAATAGAATATTTATCATTTACTCTTATTACAATTTGATCCTCTAAATTTCTAATATAATCAATATCAGAATCTTTCAAATTTTCATATGCAAATTTTACACTTAAATATTGATTGTATTTATCTATATGCTTTTCCTTAACATTTTCAATCCATTTAAGAACATAATCTTCTCTATTTCCCTTAATAACATATTTTGTCAATTCTTTTGACC
Organism: Bacillota bacterium; assembly: GCA_023410645.1. Classification (GTDB taxonomy): domain Bacteria; phylum Bacillota; class Clostridia; order TANB77; family CAG-465; genus CAG-465. The sequence goes on along the minus strand of JAEYPQ010000018.1, from coordinate 391 downwards.
TTCTTATAACGTATACATCATCCGGAAAATCAGTTATTAAATCACCTGCGATGATATAATAATCAACATTTTCGTCTTTAGCCGATTTTAAAACAGCATCGAACGCATCTCTATTACCATGAATATCAGATAAAACAGCAAATTTCATATATTTCCCCTTTTCTAAAAAGTCTATTAGCTACTATAGTTATTTGTATTATATCATAAATATGAATTTCTTTCCACCAAACACAAAAATATAACTGATATATAAAATCAGTTATATCAGACTGTTGACAAAGTATTTTTGTCAATGGTCTTTTCTTTTAAATGAAAGTATGATAAAATATATATGAGTAAAGGAACTTCATCGCAATTGAAAACCTTTACTCTTTTTTACGTTTGTGATAAA
>JAEYPQ010000085.1 GCA_023410645.1 Bacillota bacterium | reverse complement strand
ACGCTTCATCATTGCGATGAGGAACAACGTGGTCCACTTCGCTGGCCAGTGTGTACTTACCAGCGCGCAGGCACTCAGCGCAGAACGGCTGCATCGTAAGCTGTTGCCTGCGCAGCGCCAGCCATTGACCGGACCGGTATAAACGCGCGGCCGCTTTTCTGTGTTCCGACAATCGGAACACTCGCGCATGAGCGGCAGCGTGCTGGCCGCAATAAGGCGAGCCATGTACCGCATACACCACGCAGCCTGGCTCATGGCAGGCGCGGTTTGCTTTCTTATTCACGACTGCACCTCCGAGAACATGAGAACAAAAGAATATAAATGAAGCAGCGACTCACACCGCTGCCTGCATCGTGGGCAAAATGAAAATGAGCTACCGAGTTGGTAGCTCACATATAGATAAATCGGAATTTACTACGGAGAAAGATCATCTGTTGTGTCAAGAGAAAAGATCGTTAGAAATTGGATCTCTTCCTTAGACTTCGTGACGCACAAACTCGCCGAATACCCATCTTTGTGCCAAGAGCTACAATATCTTAGATCTACTTTACCCTGCAACACGTCTTGTGCGCTTCCAGAATATTCATAATGACGGAAATCATCATCCGCAAAAAAACTTCCCTCTACTTCTCCCCATTTATCTGTTATTTCCCTAAATGCATCGCTATAGAATTGTTCTGTTTCATCGCTTGCTACATAAGTCATCGTACTTAGCGCAATCGCATCTTGGCAGGACGCATCTTTAAAAATTACAGTCAAAATGCTTTCATGTCCATCAATTATGCAACTACTAGTTATTGTATTTGATTGCGTGGTGGCGCGTTCTCGATCAAAATCAATATTTGCGCCAAACAAATCATCATCCGATTTATAGAACCGCAATCCAAAGAATATGTCTCCATCTTCCCATTTATCAAAATGTTCTGCATTCGCAGAATATGGATTCGTGCAAAACGAGAAAAGCAATGCCAATGCCAACAAATATGTTTTTGTTCGCATTCAAATAGCCTCCCTCAAAATATTATTACGACAACAACAAGCTAAACCCTCTTAATCCGCAGTTCAAAACAGCCCCGCAAATTCCTGTTTATCATCGAGATGAGTATAGCACAGGGGTAGGCATGTTCGCAATACAAACAGAAAAACAGGCCCAGCTGCACAGCCGGACCCGCTCAACCGTCGCGCTCTCGAGCGACTCTCGATGATACCAGTATAGCACACAAAATAGCTTAAATCGTCTTATCTTCCGCCTCGAAGTCGAAATACTCCGCCAGCGACGTCACCGCGGCCGCTTCCAGCCGCTTCACGCTGCTCTCGTCGTAGTGCAACTTCAGAGAGATGTACGTCCACCGATGGCCGTCCAGATAACGCAGTTCAATAATGCGCTTCTGGATCTGTGGCAGTTCTTCAAGAAACTCGTCGATCAGCACCTTCCGCTGGAGGATCGCGCTGATCTCCGCCGACGCGGCCCGCGCCGCCTTCAAGTACATCTCGCGCCGCCGCTCCAACTCCTCTACCGCGTCCGATACCGAATCCCCTGTGCCTCCGCCGCCCGGCATGCCGGACAAGCGTTGTGCCTTCAGCGTATCGCCGGCGTCTTCCGCCCAGACGCTGAAGCAATGCATTTCGTCTTCGAGCCGCGCAATCCCGTCCAGCGCATGCCCCCAATCCCACAGCATCCGGCGAACGCGCGCCCGCTTCTCATGTACCGTCAACCGCTCCACCCTCCTCCGCATCCGGCCATAGGCCAGCCTTTACCTTTGAATCCACCGTCCGGTGGAATAGCCCCTCATCATCCGCAATGAACGTCATCACCCGGTCGCCCAGCATGATCGCCAGCCCGTCCCGCGGCGCAAACCCCGGCGGCGTGTGCATCGGCTTCCGCCGCGTTTGATACCCTCTGTAAAACAAACCCATCAACCTCCTCGATCACTGCGGCCGCTTCCTCCACCGACGTCACCACCTCGGCCACGCCGCCTGATTCCCGGATGCGCTCAATGGTGAGCGCCTGCAGGTCTGTCAGCCGGCCGACGCCCGGCCGCTTCACTTCCAGGGCCACGAAAGCGCCATTCACGGAGCAGATGATGTCCGGCACGCTGCGCTGCTGCATCGGACCGCCGGCGACCTTAAAGCACCAGATTCCGCGGCCCTTCAGGTAAGCCATGATCGCCTTCGTGACCTTGCTCTCAAGCGGAGGCCCGCCCGCCTTCACCACGCGGCTCATGGTTCAAACACCCGGTACGTCACATCAAACACGTTCGACAACCTCCTGTAAATTACTTTCCCGATTAACTCCGCTTTGCCGTCATTGATCAGGTCGCCGGCCGCGAACGCCACCTCCGGCGAAACCCGGACCAGCCGCACAATCCCGTCGGCGTCCGGCTCCGGCAGCACGACCGGACTCGCGGCCCGAATTTGGTCAAACCCTTTCGGATTGTCAAGCCCTTTGTTGATAACTGTTTGATCTTCCTGCTCAGGTTCGTCGTCGATGGCATTACCAGTCTGTTGAGCCGCCACCGCCAGCGACTTGCCCAGCGCTTCGCGCTGGAGGAATTCCACCGCGACCATGCCAAGGTCGCGCAAGTCACCGATCATCGCAACCACCGTGTATGGCGGCTTTTTACCAGAACGCATCCGGCCGCGAATACGGCCATCCTCCACACGAAGATCCACGCCCGCCGCGCGTAGCCTGACGACCAATGAGCCAGCGTCAGCGCCCTCCATTCCCAGCCCTCCCCATTCGTCATTTCGCATAATTTGTTGTGCATCGGGTGTGCGTAGGGTGACGGATGGTGACAGTTGATGGTGTGGCGATTGAAATCAACCGTCACCCTGCAGCACCAGCGCACGCCGCAAAATCCCCTTTAAACAAAACAACCGTCCCAACCGTCCAGCCGTCACCCCAGCCCGCAAAACCCAGCAAATTTAAGGTTTCTGCGAGATCAAGAAAGTCGATCAACCGTCACCCTGTCCGCATCAACTGTCACCTACCGTCACCCGGAAATACCAACAGGGTGACGGCTGGACGGCTGGACGGTTGAGATGTGTTAAATGAAAATCAGAAGTCATTATCAGCCCCTCCTCCAATCCGGTTGATCAGCAAAACACGACGCTCTCGGATCTTCTGACGGCGAATAACAACGCCATCCCGCTCGTAGATTTCGCCGACAATCGCGTCGACCGCCGCACCGAATTTGTTCACCGCATAGGTCTCAAGCTGGCCGCGATAGACTGCCGTGATCGCGTCAAGCAGCTTGGATGGCTCACCTTGCCACTCCGGCTGCGCGTCCATCAAAGCGAGGATGCCGCGCACGATGCCCGACTCCCGGTACGCCTTGTCCGCCGCATGCGCCTGCGGATCTGTGCCAACCACATACCACGCCCCACCCTCGAACCGGAGCACCATGTCACCGATCACATCGAAGTCGCGGCTGGAGGATTTGAGAATGCACTCCTGCTCATCGCGCTTGCCTGTAATAGCAAGGACTGTATCGCAGACGCCGGTCAGGCCCATCGAGCCGCTAATCTTTTCAAACCAATCGTCGCCGTCCTCAACGCCCTTTTTGTAGTGGTGCACCCCAATGATGGCTATCCCGCGCACCAGCGCGAGCGCCTGCAGCGCGCCGTAGAGCCGGGTATCGGTTTCGTATGCGTTCTCACCGCGGCGCCCGCCGCCCTTCACGCGGCCGACGGTGTCAATGATGATCAACTTCGTATCCGGATGCTTGTCCAACCAGTCCTCGATTTGCATAAGCAGTTTCCCGTTGTCGCCCAGCAGGTCCGCGCGATGCGTGATGTGCAGGTTAGTCGGCCACGGCCCCGGCACGAGGATCGCCATACGCTTTTTAACGCGGCTCTCGCCAGATTCCAGATCAAGGTACAGCACCTCAGCTTTCTTTGTGCGGCGACCGAGGAACGTCCCGCCGGTGGCCACCGCATAGGCGAGCGACAGCATGAGCCATGACTTGCCCCGCTTCGGCGCTGCTGCGAGCAAGGAAAACCCCGCCTGAATTAGCCCCTCCACAAAGACGGGCAGCGGCTTAACCTCCTTCTCGCGTAGCGCCGCCGCAGTGTACGCCACGATAGGCTCAAACGCCGGCTTAGGCGCCGCCGCTGGTGGCATGCCCACGGCCTCCCGGAACGCCTGCGCGCGCTTTTCCGCTTCCTTCTTTTCAGCGCGCTCCGCGGCCTCGGCATCCATGACCTCCTGCGCCGCCCGCTCCACATTCGGGTTATTTCGTTACGATTCAAGTAGAGCGTTCGCTTCAGCCTCCGTCACCCGACACGCCCCCTTCCGCAAGTAATGCCCTCTTGTCGTGGATGTCCCAGACATCCATCGCGGCGAGCCGCTCCTCGGCGTGAGAATACGCCGTCAGTGCCGCCACAAAGATCGGATTGTCCCAGTCTGCTGTGCCTCCCGCGTGTAGCATATTCAGCACGGCCCGCGCGCCCCATCTCTGGTCACACGCCTCACCCCAGACCCGGTTATAAAGAAGCTCCGCCGCGCGGTCCCTCTGTCGGTCGCCCGGCTTTAGCTTGAGCAGCGGTCCTGCGAGCCGCGACTCATCGACCGCGATCCCGAACGCCGCCGCCAGCATGCGTGCAGCCTCAACAGGCTCGACGTGGTACAATTCCTCGTACAACTTGATGGCATCGCCGCCCTTATGGCATCCGAAGCAATTCCAGCCCCGGTCGCCTTCGTAGAATTTCATGGATGGAGTCTTTTCGCCGTGCAGCGGGCAACAGGCCCAGTAGCAGTTGCCGTGCCGCATAAGAGGAATCCCAGCGCGCTCCGCCGCGTCGATGGCCGTGATGTGCCGGACCGCATCGAACAGCGCGCTCACGACCGCACCACGAACAGGCTCTTCATCATCGTAATTTCATCCATGCGCAAACCTCCTTTAGCTTTCGCTCAGCGCGGATCTCTTTGCTGCGGCTGATAAAAACTTACCATTTCAGCAATACTGATGATTGTTTGGGCAAAAAGCATCATGTGACCTACTCGAAGGGAGGGTGCACCTTGCTGGATAAACCACTCACCCGCCCACAGGCGATTGCTATCCTAATGATGTTCATTTTCGGTAACACCTCCTTGGTCGGCGCCAGCACGAACG
>JAEYPQ010000052.1 GCA_023410645.1 Bacillota bacterium | reverse complement strand
ATATCACCCATTAGCTGCAAAATTTCGGGTACAACGTCCGTGCGGGGGGATTGACCAATGGTAACCGCCCCTATTTTTTTACCCATTGCAAATTTTCTCCTTTCTGGACGCGCCAGGCGCAGGCCCGGTGCACTCCGCAGCCGGCAGCCTTACCGGGCGTACACTCGGCAAGACTGTTTGCCTGGCCGCTTGTCGCTGCTTGTTTCAAGGTCAAAGCCAGTTTCACAATTTTTTCGACCTCTGTTTCCCGTCCGGTCACGACCATAGTCAACGCCCCTTCGGCGCCGTCAATGCCGCCGGAGCCGATGACACAGCACTCCACATCGGCCAGCAGCCTGATAGCGTCGGGCTCTGTTACCAACTCGCCGATAATTGGCGCCAGCCCTACCGCCATCCCCATCGACCAGTCCATGGACTGCATCCCGGCAGACCGCACCGCGTTGTCAATGGAGGTGGGAATTAGTTTTTCCAGGCCGCAGGCGATAATGATTTTGCAGCCCTGCGCCATAAGTCCGGCCAAACCGCAGCCTGGCATGCCGCCAAGCGGACTGCCGAACATCATCGCCGCCCGGCCGGTGCTGTCTATGGCGTTGGCGCCAATAATGGCGATGTCTGTTTTGCCGAGACTTTGCACTGCTTCGCTAAAGCAAGTGTCCATGCTTATCAGTTGCCCGTGCGCAAGTACCGCACTATGGGCACCGCCTTCCCGCTGTGCAGCCGCCTTGGCCCCGCGGGGACTAATCCTGCCGGAAATGCGCAGCATTTCACCTGTCAGCCGCTCTAAGACTGCCGAGACCGTCGTGCCGCCCTTTAGCAAAATTCTGCCGCCGGACAGGGCGCTCTGCACATCAGCCCGCCGGCAGATAGCCTCCGCAATCAGGCGTTTGCCCTCGGCCACCGTTAATGTAATCTGCGCCTGCATCAGGCCTTATTCCCTGCAGTCTGAATATGACGCATGGAGCCGTAAAGCGACTGAATCGCGGCAAACTCCTGTGCATCATAAAAATGACACATTCCCTGGGTAAAAGCTTTACCCACCTCGATCGCAAACCGGACAGCCAGCTCAATATCAATCAACTGGGATGCGCCGGTGGCACAGCCGGGAACAGCGGTTTCCGCGGTAATGGCCACCCCGACAACCGGAGCGGCAGTGGCTACCGCTGGCTGCATAATACTGTTTAGATGGAAAAGTCCGTTACCATAGGGGGTGATATCCTGGGTGGTAATAGGAAATACCGCCGGCAGTCTGCCGGTAACAATCTGCATGATGTCGAGAAGATCTTCACTGGTGCGTAAAATATAACCTTCTTTGACTGTGGGTGATATCGCAAACCCTCTGGTGTTGATAACCCGGTTGCCCTTGGTTGTATCAATTGACAAAATGGCATCCATATCCGGATCAATTTCGTAGAAATTCATATCCTTAATCTCAACCGGTGAATCCATGAAGGGAACCGGACTGTGCGGACGGGTCGGCGCATCCGGACAGATATGGGTGGCAATGATAACATCACCCAGCAGAAAATCTCCTTTTTGCTGCATCCTGCCTAGTTTCATAGCCGTAGCCACCGCGGCCAGCGCACCGTCGCCATCGGAAACAAAACCAATCCGTTCCGGTCTGGCGCCCAGTCCCCCCAGCCGGCCGATCACCCCGAGCGTGGGGGCCGGGCCGCCTTTCAGCTTGCCTTTGCTGCCGGCAATCCGCACCCGGATAAAATCGGTACTGCCTTTTTTCCCTTTCACCTGTGTCACCGTGACATCACTAATGCCTGCGGCCTTTATCAATTCGGCAGCACTCTTGCCACTAACCGACGCGCTGTCAAAAACCTCATACGCTTCCAATACTTGTTTTAATGCCATGTTCGTTCCCCCCTGTTCTGATTTCGGCGGCGCGACAATCCTTAAAACGCGCAGCACCTTATAACTGCAAACTTATTTCCATTTAGCCCGGAAAGCAGAATCCACAAAACTGTAAATAGCATCGCCGGCAATAAAACCTGCGGCCATAATGGTCATCGGGGTTTCCGCCTCCTGCCCCTTGAGTCTGATAAGAATAATCCGGATGATAATGCCGGCCAGGACGGCATAGCCGGCATTGGGATTCAAAATCAAAAGGCCGGTAGCCAGCATGATACCCATTTGCCGGGAAGATCCGCCGAGAAACTGGATAATTGCGCCCGGAACTGCCCAGATCAGCAGGTTCTGGATAACGCTGGCATCGATGCCGGCTTTAATGGTTGCCACAAAAACACGGTCAACCGGCGGTACAAGATTTTGGCTGAAATATATCTTATAAAACAGCAGCACCATGCCGAGAGCCACAATCGAGCCGGTTACCGCCGCCAAAATCTGCTGCCAGCGGCCTTCCATCTCACCGGCATGGTCCATACCGCGCCGCAGCATCCAGCCTGCCTTGAGGTCATAGCCGGCATCGGCAAACGCCGGACCGCCGGAGGCGATAAACCCGACCAGCAAAGCCAGCGCAACCGGCGGAAAGCCGATTATAATACCAATCACAAGGAAAATTAAGGTTGTTGCGAAGGCGGGAAACCAACCGGCATGCATCGCCGACAAGCCCACAATCATCTCCGCCATAATACAGGACACTGCCGCAAATAGTATCCACCCCAGCATTTGTCCCGGCGACATCAGGGTATATAACCCCCCCATAGCCGCTAAGATAACAGCAGCCCCTACATAGAGGGCGAAGCCTTTGGCCAGGCCCCTGCCGACTTCGCGGTCATCGCGGGTATAACCATTGCTGGCAGCAGCCGCACTCTCCGCCGCGTTTTTCCGCCCCTTAACCAGTATGGCGATAATCTGCAGACCGGCCACTAAACCGGCGCCAATCATCATGCCGTGCGGAATATATAACTTATTAATATCGATGCCGAAAATACTTGTTGAATAGCCACGGATAATAAGTCCGGCTCCGAACATGGTCAGGGCCCAGATATTACCGATAAAGGCGACCCCCAGTGCGGACATGGGAATTTTCAAATACGATCCGGCCAGGCCGATAACCGATCCCCACAGGAGGAACTTGGCCCGCTTGCCGCCCTCATCA
>JAEYPQ010000035.1 GCA_023410645.1 Bacillota bacterium | reverse complement strand
GATCTACTCTATGGCCAAGCATTGCTACTGGAAGGCTTGGCTCCTGAAGACCCTGTTGCTTTTGCCGGCAAAGTGGCCGGTTTAATGGCCCGCAGCGCCAAATAGCTGCAAAAGGCGCCTGACTTTTAAAGTCCGCCGCCTCTTGCTTGGCGGTAAAAACCGCCGTTTTGAGAAGCTGGAGATTGACCTATTCGAGAAGGCTACCGTTTACCGCCGCAGCCGCCGCCACAATCTTTTTCATTGCGGCGTTCCTCTACATTGGTTAACTCGCATGCGAACTCAAGGTTCTTTTTATCCTTCTGGTTACAGCACTGTTCGTTATCGCGGTTTTGCTTTCTCATAGTATCACCCCCAAAAATATTGTCTCCGTTAATCTGCGTAATATAGTTGGGTATTAATGGAATGGAAATGCAAAAGACCGCCAGCATTTATGCTGGCGGTTCAGTGTAATCGGCCGGTTATTTGCTTTCTGCCGGATCTCTCATACAAAACACCTTATTCTCATATTCCCGATGGAAATTAATACATTCACAGCACTTGCCATGCCGCTCACATTGAGCTTTCGGACAGGTGCAATTTTCTTCATTACAGTTAGCCATGAATATCATCCCCTCCCTACAGCTATTTACACTAAAATATTCATCATTAAGCAATAATTTCCCTGCTACCGTCAATTAATTAGTATGCCTTCCGCCTGTCAGCCGCACCCGGTACTCCGTGGAGCGTTGCAGCTTGCTGCACACTGCTGACAATTGCTTGCTCCATGGCTCTTGTAGCCAGTATCCCTAACAGGGTCATATCGGCGGTTACCTCAGCGGTGGCCAGGGTAAAAACCGTGTCGCCGTCGTGAATGGTGTGTACCGGGCGAATAACGCGCGCATAGGCATTCTGAGTCAACGCTGCAAGTTTATTGGCTTGGGGTTTGGTTAACCGGGCATTGGTAACAATCACGCCAATTGTAGTATTCTCCAGCGTAACCTTGGGAGTTGCCGGCTTGTCCATTGTCACTGTGAAGCTTTCGGTATTAAGAAACGTTTTTTTATCCGCCTGTAATGCGCCGGCCACAATGGCGCCATTGGCGGGAGAAACTACATCACCGAATGCATTTACCGCCACTATTGCCCCGACATATAAATCTTTCAGCCGGTAGCAACAGGAGCCCAGGCCGCCTTTCATCGCATATGCCATGCCTTTAATCTTGCCTACCGTAGCGCCGGCGCCGGCACCGGTATTACCATCCGTCCAGGGCGTCTGACTATAGGCATTTTGGCAGGCCTGGTAAGCCATCATTTTATCCGGTCTTACCCTATGATCCCCGAAGGTTAGATCAAACAGGATAGCCTGGGGAACAATAGGAACTTTAGTAACGCCGACATCATAGCCGATGCCCTTTTCTTCCAGAAACTGCATTACCCCGCCGGCGGCATCAAGACCAAAAGCACTGCCACCGGCGAGCAAGACTGCATTAATGCGCTCCACTGTGTTTTCTGACCGGAGCACATCTGTTTCCCTCGTTCCCGGCGCACCGCCGCGTACATCTACTCCACCCACAGCTCCCGTGGGGTTGTCGCAGATGATAACCGTACAGCCCGTCCCGGCGCTTAAATTCTGCATGTGGCCTATCTTGATGGATGGAATTGCGGCAAAATTGACTCTCTCCAATGGACACTTCCCTCCTCTTCGCTTCATTTAAGAATTTCACCGAACGTAGAGAATTCTCCTCTACCATAAAGACGCTCTGTCCATAGTATTATGTATAAATATCTTATCTGATTTGTTCTAACATTGTCACATTTTTGTCATACTTTCATGGTATTCTTTGGATAACTCGATAACCGGTTTTGTTCATCCATACCAGGCTATCGTGATAACAGCAAGTTTGCCGAGGAGGATATATTATGAAAAAGAAAATTATGACAGCCCTTACAGGAGCCATGCTAGTTGCCAGTGTCGGTTTGGCTGCTCCAATTACCGATTTAGACAAAGGCCAAACCGCAATCGGGTACAATCATTATAATCTGGACGACGGGGGCAATATTGACAACGATAGCTTTTACCTGGAAAATGCCGTTTCTGATAAATTTATTCTCGGTTTAGAAAGAAACTCCTATTCGATTCCGGGTTATGACACAAAATCTACTGATGTCTATGCACATTATAAGCTTGACAGAAATGTTCATCTTATAGTCGGCAACAGGGATTATAGTGATGGTCCTAACAAAATGTTTTACGGAATTGGCGCAAATACCAGCCTGGCTCCCAAACTTGACGGCTACGCTTCGGTGACGACAAACAGTATGGAAACCGACTGGCAGGCTGGGGTAGCTTACAATCTAAGCAATCAAACGGCCTTACACTTAGGTTATAAATCTTATAAGCAAGATGGTTTTTCAACCATTGACGGACTTGGATTTGGCGCTAGTTATAAATTCTAAAAAAAACTACCGGGACAGCCTCTGGCTATACCGGTAGTTTTTTTTTACCTGCTAAGTAAATTCACAAGAATAGCTGAATTCATTTACCCACACAACCAAACTGACCGGGTTCTTGAACTACTGAAACGAGTGTATCCGTACAACCGCATTTTTCGCAGGCGTCCGGCTTCTTTCCGTCCGCTGCCTTGTGCATAAAACCACAGTGACTACATTTGTATAGGATGTCAGTCATGTCTCCAGCCTCCTTTGCCGATGTAATTTAATTATATTTATTCGAGCATACCCCGACAGTATGTTTTTTGTGAAAAAATTAATCTATTATAGTGTTCTAAAGTCCCTTGGCAATTTAATAGAACCGGTATGTGACGGGTTTTGCCCGGGTTCAGCGGCCAGGCATTGCGCCGGCTGGATATCTCTATATTTTTTTGCGCCATATGTAAAGTCATGGCCAAAATACTTGCAGTGATTTACCTGTTTAAACAGGCAGCCGGAACAATTGGCAGCAGGCATTATAACGCCCTTCTTAGCCGACTCAATGAATTGTTGCGCTGCTAAAAGGTCATTAATATATTCATTCAATAACCGGGCTAAAGCGGGAGATTTTACTTTTTTTAACTTTTCTAGGCTCTTAAGGGCTTTAATCAGTTCAATCTCAAACAACGCAGTATCCGGAATCTGAGCCAATAAAACCGGGTCTTCCGTTAGTGTTTTGAGTTTTTCTTTAGCCTGCAGCGCATTAGAACCAAGATATATGGAGGTATTTTGGGGTTGTCTGGTTTTAGAATTATAGATACTGTCTTTTAAGTAAAACGTTCCGTTCTTGCGATGTTCAATGTACACTTGTTGCATCTCTCCCAATCAAAACACATAATCACATTCGCGATATGATTATAATAT
>JAEYPQ010000045.1 GCA_023410645.1 Bacillota bacterium | reverse complement strand
AGCTTAGACAGCGGCACCAGTATCTCCTGGCCATCTACAACAAGCCAGGCTTCTTTCTGATTTCCTTCCAGCATGGCACGGATGGTTCTGCGTGATTTGTCCAGCGTTAATGTCTCAACTAAGGTGCTCAAGTTCACCAGCCACACCACAACTAAACCGGTGGCTCCTTCTCTCAATAGCAGCGACAGAACGGTGGCCGAACCAATTAGAAATTCATTATTTAATTTACGGTGTAGGAATAAGCTTTCCAGCCCACTGCGCAATATTGGCAGAGCCGTACCAAAGGTAAGTAAACTTAGTTTACGTTCCATGGCCGCTGAGATGGGGCTTTTACTCCATAAATGAAGAAATAAGTGATAAAGCAGTCCTAATCCGCCAAAAATAACCAATGTTAATTGTGTAGAAATTGCCATATCCTCTAATTCAAAGGACCTTTTCTTTTCCTGACTCTTCTTTTTTATAGCAGGCGCTTTTTCCGTACAGATCTCACTGGCGAACCGCTGTAGTAATTGCCACACCTTTTGTTCAGAAGTAGCAGTCTTGTTGAAACAAATTAATACTCTTCCCGTTCTGGGGTTGGCCTTACCTTCTTTAATACCAGCCACGCCTCCCAGCCATTCCTCAATTTGTGCGGCGACTTTAGGATTAGCTTTAATTGGAGGAAAATAAATGCGAATACGTCCCGGTAGTTTATGAACAAGCTTCAGGTATTGGCTAGACAAAAGCGGTTCTCCTCTCCTGAGTAATGAAAACAAAAAAATCCCAGACACTGGGATTTTAAGTGTCTAGCAAAGCTTATCGCCTTGCTAGGAGATAGTATATGAAAGCTAAGACTGTTTATACCGCTGCCGCAGACACAGGCAACGATAAATCCGCTTTGTATACCAAAAGCTGTTCCTCGGTTTGACGGATTAATAAGGTCTCCCACATATAGAAAAAGTTTATGAGATGACCCTGAATATACCGAACAAGCTCTGTCAATGCAGCCTCAATTTGCTGTTTATGTGAACAGCCAAATGTATTTAACGTCAGTGTTGCAATCTCAATCTTGCAAGGAATCCCACTCTTTTTAACAGGTTTTAATGCCTGATCCCAAATCTTGTTTCCCAGAAATTCTATACAACGGGCTGTCCTTATTACTGTCCGGTATTCGTTGGTTTTAGCGAGCAACGGCTTTAGCGAAAAAGCGGGAAATTCGCCTGTAAAACTCAGCTCAGCCAAAGGGAAGCCGAACTTCCGGACATGAAAATTCAGATGCTTTAGCAGCCGTTTGGTTATAATTCCTTGTTGTAATTCAAACAATGCCTGAGGCCATTCGATCGGCTTTTTATTAAGAAGAGCTCCAGCCAGTCTATAGACTTCGTCAAGCTGAATGCGGCTACGCAATTGCCGAAACTCCCAGCGTATATCTTTGATACACGCTGCCAATAACGGGTCAATAGTTTTTTTAAGTGCCGGCATAAACAGGAATAGCCTCCTCGATATCGATAATCATTATCAACTATCTTAAGTATATTATAACTAGATCCAGACGTCAATATGTACTGTAAAATAGTTAGCTAGTTTCCTTCCCTGTTCCCCTGTAAGGATATAATGCATATTTTGGATAAGCTTGGAAAGGCTACATTAGTGAGATATTATATAAACTGAGACGGAGGGACATCATGTCCGACATAGGAGCCAAATCAGAGGATACGTCCAAACAAAACTATGACATTCCGGCTGATCCCCGGTACGACTACAACCGCGATTCCCGCTATGATTACAATCGCGATTCCCGGCATGACTACAACCGTGATTCCCGGCATGATTCCAACCGCGATTCCCGGTATGATTACAACCGTGATTCCCGGTATGATTCCAATCGCGATTCCCGGTATGATTCCAATCGTGATTCCCGGTATGATTCCAATCGCGATTCCCGGTATGACTGCAAACAGGATCCCCGTTATTCCGGCGCTAGCTACAACCGCCGGAAACGGATGCGTGAGCTTGCGCTAACCCCTGGTAACAAGGAATCCCTCCAGGGGCTCGAACAAATCTTTGAAGCCAAATTGGCTGCCATACGTGGTTATGAGCAGAGTTTGAACGCAGTTGCCGATCCATACGCCCGAAAAACAATCCAGCAGATGATTCGTAATGAACGCCGGGATTTGGTTAATTTGACCGATCTTGCTGATTTAACAGAACAAAGTCCCGACCTGGGCAGTTTTACCAGAACAAAACGCCAACTGCGGCATGAAGTAAGAATGCGTACCGGTCAGGATATCACGTTCTGGTTGGGAGCAGCAGCAGTAGGAGCCGTTCTGCTTCCCAGCGTCAGGGAGAAACTGAGACCTTTGGCTGTCAAAGCAGTTCAGGGTGTGCGGGGCCTGACAGATCAAGCGCAAGGCATATTCAGTGGTGGGCGCGAAGACATTGAGGACTTGGTTAGCGAGGCTCAGTTTGAACGCTTTAAAGATTCCCTTGATCCGGCGGCAACAGAAGCCGAATCGCTTCAGCCGGATAATGTATAAATGCAAACTATTTTCCCATCTTGATAGGATGGCAAAACCCTCCGGAAATACCGGAGGGTTTACGTTCATTCAGTGACTTTTGTGGATTCAGCCTGTTCATCAGAACCAACATCATTAACGGCGGCTTCCAGTCCGTCGGGTTCGATATTGGTTTCCATATTTTCATCTATATGTTTCATTCCTTTGGAATTAGATTTTGCTTCTATCTTCAACCGTTTGGCTTCATGGATAATATCCTGAAATTCATCCCGGATTGACTTCGCTTTAACCTGAACATTCAAGACTCCGGCAGTAGTTGCAACCGCCATACGCCGCCCTTTAACTTTAGCTGAGGCGCCAAGAGATTTAAATTTTGCGGCAGGACACGGGCAGCAATCTGCCTGACG
>JAEYPQ010000058.1 GCA_023410645.1 Bacillota bacterium | reverse complement strand
CTACATATGGTAGCGTTGCTCCTGATCCACTTGTTGTTCTTATATTATTTATCCTTCTTGTTGCCGTGTATGACCTTCTTCCATCATATGTTACATAGTATGCTCTTATTGTTGTATTTGATGTTATGGTTACTGGACTTGTATACCTTTGATATGCTCCATCCCCTATTTTTATATATATTCTATCTGCTTCTGCTGGTGCATTTACACTTACATCCACACTTGTTGTTACTGTTGTTGGCGATGGTACTATCGTTGGTTCTACTGGTGTTACGTACGTTGGGGGTGGTGGTCCATCTGTTCCCCCTGTACTATTTATGTATATACTATCATATGCTGATCTTCTTCCATCTGCTGCGTAGTAATATGCTTTTATTCTTGTTCTATATGCTGTTACTGGTATTACATTTGTATAATCTATCTCTGCTCCATTATTTACTGTATATACCTTTCTTACTGCTGCTTCTGGATACGTTATACTTAATGATGTTATCTCACTTCCATCTCTTGGTCCATCGTTATGGATTGTTGGGGCTACTAAATCATCATACTCTGGTACACTTACTTCTTCATTTATTGTTATTCTCGCACTTGGTGACTTTTTACCATTTGCATCATAATAATATGCTATTACATTTGTTCCATATGTACTTATTGATATTTCTTCTGTATAATTTTGTTCTACTCCATAATTTATTCTATATACTTTCCTTACTGCATTTTCTGGATATGTTACTCTTACCTTTGCTACATCTACTCCTGATGTACCATCTAATCTTTCTATCCTTGGTGCTTGAAGAGTATTATCCGCTGGTGTATTTACTTTTATATTTCCTACGTAGTATGCATCTGAGTTTTGTATATTTCTTTGCTGGATTACTGTTCCATTTGAGTCTACTACATTATCTGGTTTTACTACTCTTGCTTCAACAAGACAGTTTTCTGTTACTTCAAACTCTCCTGTATATGGCATCCAGCCACTATCTCCTACTTTATACTCTTTTACTGTTGCATTACTGTCATATGTTATATTTATTTTTACACTACTTACATTCTTTTCTCTTGTATTTGGTTCTATATCTACTAGCGCTGTTCCTGCTGGTGGTATTATCACTGTTGTTCCATTTATCTTATACTTTATCCATACATCTTCTACCCTTGATAGTGGTATTGTTATTGGTCCTGTATAGTTTTCCCATGTGAGTGTTGTATCTGTTCTTGTTTCTCCGTCACTTGATAGTCTCCACATTCTCTCTGTTGAGTTTGATGGATAGTATAGTGTTAGTTTTATCCAACCATCCCATATCTCATCTGTTTCTGGTTCTTTTGCTATATCTCCCACTCCTGCATCTAGTGTATGCCATCTTGCATCTTCAAAGTATTCTCCACTATAATCATATATCTGTCTTGTTTTTATATCTATTAAGTATCCCTTTGTCTTTTGACTATATAGATTCTCTGCTCCTATTAATACTGGATCTATATGATACAAGTCTACATTATCTATACTCTCTCCTGATAATTCTTCTACCTTTGCTTTTAATGTCGGTACTTCATCCTTTATTGTTTGTTTTTCTGATAATGTTACTTTATCTGATAGTGGTAACTCATAACTTGTATTTTCTGCTGATAGTTTACTCATAGAGTAAATTCCAACACCCTCCTCCACATTTGTGAAATTGGCTATAAACTTTGCTTTTACTGCACTATCTCTTGGATTATTTCTACTTAATCCTAATATTACTGCTGTTACCAACAATATTATTACTATTATTGTTATTACTAATACAATTAAACTTATTCCTTTATTTTTCATATCATAATTCTCCTAAAATTCTGTTTATTACTTTATCACATTTTTGAAAAATATTCAATGTAAAAATTTGTTGTATTTTTTACAATAATGTTATAATTTTAAAAAATGGATTTGACTTTAACATAAATAAAAAATCGAAATGATTTTACTCATTTCGATTTTTATAAATTTAAACTTCTTTTCCACAACATTGTTTATATTTTTTGCCACTTCCACAAGGACATGGATCATTTCTACCAACCTTTTTCTCTACTTTAATAGGTTCTCTTTTTGCTGGAGTTGTACTTCCACCTTCATTTGTAGTTATATTTATAATATTGTTACTTTTTTCTAATTTTTCAACAGTTTGTGGATTATTATTACTTTGATTTGGTTTTACAGAAAATACAGCTTTTGTTGCATCTTCTTGTATAGTATTAATTAATTCTTCAAACATATTATAGCATTCTATTTTATATGCTTCAACTGGATTTGTCTGAGCATAAGCTCTAAGACCTATACCTTCCTTTAGACCAGAAACATTATCAATGTGATCCATCCAATTTTCATTAACTGTATTCAATATTAGATATCTTTCTATTCCATTTAATACATCTTCAGAATTTAATTTCTTAGCTTCTTCATGTCTTTCATTATATATTCCTTGTACTTTTTCAAGTAACATTTCTTCAATATTTTCGACATCCATTATTTCAATTTCATCTTTAGTTAGTATGTTCTCTTCCCCAAATAAGTTAAATAATACTGCATTTAACGCACTAAAGTCCACTGAATCAATTGAATCTGCATCTGCAAAATATGTACTTGCAATTTTTGTTATTTTAGCTTTTGCTAAACTCATAACAATATCGCCTATATTATCAGTATTTAGTACTTCCCTTCTTTGAGAATATATAATTTCTCTTTGTTTGTTCATTACATCATCATATTCAAGAACATTTTTTCTTATAGAGTAATTTCTTCCTTCTACCTTTTTTTGCGCCGTTTCAATTGCACCATTTAACATTTTTTGTTCAATTGGTGTATCTTCTGGAAGCCCTAACATCTCTATCATTGATATCATTCTGTCAGATCCAAACAATTTCATAAGGTCATCTTCTAAAGAGATATAGAATCTACTTTCACCAATATCACCTTGACGTCCTGAACGACCTCTTAACTGATTATCAATTCTTCTTGATTCATGTCTCTCACTACCAATTATTTTTAGACCACCCGCAGTTACAACTTTTTCTCTATCTTCCTCAATTTCAGGTTTAAGTTTTGATTCAATTTTCTTTATATCTTCTTTTGCTTTTATTACTTCTTCATTATCATAGTGAATTGGCGTCACAGCCATTTCAATTATATCATTTTCATATCCTAGTTTTTCAAGTTCACTTTTGATAAGAAACTCTATGTTACCACCAAGCATAATATCAGTACCGCGTCCAGCCATATTAGTAGCTATTGTAACAGTTTTGTACTTACCTGCTTGTGCAATAATTTCGGCTTCTTTTTCATGATATTTAGCATTTAATACTTGATGAGGAATACCTGCTTTTTTTAATAATCCACTAATAATTTCTGATTTATCAATTGAAACTGTACCAACAAGTACTGGTTGTCCTTTTTCATAGCTTTGTTTTACATCTTCAACTATAGCATTATATTTAGCCTTTTGAGTCTTATATATTACATCATTTAAATCATTTCTTATTACTGGCATGTTAGTAGGTATTTCTACAACATCAAGTTTATAAATTCCTTTGAATTCATCTTCTTCTGTTTTCGCAGTACCAGTCATACCTGCAAGTTTGGTGTATAATCTAAAATAATTTTGGAATGTAATTGTAGCAAGTGTTTGACTCTCAGATGCAATTTTTACACCTTCTTTTGCTTCAATAGCTTGATGTAATCCATCACTATATCTTCTACCATTCATAAGTCTTCCTGTGAACTCATCAACAATTATTACTTCACCATCTTTAACAATATAGTCTTTTTCTCTTTTCATTAATCCATGTGCTCTTATAGCCTGATTAACGTGATGTGAAATTGCTAAATTATCAAAATCACTTAAAGAATCTATTCCAAAGTATTTTTCAGCTTTTTCAGTTCCATTTTCAGTTAAAGCAACTGTGTGAGCTTTTAAATCAACAATATAATCATATTCTTCATCTTTCTCATCAAACACTTTATCATCATTTTCAACTATTATTCTAGCAGTAAGTGTTTTTGCAAATTTATTTGCTTTTTCATATAAATCACTTTGCTTATTTACAGTACCAGAAATTATAAGAGGAGTTCTTGCTTCATCAATTAATATACTATCGATTTCATCTACTATAGCATAATTTAATTCTCTTTGCACCATTGATTCTTTATTCATAGCCATATTATCTCTTAAGTAATCAAATCCAAATTCGTTATTTGTACCATAAGTTATATCACAAGCATATGCTTTTTTCTTTTCAGCAGGGTTCATACCTGAAAGAACTAATCCAACTGAAAGTCCAAGAAATTTATATAGTTTTCCCATAAGTATTCCTTGGCTTTTTGCTAAGTAATCATTTACTGTTACTAAATGTACTCCCTTACCAGATAAAGCATTTAGGTATAGTGGAAAAGTAGCACATAAAGTTTTACCCTCACCAGTTTTCATTTCTGCTATTCTTCCTTGATGAAGGATTATACCACCTATTATTTGAGTCTTAAATGGTTTCTTTTCGTATACTCTATTACTTGCTTCTCTAACCACTGCAAAAGCTTCAACTAAGATATCATTTAGTGTTTCTCCTTTTGCAAGTCTAGCCTTAAACTCAGCTGTTTTAGCAGTAAGTTCGGCATCAGTTAGTTTTTGCATTGATTCATCAAGACCTAATATTTTATTTACCATTGGCTCGATTCTAGCAAGTTCCTTTTTGCTATATGAGCCAAATATCATCTCTACTAATTTCATTGTTTACCTCCAATAGTTAATACTAGCAAATATTATATCACAAAAATACATAAAATCAAATAATTTTATATATTTACTAATGTATTAACTAAATTTTCACATCTAAGTTTATAATAAAATAGAATAAAGACCAATTTTACAAATGTAAAATTGGTCTTTGAAATTAATATTTCTTTAGATTTTCTTTTGTGTCTATAAGAATGGTAGTATTCTCATCTATATTCTTTAAAAGATATTTCATTTTAGCTTCAGGAATAGCTATACATCCTGCTGTATATTGTTTACTTGAATAGCAGTGTAAAAATATAGCAGATCCTTTATATGGTATATTAGTTGGATTGTAATTCAAAACTAAAGAATATTTATATGGAGTAGTATAGTTAAATAATTGTTCTCCAAATGAAGATCCCCAGTCTTGTTTTACATTCTTTGTTGATACAAATTGGTTATAATATTTACTAGAAGAATCACTTACTAACCAATAACTAGAGTCTACTTTTGTATAAGATATTTTAGTTCCCTCAGGCTTACTAGCTACACCAAAGGCAGTATTAAATTGAAATAATCCAATAGGTGTCTTCCCATCGCCTTCTTTTGTCTTTCCGATTCCATTTTTTCCAACAAAACCAATTGTAGAGAAGTATGTCACCCAATTACCATATTGGCTCTTCCTTAAGTATGTAAAATTAGCAGATGTACTAGACTCATCATTCACAGCTACAACTATTAAATCATTTGATGATACATTTATATCCTTTAAATCTGCACTTGATATCGAAGGTATACCTTTAGCATTTACATATGCACTTTTTATTGTTGAATATTCAGTAAATACCTTTTTACCTTTTTGAATCTTATAGCTGTTTACCTTGTAATAATACCTGCTTCCAGCAGTTACCTTATCAACATATTTATTGCTAGTTAAATCTTTTAACATGGTAAATTCACCATTATATTCTGTTGACCGGTAAATTCTGTATCCATCACTATCTGCAACCTTACTCCATGTTATTTCCAAATTCTCATTAGAAATTTTATCTACTGCAGTAATGCTAGTGCTCTTTGTTGTATTTTCTGCTGCAAGTATATTTGTATTACTAACAAAAAGCAAGGAAAACAAAACAATAATTGCCAATAATTTCTTCATATAAATTTCTCCTTTTCATACTTTAATAATTATATTAACTAGTATCTAATAAACATCCTATTTACATAATTATACAACATATTTTTATTAAAGTCAATATATATGTTTTATTACTATTATATATAGTAATATCAATTTTTAGAATAATAATTAGATTTGTTAATATTATTTTTTCATATTAAAATTATTAATGAATATATATATATTAATAGTAAAGGACTGGTGTATTGTATGTTTGTTGTAAACTTTAAACTTGATTTTAAAAAAATATTGATTATTGGCTTAGTTATAGCATTAATTATAGTTACTATTATCGAATTTGGGACTACTACAAGAGCGAGCTCTGTTAATTCAAAAGTAAATGAGAAATATGATTATATACTAACTGATGAAAACTTTGTTGATACATTAAAGACAGTTCATGAAAATCTTGATAGTAATATAGGGAAAACTGTAAAAATAAGTGGATTTGTTTTTAGAATGCCAGATTTTAAACAAGATTATTTTGTTTGCGGAAGAAATACAATTGTAAATAGCGAAGACACAGTTGCAGGTTTTTTATGTTCATACAAAGATGCACCTAAACTTGTTGATAATGAATGGGTAGAGATAACTGGTGTAATAATAAAAGGAGATTATAATGGTACTATGCCTATACTTCAAGTTGGAAATATAGAAAAAATAACTGCACCAGCTAATACATTTGTTGAAAATACAAATAAAACAGCTCAACAATAGTTTAAGATAAGTAGAGTAAATAAAATAGCTAATATATTTTTAATATACTAGCTATTTTTATTATTCAAGTGATATAAATCCACCCATATATACATTTGTAAGTGGTATCATAACAGTTATACAAAAGGCTATAAGAGCTATACCAACAAATAAATATGTTATATCCGGTAGAAATTTTACAAATCTTTCAAGTGATTCATCAATTTCTGTTTTTATATATTCATTAACTTTTTCCATCATTTCAGCAAGTTCAGTTTTCATACCAATATTTAACATTTCTGAAACCATTGGTTTAAACAAATCCTTTTCATCAAAAGGTTCTATCCAAGATTCACCAGATTGAATATTTACTTTTCCTGCCTCAACAGCAGATAAGAAATAATAATTAGATGTTACATTCTTTGAGACGTCTAAACTCTCTTGGATTCTCATCCCATTTTTCAAATTAAGTAGCATAGCTTGGAAAAAATTACTTACAGTAATGTTATTCATAAGCTTACCTAAAACTGGGCATTTAAGCAAGAACTTATCCCAATTATATTTTCCTCTTGGCGTATGTATATATGCATAAAAACCACCAGCTGCAATAGCAATAATTCCTACAATAATGTACCAGTGGGCTAATATCCACTCAGCAATAGAAAGACCAACTAAAGTAGCTTTTGGGATCTCCTGTGTAGATCCAAACATTGTGTATACATCTTTAATAATTGGCACACCTATTATCAATGCTACAAACATTGCTGCCATAATCAGAACAAATTGTAACACCCTAGGAACTACAGCACTTCTGATTTTTTTTCTTAATTTTTGCGAATCTTCTAAATAATCCCTTGCATATAATAACGCAGTATCTAAATTTCCTGACTCTTCACCAACTTTTACAAAATTGACAAACATCGGTGGAAAAACCTTTGGATACCCTTCCATTATAGCATATAACTTTTCACCAGATTCAACACCTATTAATATATCTTCAACTATATCTTTAAAGGCAGGATTTTCCGTTCCCTCATACACCGCTTGTAATGCTTGAACATTGTTAAACTTTGCCTTTTTTAATATATATAAGTTATTTAAGAATATTATTATATCCTTTGCTTTTACTCTTGCAAATGGATGCAAATCCATCTTTTTCAAATCCTCAAGAGTTAATTTCATTATATTGATTTTAGGTCTATTCTTCTTTCTACGTACGACAGTAGGTGCTTTCAATTTACTATAGTCAACCTTTGTATTATATTTTGTTTTTTCTCCACCCATTCTTTTTATCATAATCGGTTGATTTTTTTCCATTTTAAGTTTTTCTATAGCACTTAGCCTACTTGTAGCTATTATTTTTCCTCTTCCTATTCTGCCATCTTCAAAAATAACCCTATACTTGTAGTTTGGCATTGCACACCTCCTAAATCGTTGTTATAATATTTTTTTAAGTTATTTCTCCACCATAGCTTACAATCAAATTCTTAATTATATTTAATCTATTAGGGTCAACGTTTTCTACAACAGTTGCCATATCTAATATTCCTTTTGCATATAAATCAGCAAATGAGTTTTCATAACTTACACATCCATTATCTTTTTGTGTATGTATAGAATCTTCAATATCAGAAACACTAAATCTTTCCTGTCTAATTTGAGCTGCAATTGTATTATTTACAATCATTATTTCCGGTACTAAGACTAGTGAATTTCTTGTACTAACTAACAATTTTTGTGATACTACCATTTTAAGTACAGAAGATATTGAATTCTTAATTGCCATTTGTTCAGCTGGATCATACATGTTTATTATTCTTTCAATTGTCTCACCGCAAGAACGAGTATGTAAAGTACCAATAACAAGTCCCCCAGATTCTGCTAAATCTATTGCAACATCCATAGTTTTCCTATCTCTTATTTCCCCTAGTACTGAAATATCAGAATCTTCTCTAAGTAAGTTAACAAGTCCGCTATCAAAATCAATTACATCACTAGACTCTCCAATTTCTTTTTGTATAACTATAGATTTTTGAGACTCATGTTCATATTCTATTGGGTCCTCTAAAGTAACAATTTTTTTATTTTCTGTTTTATTTACTTCTTGTAAAAAAGCATTCATAGTAGTTGATTTACCTGAGTTAACTTTACCTGTTAGAAGTACTAATCCAGAATGTATTTTTTGCATCTTTCTAATTATATCCTTTAATCCTAAAGAGCTTACATCTATATCGCCATTTGGAATTATTCTAATTGAAAAAGTTGGAATACCTTTAGTAAGTGAAACGTTTATTCTAAACCTATGATTTGAATATGAATATGAAAAATCAGCTTGCTTTTTCTCTTCAAATTTTTCTTTTAATCCCTTATTTTTTTGGTAAAAGAAATCAACTAATTGATTAAGAGCAATTTCATCTAAAGGAAATTTTGTTTCATCGAAAAATAACTTTCTACTTACCCTATATATAGGTACAAGGTTTGGTGCTAAATGTATATCAGTTGCACCTAAACTTATAGCCTTATCAATTATCAAATATATTAAATCCATATTCTTTATCTACCCCTTATATTGTTATTTTTCTCTTTAATTCATCAATTGTAGTTATACCATTTAGAACCTTCTTAACGCCATCAGCAATTAATGGTTTATAATCTGTATTTTCCATTGCATATTTACGTATATCAATAGTTGATTTACCATCTGAAATCATATCTTTTAAGTAATCATCAACACATAAAACTTCAAATAAAGCTATTCTTTCATAATATCCAATATCATTGCAATATTTACATCCTACCGGCTCAAACATTTGAGGATTACTTAAATCAAATTCTTGACCTGTTATTTTAGTTACTCTATCAAAATACTTTTTATCATCTTCATTTAATACATGTGGTTTCTTACATTTATCACAAAGTTTTCTAACTAATCTTTGTGAAATTGATGTTACAAGTGTAGCAGAAACGTCATAATCAGATATACCCATTTTTCTAATTCTTGTTATTGCCTCAATAGCATCAATAGTATGTATTGTACTTAAAACAAGATGTCCTGTTTGACCCGCTTCTATTGCAGTTTTAGCTGTTTCTGTATCTCTTATTTCCCCAACAAGTATAATATCTGGATCTTGTCTTAAAACTGTTCTTAATGCAGAATCAAATGTAATATTTGGACCGATTTCAACTTGGTTTATACCTTTTATTCTTCTTTCAACCGGATTTTCAATAGAAATGATATTTATTTGTGGTTTATCTAAGTATTCTATAACACTATATAATGTTGTAGTTTTACCTTCTCCAGTAGGTGCACAAACAATAACAATACTATTTCTTTTATCAAACGCTCTGTCTACAAGTTCTTCATTTTTTTCAAATCCAAGTTCAAATAGAGTCTTTGCTTCTCTATTTTTCCTTAAAAGTCTTAGAACGAATTTTTCACCATTTACATTTCTTTGAGAAGATACACGGATACTAAAATTATCATATGTATTAATACTTCCATCTTGATCATATGTTATTTCTTGATACATATTTGAAATTGATTTTAATCTTCCTGTTACAATTTCTTGTCTATTTTTAGGAAGTTCAGTAATTGTTATTAGTTCACCATCAATTCTAAATCTAATTCTTACTTTATCTTCCATAGGTTCAACGTGAATATCACTTGCTCTTTTTTGAATAGCAGTCATAATTATATTATCTATTAATTTTGTAACATCTTTTTCTTCTTTATCAACAAATTTACTATCAACAGTTCTAATTTGCTCTATTTGCTTCATTATTGAAGTGTATAAAGTAATATATACTTCCATGTTATATCCAGCATTCATAAGTAATAATTCTATTTCTTTAACTTTTGCAACATCTTGAGGATCAGAGAAAGCAACTTTTAAAGTATTTCCTTCAATGTCAAAAGGCATTACTTTATAGTTAATTATCATATCTCTTGGGATGTATTTTACTGGATTAATTGTTACATCATTTTCAAGCATTACTGGTGTAATGCCAACTTTATATGCAAGTGCATCCAACAACTGCGATTTATCACACATATCCAATATATCAACAATTTCAGCAAATTTTAACTCTTTGTGCTCTTTTTGATATTGCAATACCCTATCAACCTGACTATCTGTAAGTAAACCTCTTTTTATGAACTCTACTCCTATTGGATTTTTTTTCGATTTAATATTTTCAAACATGTACTATACCTCCTTACATATTGTTATATATCATAACTACTTGATTATAAAATTCGTCTATGTTATTATTATTTTTTTCATATTCATTAATTATATCTTTTTGATATTTATCTTGTAAAATGCTAAAATACTCTTGTTCATTAAAAGTAGACATTGTATACGTAAAAAATGCTATTGCAGAGAGTATTACAATTAATATTCCAGATCCTTTTAACTTCTTATTCATATAACCCAACTCCTAATGCTAGAAATACAACTGAACTTTTTACCCTATCATATTTTTTCGCTTCAATTTTAAAAGTTACATTTTTTATATTACTATCTAAATTACTTATTTGGTTTGCATCTATGCCAACTATTTCATCTGTCATAACCATCGAAAAGTTTTGTATATTTTTTGAAAGTATTCCATTATTTTTATATAATATTTTTTTTGTATCATCAAAATAGTATTCATCATTATTTGAAAAAACAATTTTATTTTCTATTAGATCAATTCTATCACTTTGTTTTGCACTTTTCATTAAATTATATTGAATTTTTTGAATATCTTCATTTACTATTATTTCACCTTTTTCAGACATAGCTTTTGTATTCATGTTTGTACTCATAGAAATGACAAATACTGAAAGTGTAAAAAATATTGTAACATATATAACTATAGATACCATT
Organism: Bacillota bacterium; assembly: GCA_023410645.1. GTDB lineage: Bacteria > Bacillota > Clostridia > TANB77 > CAG-465 > CAG-465. Next base: position 27,308 of record JAEYPQ010000058.1, on the reverse strand, counting down.
GTCATACCAGATTTCATATGATTATACCCTGCCTTTCAAAGTGTCAAAGCTAAATTCATAATCTTTTCCTGATATATTGTACTTTACAGTAACATTTAGCTTTTTAACATAGTCATCTACTAAAGTATTTTCATCTGAATATTTAGTCACAGTTACATTAGTTGTATATGATATGTTATTCACATTTTCAACATTTGAAAAAGAGCTTAGATTATCATATTTTGTAGCAAGTGCAATTTCAGCATTCTTAATACCAATAGAAACTGCATCTGATTTAATAATCGTATCGTTTGATTTTCCTCTATAGTTTCTAGATATTATAAAAGATGTAGATAGGAGTATAATAAAAAGTACAGCTGCTATTGCAAGTTCAGATAAAAATACACCTTTTTTGAACTTTAAATTATCAGATTCTAAGTTACTTGTTTCTTCTAATTTCATTTTGCTTTTCATTATAGTTGCACCAATTAAAACAAATATAACTGAATATATTATTGCAATTACCATAAACAAAGTTAATGTAAAAATTGTATAACCAAAATATATTGATAAAAGCAAATATATTAGTACAAATAATGTTCCATGACCTACTTCTAAAAGAAAATACCTTATACTTATTTTATCATGACAATATCTGCACTTACCACCACAAAATATGAAGCTAAGTACAGGTATTAAATCTAAAAATTCAAGTCTATGTTTACAATTTGGGCAATATGACCTAGTAGCGACAATATCTTGTTTTAAAGGTAGTCTATATGTAGCAAGTGAATAAAAACTGCCAAATAAAGAACCTATAATAAATATACAAAATATTAGAAATAAGCTTAATAATACTTCCATACAGTCCCCTTTCTTTAGCATATATATACATTTTACAATACACAAAATTGTATACTCTAAAAAATACATATAATTAATACAAAATTAATATATATTGGTAAGGACATATACACATGCTGTATATATGCCCTACCCTTCTAATCGTATTAGAATTTAAATTTTAATTAACTATGGATTTACAGTTTCATTTACAACTTTTACAAAACTTGCTAAAGTTGAATTATCTTTATAAGCATTTCCTGTCTTCATCCAATCTGGTAAATCATTTATAGTATCAAATACTAACCAACATTTTCCTGAACCAACTTCAACACCCCATTTACCTGCTCCATAACCTGTTGATGGTGCTATATCAATTAAAGTTTTTGCATCAGTCACGAATGGATATACTTCTAAACCAGTAACTAGTGTTGTAGTATCATCTACTACTGCACCATAGTAAGTAGCAGCAGGAATGCCACCAGGTCCAGCTGCAGTTTTAATAGCTTCACCAGTTAAAATTTGTTTTGAACTATATTCACCTTGAGTGTTTGCCATTACTTTTTGACTATAAAGTAATATAGCAGATTCTAAAGACTCTCTTTCTTGAGTTACTTTAGCTATTCTTGCTGAATCCATTGGGTTATTTTGAGTTAAGTTTAAAATAACTGCTCCAGCAAGTATAATTATAACAATGATTGTTATAACTAATACGATTAAAGAAATACCTTTTTTTGCTTTCATAAAAGCTCCTCCTTATATAAAATATATATATTAAAACATTCTCTTTTATTAAATGTTTTAACCAAATTTGTTATTTGCCTAATCTATAAGATTCTAAATTTTCAGTCCACCAAGAAGGTTTAGTTTCAAAATCAACTTTTAAAAACTCACCATCTTGTATGTACCACTTCACTCCTTCATAATTAGGCACGTCTATTTTAAATATTTTCTTAACATTTTCAGATAATATTTGATATGATATTTTTCCACTTTTTTCAACTTTAGATTCAACATCTACAATTGGCTCTATGTTCTTTATATCATCAACATTTTCATTTGTTGTTTTGGTTCCAGTAATTATTTCTTCATTTGTATAAACTCCAAATGTATCTGAATATGTTGATCCAATATAATATGATATCTTGCTTTGTAACTTAGTAAAATCACTTATAAAATCTTTAGCCTTATTATCTTTGTTTAAATTTAAGATAATATAACCAGCTAATAATATAATAACAATAAGTAATAATACTATTATAATCTTATCTTTAGAATTTTTCAATAGTACACCTCTTATTTATTTGCAGATGGTGGATTTGGTACCCCACCATTACTATTTGTTGTATCTTCATCTGCGTCATCTTGATCATTACCATTATTATCTGTACCACCATTTCCATTATTATTACCAGGATTTGTATCAGTTCCTGCTGGAGTAAATGGATCAGAATTGCCAGGTTTATATTGTTGTTTTTGTATAAAAGTACTTATTTCATCAGGTGTTATATTGTATTGTCTTTGTAAACTTTCTTCACTTACATCTTTAGTCTTTTGGAAAGTGTAATCAGATTTAGATACTTGTTCATACTTATTTGCATCTGCATCAACAATATTAACAGCTTGTGGTAACATTATCATTAGTAGAATTATGGCTATTGAAAATATAACTATAACAGAGATACTAAAAGTTATAACATATGATTTATTCATATTTTTTCTCCTTTATTATTTGTTTATTACCATATTTTTTACGCTAAACGTTGTCTTTATAGTAGTACCTGAAACATATTCCATAACAATATTATCAAGTTTAAACTTTAGTTCCTTATCATTTTCAACATCAAATATAAAATCGGATACATCTAAGTAACTACCATTAATCTCTACTTTTAATTCATTAGTTCCAGCCTGTGATCCAGTCGGAGTTTGAGTTGTAGATTGTTGTGTATTTGTTCCAGTATTAGTAGTTCCACCGGTTGTTGGTGTTGAAGTATTAGTAGCTCCACCAGTTGTTTGTTGAGTAGTTTGGTCTGTGCTAGTAGTTTGCCCACTTGTTGCACTTCCACCTGGTTCAACTAAAACTATAGACAAGTTATGTATTTTAGCATAATTTCCAAGTTTCACCCACATGTATTCAATATTGTATTCTTCCTCAGTTGTAGCTTCTTTGATTATATTTATTGTTTCATCACTTATAGATTCATATTTTGCTTTTTCTTTTGAAAATTCAGACTTTGCATTATCTAAATTTTGTAGTGTTGTTTTATATGAGTTTTGTTTTTGATTTAAATCATTTTGCTTTGTCTCAATATTATCATGTTGTGCTTGAAGATCTGTAAATGAAGATATATTTATAAATCCTAAATTAACACCTACTAGAGCTGAATATATAATTGCCGCAATGAGAATTATTAATACAAGAACTGTTATGATAAATCTAATTAATTCTTTTGACATTATGGCAACTCACCACCAATCTCTACAACAATAGTCTGGCCATTTTGTATACTATTAATTTTTACAGAGTTTAAAACTCCTTCTAGTTTTAATTGTGCAACAAAATATCCAAGATCAGCATAACTAGAAGCTTGCGCTGAAATTTTAACATTCTTATTGTCATCAGAACTTATTGTTTTTAATTGTATAGATTTAGGTATAACTTTTATAATTTGTTGCAAGAACGCTGCAACATTATATGTTGTTTTGCCTATTGAACCTTTTTCTATTTGTTCAACTAAATCAGACACTTGTGTATTTATTGATCTATACTGTGAAACATTTGAGTTTATAAAACTTATATCACTATTTACTTCAGATATCTTAGCAGTTATTTTACTATCTTGATCTGATATACTTGAAACCATCTTATTGATATTTTGCATGTAAAACATGTTAAATACTATATACGTTACTAATATAACTGCAACAACAATTATAGCATTAATACCATATAGAGTAAATTTATCAAAATTAAATGCAGATACAATTACTGTTTTAGGTTCTTGATCTGTTGAAGGTCTATCTGATTTTGGTACTTTTTGTTTTGGTTCATCTTTTTTTGAAAAAACTGATAGTAATGAAGACAGAGAAAAACCATCTCTATTTTTCTTTGTTACGTAGTTTATAGTCTTTTGATCTGGCTTTAGATAACCACAAGCAAGTGAAATTGCGTGTATTGTTTCAAGTACTTCTGCAAGATTTTTTATACTGCCAGAATTAACTAAAAATTCTGGTTTTAATATTTCGCTTTTAATATCTAAAAATTCTGTAAATAATATATCTATATTTGTAAATACAGTACCAATACCAGTAATAAGTACTTTTGTTATTTCTTTCCTATTTTTATTAACTACTACTAGAACATATTTTAATACTTCTTGTAGCATTTGTTCTGTAAGCATTTCAATTGTTGGATCGTTAGTCGATCCACCCTCAGTATATACATTTATTTGCTTACAAGCTTCATAAGCTTTTTGGTATGAACCAAGTCTTAATCTAAGATCAGAAAATATTTGCTCCATTCCAATATCATATGTTTTTATATCTGCTAATTTTTTATTTATTACCGTAGAAATAGATAATTTATCATCAAGATTAACAAGTACATAACTCTCATAATCATCTGGTACAACTTTATGAAGTGTAAGTTCAGATGGCATTATAGAAGCTAGATTTGGTCCTATTAATTCACTTAAATCTTGAATTTCTTTTCTTTCAGTTATATTAACTATGCCATTATATTTGTTATCACTAGACTTATAATCTGAAACCTCATAAACATAAGAAAATTTTGAGGGCTCATTTTTTGTCTTCTCACACCAGGCCTCAAATTCCATTCTTAAAACATCATTAATATACGCTTTATTTTTTGCTTGCTCATAAACTTGTACTTCAAGAAATTTATCAAATTCAGGATTTATTACAACAGGAATATCCTTAGAATTTGTCTGATCAATTATATCATTAATTAAAGTTTTTCTGTTATTATTACTTACAAATCTTGTACCGTACAAGTCTACTTTGAAGTTTTTGTCTGAATCTATAGACACTTTTGCATATTTAACAATATCTTGATTTGAATAAATTCCTAGACAACTTGCCATACTAAACTCCTTTTCTACACCAATAATTTTTACTTTATAAGTGCCAATCTCTTTTGTTACTATATAATTTAAAATTTAATATATTTTGACATTTTTCTCAAAATAGGATAAAATTTTAATTAATTACTTTATTATTTTTCCCAATTACTAATACATATATTCGTTAAAGTTCTCAACACGTAAAATTAATTTACTTTTCTAGCGATTATTTAATCTCACTGTGACTATACTTTATCATATTTTTATTTGATTTTCAATATTTTTTTCTCTTGTAATTTTTTTTTTACATATTTGAAATATTTTTGTAATAATAATACGTTTTATGTGATATTTTTGTAATAAAATTCTATTACATTTATTTTTTACAATCTGAATTAAAAAATACAGATACATTAAATAAATCGTATCTGTATTTAAAACTATTTTTTTGTTGTAATACTTAATTTATTTGCGTCAACACCAAGTTGATCAACTATTATTTGTTGAACTTGTGCAACTTGTTCTGGCTTTAATTCTTCCTGTGATTTTATTACAACATTTATATTATCATTATTTGTGGGAATAATTACTATATCCTCTATTCCCTTGGACTTAATAACATTTTCAACCATTGTTATTAAATTTTTCTTTTCTATAAGTTCATTTAATTTTTTTTGATATTCATTTATAGCATCAGGATTCGTATTTTTATTATTAATTATATTTGAATAATTTTCACTAAGTTCTGAGAACATATTATCTCTATCATATCTAAATACAGATATAGAATCTTCTTGTTTAATGCTATTCTCTTCTTCATTATTTGCTGTATCATCAGTTTTTGAATCATCATCCTTAGAATATATACTTACATCATCATAAGTATAGCTATCTTTACCATTAACATATACGGTTTGACCTAAATTCTTTTCTCTTTCTGGATTATATTTATAATTTATATATCCAGCAATAGCAATCATTAATGTTACCGATAAAATAGCTAATTGACTCCTTTTAATAACAGTCATATTATCCCCTCCTAACTTTTCTTTTCAAAAACTTGTATTTTATACACAGGTACATTTGTTAAATTTGAAATTGCACTTGCTATTTTTGATTTTATATCTACTGTATTTGCTCCTTTTGCAACTATAATTGCTCCTTCAACTTTTGGTAATTCTATACTTTCAATTAATGCTGTTTTATCATTTCCTTCTTCATTATATGCAACTGTTTTTTCAGTAGTCTTTTCACCTGATTTTTCTTGTTCCTTTGTGTTATAAACTGGTGTAGTTGTAGAATCCTTGGAATATGTTATTACAACTGATACCTCACTTATTCCTGATATTTGAGATAAAATATTACTAAGTTTAGCCTCCAAATCTGATTGAAGATTTGTGCCATTACTTAAATCTTGACTATTACTATTTATATTATTATTGCTATTAGTATTATTACTAGTATCATTAGTTTTACTTGGAACTTTTTCTGTATTAAATATATAATTAATTGCAACTAATAATACCACTAATAATATTACCAAAAAAATTAGATTTTCTACTCTTTTATTTTTATCCTTTGCTATATTTTTTAAAGTTTCTAAATAGTTCATTTAAATTCCCTCCTCAATGACTGTTATCTTTGAAAAATCTATATCATACTCAGAATTAAGATACGAAACAACTTTACTTATTGAGTCCAAACTTGAATTTTGTTCATCTATATTTTCAATGTTTACCTCTATTTTTTCTATATCATAATTTTCATTAAGTAATATATTAACATTTTTCACAGTTATATTCTTTGACTTGAGTTTTTCAGTTATATCGTTTTTTATACTTTCAATAAATTCTTTTTTTACATTTTCATTAGTAATGTTCTTTACTTTTTCTTCATCAACCTGATTACTATTTTCTCCATTTGAATTTGTAATATTATTTAATACTTCTTCAACACTTGTTTCTACTGACTCATTTTTAAACATATTTATAATAGGTGATACAACTGTAAGTATGGTAACTATACCTATTAAAGAATAAATGTATTTTTTTAAGTTTGCTTTTGGCATTATGAGTTGTATAAAAGTGATAAAAATACCAATGCAAAGCAGTGAACTTATCCAATTTTTAAAAACATCTACCAACATAAACTATTCCTCTTTTCTCTTTTGTATATTTTAAGTCACAACACTACTAGCAAGATTTAATATTATACCCGTCGAAATAACAAATAATATTATTACTCCGATTAATATTCCAAGTAATGTTTTATACACACCTGCAAATCTAGATATATATTTAATAACTGTATCATCGGCATATATAGGTTCTATTAGTGCAGATAAAAGTGAGTATACTCCCATAATACTTGCAATTTTCATTATAGGTATTATTGCTACTATAATCATTGTAACTATGCCAACAGTTCCACCAACTCTTCCAATTATCTTAGTAGCCCCCACAACAGTCTCAAAGCTATCTGAGAAGAACTTGCCAACTACTGGAACAAAATTTGAAACTGCTGCTTGAGTAGTTTTTACTCCAAGAGAATCCACAGTTGCAGTAAGTGATGTTTCTATTGATAATACTCCAAGAAAGAAAGTTAGTGCAATTCCAGTGATCCAGAGTGCTAAACTTGGAAACATTTTTGATAATTTATCAAGTCTTAAATTTTCTGATATACTACATATAACATTAAAGGCAACTGAAATACAGAAAAATGGTACTACAATATAGTTAATTAAAAATCCTATTGCACTAGCAATAAATAGTAAAAGTGGTTGTATTATACCTGTGCTAGTTATTGCACCTGTCGATATTAATATCGCCATTAAAAATGGTGATACTATTTGCATTATTGTAGTAAGTGTAACAATTATACTTTTAAAAAGTGATATAACTTCTAAAAATGTACCAATTGCAACTGTTGATAATGTTAAAAAACATACTAAGTGTGCAATTTTTGTTATATCACTGCCTTTTTCTAATTCTAAACTATTTATTATAGCCATCAAAACTATGATTATATATATAGTTATTGCACCTTTAATTGCAATCATTAATTCATTAGAAAATACTGAAATAATCTTAGCAATAAGAGTATCATAACTTATGCCTTTATTATTTATTAAATCTTCAGATATATTTCTTATATTTATCCCATCAACACCACTATTTTGCACATATTCATCTAGTACTGAAACATATTCATCTAATTCATAACTTTCCGATACATTCTTATTTACATCATTTTCATTACTTCCTTTTGTACTTTCTTCTGCATAAGTGTAATTCAAGCTAAATAATAAACTTAATATATATATAGTTATTACTATCTTTTTTTTCATTTGAATCTTAATCATATTTATACCAATCCTGTAAGTACATTTACAAGTGCACTTATTAATGGAAGTGAAAGTGTTAGAATTAATACTTTACCTGCCATTTCTAATTTAGTTGCAATCGCACTTTGTCCTGCATCTACACAAACATTTTTGCCAAATTCAACAATATATGCTATTGCTGTGACCTTGAGTATTATTGCTAAGAACTCTTTATTCATTCCAGACTTCGATACTAAATCATTTAGCATTTCTATAATTCCAGTCATTTGAGTTATCGCAAAAATCATTAAGCCAACACATGATACAACAGTTAAAACTAACGCCATTTCTGGCTTTTGTTCTTTTAAAACTATTATAATAATAACAGAAAATATAGCAAAACCTACTATTTTAAATACTTCCATACACTTCTCCTATAGATTAAATGTAGTCCTTACAGTTTCAAATAAATTACTAATTTGTACAATTACAAGCATAAGAACTATAATAAGTCCAGTAAGTGTAGTCATCATTGCTTGATCTTCTCTTCCAGCCTTTGTAAGTACTTGATTTAACACAGCTACAAGTATCCCAATCCCTGCTATTTTAAACAATAAATCTATATCCATATAATCCCCCTACTATATTAATATAATTACTATCATGAGCCCAGTTATTACTCCCATCGTTCTATATAACTTAGAGTTAACCAACTTTACTTCATTTGCCTCTTTAACTTGATTTTCTAATATATTTATAGAATTTTCAATTATATTTATTTGTGAATCCACATCACTTCTACCAAGATTTTTAAGAGTAGATACAAATACATTTTTATCATATTCTGTAAGTCCATTTATACTAGATATATTTTCTACAATACTTTGATCTATTAAATAATAATTATCTAGTGATAGCATATCAACTACAATATTGCCAATAGATGGTTTTAATTCTGTTATCAGTTTTTGTCTTGATACCTCATATGCATTTGGAAGTAAACTCATCATATATTTGATTTCATTTTCCACTAAATTTAAGAATGTTATCATTTCTCTTAATATATATTCACGATCTTTTAATTTCTTTGATTTTAATACACCAATATAACTTGTTAAAGCTATAATAACTAAATATATTATAATTTTAAATACAGTCACTAGACCACCTCCAATTTTTTATTTGATACCTTTTCCACTCCTTCAATAGTTCCAGGGCCATTTTTACTTGATAAGAATATCATATTAGAAAATAATCCATCCTCTATCAAATCGGAAATTTCTTTTCTTTTTACTATATCATGATAATTTCTACCATGCATGGTGAATATTAAATTTACACCACTACATGAGGCATATTTTATTGATTCAATATCATTTGTAGAGCCAATTTCATCAGTTGCAATAACTGAAATCCCCATACTTCTGACTAACATTTCCATCCCAAGCGATTTTGGACAATTAGAAATCACATCTGTTCTAACTCCAACATCCAAATTATTTATTCCATTACAAACACATGCAATTTCTCCTCTTTCATCAACAAGTCCAACATTTTTTCCGATTAAATCTTAAATATGGTATACCATTACTTATTTGTCTTACAACATCTCTTAACATGGTAGTTTTACCACACCCTGGTGGTGAAACTATTAATGTATTATTAAATACCCCATCTTCAATTACATATGGCAATATTTTATCCGCACATCCGATTAATTGCCTTGCAACTCTTATATTCATACTATTTACATTTTTTATATTTTTTATTTTCCCATCATTTATTACAACTTCACCACATATACCTACTCTATGTCCACCAGGTATTACAACAAAACCATTATTAATATCATTTTGAATTGCATATATTGAATTTTTAGAAATTCTAACTAAAATTTCTAATAGATCTTGAAGTGTAACAATACTGGCCATCAACACTTCAACTCCTGAAGTTATTACAACGCCTCTTCTTCCAACTCTAAGACGTATCTCTGTTATAGAATCTCTTGAACCTATATTTTCTATTTCTTTTGCTATTTTAAGTGGTATGTTTTTCAAAATTTCATTAATCATTACATTACACCTCTTTTGAAAATATATTACATATGTTATACAATACGTATACTAAAATATATGTAGAAAATTATTAGTGATGAATAAATATTTTGACTAGTTTTAGCAAAAAAAAACAAGTATGAATTCATACTTGTTAAATTAACCATAATATATATTTTATTTACATCTGAGCTCTACAATACTTTCAATATCTACTGTTCTATTATGTTCAATAGGCTCCCATATATAATCTCTTTTTATTAAACACATAATGTTTATTGGCACCCATGTAAGCATAAATATTGATAGTGTAAGTATTCCTTTTATTGTTCTTCTTATCGTTTTCTTTTCCATAATTACAACAAACAGTGCAAGGAAAACACTAGCAAAATATCCTAAGAATATTGAAAATACCTTATTATCATATGCGTATTTAAAAATATCTGATACTTGTATATCAACTAAATTGTATAATGCTAACATAATTACAATTAAAGTTGCTAATAATTGAATTATTGGTGCTAAGAAAAATAATGCCATGTCCATGGATTGTGGAATTCTTTTTGTAAAACCAGTAACAATCAACTTATTAAAATATGTTCCTAGGCATTGAAATGTTCCCATAGACCAACGTTTACGCTGCTTCCAAGATTGTGAAAATGTAAGTGGTTGTTCATCATAAGTAATTGCATCTTTTACAAAAGCAATTCTCTCATTATTTAAAGCACATTGAGCTGCAAACTCAATATCTTCAGTTATTGTTACTGTATTAAATCCATTTTTTTCAATAACTTCCTTTGAAATCATAAAACCAGTACCGTTTATTGATGAAGACCATCCCATATTCATTCTAGCTTGATTAAAGAAATAATTCTGTATCAAGTAAAATAATGAATAACAACAAGATATCCAACTGTCTGATGGATTCTTACTATCTCTATATCCTTGTGCAACTTTAAATCCAGAGCAAAGTGCATCATTCATTCTTCTTAAAAATTCTGGATGTACAATATTATCAGCATCAAAAATTACATATGCATCATATTCATTATGCTTTTTATCCATATATTCAAAAGTAAATTTTAAAACATCTCCCTTTGAACCGACCTTTTCAGAACACTCAATTATTTTAGCACACTTTTCTAAAGAAACTTCCTTGGTTCTGTCGCTACAGTTATTTGGTATTACAAAAACATCATAAAGTTCTTTAGGATAATTTTGTTTGTTCAAACTATCTAATAAATGAGGTATTACCTTCTCTTCATTTCTTGCAGCAATAATCACAGCAAGTTTATGTTTTGGTTTATATTTTCTAATAGCATTCTTTTTATTAAGAAAAGCAAATAATCCCGTAAGTACATAATATGCAGCATATAGTATTATAAATATATCAATCACATAGTAAAACAATTTAAGCAATAATTTAATTATTTCCATCTACAATTTCCACCTTTTTTTCGCAAAAATCTACAACTATGATTATACTACTATTTACATTGTATGTCAATGGTATGCGATATATTTGCACTTGTAACAAAAAAGAAATAAAATTTTCTCAAATCTTATTTCTTAAAATTATAAAATCTACTGTAGTCCATCATAAATTGTGGGTAATATATCAATATATAGCACAGAACCATTTCCAGCTTTATCTCTTGCATAAACTGTTATAGTTCTAACTCCTTTTTCTATATTAATATTATCTCCTTTTACTACATTACCATTATTTTCAAAAAATTTATCTATTTCTCTATCAACTCTGTAATTTACATATTTTACCTTGTCAATTCCGCTCAATTCATCACTTCTTTGACCTAATGTAAAAAATGCTATATTCTCCCCCTTTTCATTTTTTATCAAAGTTTGCGAATCGCTATTTACAGTTAAAATAGGCGCATCTTTATCAATATTTGTAACATTATATATTGTTTTTATTATATCTGATCCCTCACCATCACTATATTCAACTGAAACAGTTGTATTTGTGTTTACAAGCTTTTCATATATATAGTATCCACCATCTTGTGCAGTATTGGGAATGTTTTCATTATCAATAATTACTTTATCAACTACATACTTTTGCGGAACTTTTACTTTCACATTAACTTCTTTATTTGTCCAACTAGTATTACTTAATTCAAATATAATCGCCGGATTTGAAACATTATTGATAGCATCGTTATTATTTAAAGGATCTTCAATATCATTTGTAATTGTATAATATGTTACTCCGCCTATTTCTACACCTTTTGCATAATAAACTTTATCAGTTTTTTTAGATACAACATACATATCATTTTCGCCATCTGTTAAATTACCATAATTTAAATTTCCAATACTTATTTTACTATAATCTATTTGATATAGTACTATCTTGTTATCTGTTATGTCCTCATCCGAAAACTGAGCTTTAGATATATCCGTTACTTGCGATACATCTAATATTATAGTGTCTAATACAGGATATTCACCTTGATTTTTGGTTTTATATGAGTCAATAGAGTTCTTTAACATTCTTATTTCAGAACCAAATGCCATTTTTTTAGCATTATTTGTTGTACCTAGACCAGATAATGTTATGGTAGTAATCAGTATAGAAATAACTGCAACTGATACAAGTAAAGCAATTAACGAAATACCTTTTTTCAAAAATTTCACTTCCTTTATATTTCAATATATACATATCTATAATTATTAGCATTATCTGTAACGCAAATAGTTATATTATCTACTCCATCTTTTATAGGTATACTGTCATCTTTTACATTTATACCTTTAGCAGAAAAGTATTCATTTATATTTTCATCTTCAATTTTCTGATTTTCATATTTTATACTCTTTATTCCACTCAAATTATCTTTTATATCACTAATATTAACATATCTATATGTCTGCCCAGCATCAGGATTTAATACTTCTTTAATTTCACTAACATTAAATGTTGGTGCCTCACTATCGAAGTTATTTACACTAAAAGTCTTTGTTCTTACTTTCTCGTCTGTTGCACTAATCTTATATGATAAATATGCCATATAGTTTGAATGCATATTCTTTATTTCATAAATATAATAGTTACCCTCAATTATATTTGTAGTAATTTCAGTAGAATTTTGCCCTTGTATAATATTTAATTTAACATCACTATAATTTATAGGCACTTTTACTTTTAGGTCTAAAGGAACATTAGTCCAACTCACATTTGAATATTCAAATGTAATATCATCATTAGATTTTATTTCATTATTATCCTTGTAATTTATAGCCTTTTTTAAATCATCTGTCAAGGTATAATACACTACATTATCAATTAAAACTCCATTTGCATAATATACTCTACCAGTTTTTTTAGATATTAGATATACATCTTCTGGTATAGCAAGATTTCCATATTTCAATTCATTTGATCCAATTAGTCCTGTGTCTATTTTATACAAAGTTATACTTTCATTATTAACATCTTCACCTTCAAATTGTTGCACAAAATCATACTCAATATCATAAATATTAAGAATATATTCATCTCCAATTGGATATGTACCATTTTTTAATTTATATGAATCTACAAGTTCTTGTAAATATGAAATTTCAGATGCAAACTGCATTTTCTTTGAATCATTTAATGCTTTCACACCCGATACAGTCACTGCAGATAAAAGTATTATCATGACTACTATTGTTGTTAAAAGTGCAATTAAAGATACTCCTTTTTTCATATGTTCACCTACTTATTTTCCTATTAGACTTCTTAGTTCTTGATTTAAAGTATAATATACATAACCATGTATTAATTCACCCTTTAAATAATATACAATTCCTGTATTTTCTGATACTACATACACATCAGTTTCATCAGAATCTTCCTTAGTTCCCCTTGTTGTAGTTTCTACATCTGCTTCATATAAATCTATATATTTTAAATTGATATTTCCACTAGAATATCCAGGTTCGGCAGAAAATTGATCTGCAAAATTAGGATCAATATCATTTATACTTAAATTTATTTCCTCAGTTACAGGATACTTACCATTTCTAAAATTATATTGTTTAACTAAATTTTGTATTGTATATATCTCTTTTGCAAAACTAGATTTTTTAGTCTTATCTACTATATCACCTGCTTGTATAACAATTACAGATGCAAGTAATATAGTAATTGCTATTGTTACAACAAGTACAATAAGAGAAATGCCTTTTCTTTTATTTTCCATATATTCCACCTTTTTTATAGTATATGTATATTTTATACTTTATTAAAACTTTTGTCAATAAAAGATACTGATTTCACTTAACTAAAGTCAGTATCTTGATAAATTAGAATTATGTATTTAGTCTTACTTCATAAATATTTATTGTATTATTTGCTCTTAATTTTACTATTGTAATTCTATATGTGTTTTGTGGTACTAAAGAATATACATATCCTGTTGATGAACTTGTTCCTACCATATCATTATTTAATGAATTATTATTATTATCATAATAGCATACATACAAAGTAGCTGATACATAATTATTAGTTTTTATTACTATCTTTTTATTCCACATACTTTGATCAACTATCATATATGGTTGAGTAACAAAAGGACTTTCAGATTCTATTCTACTTAATGTTATATATGTGCTATCATTTTCATCATATACTTCTTGTTTTAAAGCATTTGATACATTTACTGTATAACTTGATGTTATTCTTGTTTCATTTCCATATTGATTTGAAGAACTAATTGTAATTTTTAATTTCATAGTTTAACAACTTCAAACCCATCATGCTTTTAATGTTATGATATATAAAAATATTTTTCAATATCTTTTATAATTTGACATATACGTATTTTTGATATAAAATTAATACATATTTATTAGGAGGTTTTATGATTTTATTCAAATTATTGAGATTAAGTGGAATAGTAACAACTTTCATTACTGTTATATGTTTGATTATTTATTATATCAACTACAAATATTATATTTTAAGCTACTATATTATTGAACCTATTGCAATATGGGGATTTATATGTTTCTTCTATTCATTAGCTGTTACCTTAATTTATTTAATAAAAATAATATTTAATATTATTAAAAAGAAAAATGATACTGTACAAAAAGATCTAAAGACGTTTATACCTCTCGTTGTTATAATTGCTGTAATTTTTATATTTTTCTACTTTGTTTTCATATTCTATATACCTTCAAATCAGTTATTAAAAAAGCCTATTATATATCTATACCCACAAAATGATACAGAGGTGACAGTAAAATTAAGTAATCCTGAAAATTTAATTCATACCTATCCAAAATATGAATCTGAATGGAGGGTTTATGCAAAAAAAGATGGAACACTTACAGATTTAAAAACAAACAGAAATTTATATGCCTTATACTGGGAAGCAATAGATAATTCAAAAGTAGATATGTCTGATGGATTTATTGTTGCTGGAAAAGATACTAGCAATTTCCTAGAAGAAAAATTAGAAATACTTGGATTAAACTATAAAGAGTCTCAAGAATTTATAATTTATTGGCTGCCTATTTTAGAAAGTAATGAATATAATTTTATACGTTTTAGAACAGAAGATGAGATAAATGATTATATGAAACTCGATATATCACCTAAACCTGATACAATTATACGCGTTATAATGGATTTCAAAAAATTAGATAAAGAAATTAATGTAAAAGAGCAAATACTTGAAAATAAATCAAGAAATGGATTTACTGTAGTTGAATGGGGTGCAAGAGAGATAAAGTAGCATTTTTAAAAATAAAAAACAGGGAGTGATAAAAATTCACTTCCTGTTTAATTTTTTTAGTAATTAAATAAAATTTCTAACACAATAGTATTACATTATCATGTCTTAAATCGCAGTCCTTTTCCCTTCGGTTTGAGCCTAACTCATCATATTCATAAGTACACCGTTCATCAGAATATTCAATTCTAATATTCAATGATTTAAGAGTATTTTTAACAATACCTCTAATATCAATATATAGATGTTCTCCAATATATTCAGTATAACGGCTATATCCTAATGCATCAAAGTTCCTGGTTCTGGATTCGATATATTCTTTACCAAAAATCGAATAGTTACTTTTGGAAATACATGGTCCTAAAATCGCACTATAAGAAACTTTGTTACTGGATAATGGTAAGTTAAGTAAAATACCATTGTTTAGTGCCTCGAGGCTTACATGAAGTAACTGAACAGTATCTTGAGAAACAATCCCTAAAAGCATACAATCAGCACTTCTGCCAAATAAGCCTAACTTATTTTCTTTTAAAAATGATATATTTGTTTTTATACCATCACATTTTGGGCATTTAGTGGTCCAAGGATCTAACATCTTTACGATTCCCATATCATCGGCATTAAAAGATACTCCGGTATGTCCATACATTGGTTCCATAGCATTATTTATATTATTCATTTCAAATAACCGTTCAATAGTATTTCTACTATCCGGTGATTTGTAAAAAGGATTACCGCCGAGTTCATCTTTATCAGGCAATATCCATGTTATATCTCCAATTTTTCCTTTCATTTCTCTGTCTCCTTTAATTATTATTTGACTAAACTATAAAAACGTTACTATAATAGTATAACATATTTCTAATTAATATTCAATATTATGGTAACTAGTATTTACATATTATGCGTATTTACATTATATAAAAATATAATAGCAACGGAAATGAGTAATATTTCCATTGCTATTACATATAAATTTATTCTATAATATATCGTTTTAATTCTTTATCTTCGACTATTCCAAGTCCTTTATATCTTGACTCAGAATAAACTCTTACAATTGTTTCATTAGTATCAACATCTAGTTTAATTCCATTTAAGAATTTATTATACGCATCACTATCGAGATTAACTTTTTTTGAATTTGAATAATAATCTTCAATTGTAATTATTTCTTTTATCATATCATCATAATCTAATTTTAAAAAATCGTATAGTTTTACACTATCTTTTATACCAAAATCGCCGGTCCTAACCCTTTGAAGTTCTGTCATTGTGGCTCCACAACCAATTTTTTTACCTATATCATTTACAAGACTTCTAATATATGTACCTTTACTACATTTTACATTAAAGGTAACTTCTCTATTATTTAAATCAACCTTAATATTATCAATAGAGAAAATTTCTATTTCTCTTGGTGCAAGTTCAACTTTATTTCCTTCTCTTGCATATGAATAAGCTCTTTTTCCCTCAACTCTTATAGCACTGTATATAGGAGGTGTTTGCATTTGCTTTCCAATGAATCTTTTCATTCTTTCTTTTATATATATTTCATCTTTACTTACTACACTAGCAAATACAATTTTCCCTGTTATATCATATGTATCAGTTTCAACTCCAAGTAACATTTTAACTTTATACTCTTTATCTTCACAAGTAAGCTTATCTGTTAACTTTGTAGCCATTCCTATACATATTGGTAAAACTCCAGTGGCAAGTGGATCTAAAGTTCCTGTATGCCCTACTTTAGTTTTAGGAAATATCTTCCTTATAACATCAACTACATCATGAGAAGTTATTCCTTGTGGCTTATCAATATTTAATATTCCGTTTGGTATTTGTGGCAATAGCATTAAACCATCCCCTCTATCATTTCAATTAATTCAGATTTTGCTTTATTAATATCACCTTTGATTGTATATCCAGCAGCTCTTTCATGACCACCGCCTCCAAAGGCAATTGCAATTTTAGATACATCTACTTCTCCAGAAGATCTCATACTTACCTTGCTTGTCCCATCACTTCTACCTCTAACATATACAGCAACTTGCGTACCTTCTACCATTCTCAAATAATTTGTCATTCCCTCTGCGTCTTCATCATCAATTCCAAGAGAAAGTATTGTATCATAATCTATATATGTATATCTTAATTTCCCATCAAAATATACTTCCATATTATTAATTGATTTGGAAATCAACTTTAATTTTGCTTCTTTTATAGTGTCATTTAATCTTTTACATATGTCTGAAAAATCTATTCCAATATCCACTAAATCTGCTGCTATTCTTAATGTAGATGCCTTTGTAGAAGAATAATTAAAACTACCAGTATCAGTCATTATACCTGTATATATATATGTAGCTATATCTTTTGTTATCTCTACATTAATTTCCTTTAAGAAATTATATATTATCTCGGCTGCCGCTGGTAAGGTTTCATCAATACAATTAATATCTCCATATGGATTCACTTTTTTATGATGATCAAGCATAAGTATTTTTTTTGCTTTATTAAAATCTTCTTCTGATATGTCAAGTCTAGTTTTATCACTAGAATCAACACATATTAGCAAATCATATTCATCTTTTTCAACACTTTGAATAGCATCTTCAATATGAGGCAAGAATTTAAAAGAGTCTGAACATTTTTTCATTATAACTTTTACATCTTTGCCAATTTGTTTTAGTCCAAGATATGTTGCAAATGAAGAGCCTATAGCATCTCCATCAGGATTTTCATGCGCTACAACATATATACTATTTGAGTCATGAACTAACTCATTTACTCCTTTAAACATTACATCACATCCTAATCTTTTTTATTTTCATTATCCTTTTTTATTACCTCATTAATTACTCTATCCATATGATTTCCATATTCTACTGAATCATCTAAAGCAAAAGTAAGAGCTGGGACATTTCTCATTTTAACCTTTGAACCAAGTTCTAGACGTATAAATCCGGAAGCATTTTTTAATGCCTCTAATACTTTTTCTTTATTTTGTTTACCAAATATACTAACGAAAATTTTAGCATATTTTTGATCTGGTGTGATTTTTACATCAGTTACAGATATCAAAGCATCTGTAACTGATGTATTTTTTAAATCATATGAAATAATATTACTTAAAGCAACTTTTACATCTTGCTCTAATCTTTCGTGTCTTTGCATATATTACTCACTCTTTTCTTCTTGCATATCAAAGCATTCGAATATATCTCCCTCTTTGATATCATTGAATTTTTCAAGTCTTATACCGCATTCATAACCTTCTGCGACTTCCTTAACATCATCTTTTTCTCTTTTTAATGAATCAATTTTTATTTCAAATATTACAATAGAATCTCTTACAAGTCTAACCATTGATCCTCTTACTATCTTTCCAGATTTAACGTAACATCCAGCAACAATTCCAACACCTGTAATTTTGAATATTCTTCTAACTTCACAAGTACCATACATAACTTCTTTATATTTCTTAGGTAACATACCCTTTAATGCAACCTCAACATCTTGAATAGCATCATATATTACCCTATAAAGTCTCATATCTACCTTTTCCTTATCTGCTTGAGCAGCAGCTTGTGCTTCAGGTCTTACATTAAATCCGATTATTATAGCATTTGAAACACTAGCAAGTGTGACATCAGACTCTTTTATTCCACCTGTAGAAGCGTGTAATATTCTTACTCTTACTTCATTATTTGATAATTTTTCTAAAGAATCTTTTAAGGCTTCAACTGATCCTTGAACATCAGCTTTAATTATTATATTTAAATCTTTTAACTTTCCTTCTTTAATCTGTCCAAATAAGTCATCTAAAGTAACTTTAGAACCTTGTTTTATAAGATTAATTCTATGTTCTGCTTTTCTTTTTTCTACTAAATGTTTAGCAACTTTTTCATTTTCAACTTCATAGAATACATCTCCTGTTTGAGGAACTTGAGAAAGTCCCATTATTTCAACTGGAGTAGATGGTCCTGCTACTTTAACTTTTCTTCCTTTATCATCTTTCATAGCACGAACTTTACCAATTATATCGCCAACCACTATTGTATCACCAACATTTAATTGTCCTCTTTGAATTAACATAGAAACGATAGTACCTACGTTTTTATCAAGTCTTGCCTCTAATACTGTACCTTTTGCTTGTTTATTTGGATTTGCCTTCAAATCTTTCATATCAGCAACTAAAAGTATCATTTCAAGAAGTGTATCAATGCCTTGACCAGTCATAGCAGATATAGGAACGCAGATAGTATCTCCTCCCCATTCTTCTGCAACAAGACCAACTTCAAGTAATTCTTGTTTTACTCTATCAACATTTGCAGTTGGTTTATCTATTTTATTTATTGCTACAATAATTGAAACTCCTGCTGCTTTTGCATGATCAATTGCTTCAACAGTTTGTGGTTTAATACCATCATCAGCTGCAACAACTATTATAGCAATATCAGTTACTTGAGCACCTCTTGCTCTCATAGCAGTAAATGCTTCATGTCCTGGTGTATCTAAGAAACATATTTCTCTATCATTGCACTTTACTTTGTATGCACCAATATGTTGTGTAATTCCACCAGCTTCACCAGCAACAACATCTTCACTTCTTATTCTATCTAATAAAGATGTTTTACCATGGTCAACGTGGCCCATTACAACAACTATAGGTGGTCTTGGTACTAAATCTTTTTCTTCATCATCAGTATCATCAAAAAGTATTTCTTCATCAGAAACTACTACTTGTTTTTCGGCATTTATTCCAAATTCTTGTGCTATTAGATATGCAGTATCAAAATCTATTTCTTGATTTACTGTAGCCATAATACCAAGTGAAAATAATTTTTTAATAATTTCAGATGATTGCTTTTTTATAGCCTCAGCAAAATCTTTAACTAACATAACATCAGGAAGCCTAACTTCAGTCATAGGTATTATTTTTGTTTGATTCATAACGGTTTTTTGCTTTGAAGATCTTTTCTTTGAACCATTCTTTCTAGTATCACTATCACGCTCATATAAATCTAACATTTCAGAAGAATTAACTTCAAGTCCTTTTAATTTAGATGTTGATACCCTTGAATGTTGTTCTCTAAGTTTATTCTTATCTAGTTTTTCTTTCTTTGCATCAGTAACTCTATTGTCATTGTTATATTTCTTCTTATCAATAACATTATTTGAGTATTCTCTTGTCTCTTTTTGTTCAACTGGAAGTGTAGATTCTTGTTTTATAAATTTATTAACTTGGTATGAGGTATTGTCAGTATTAGGTCTTCTAAATCCATTATTGTTATTGTTATATTGTGGTCTATTATTATTATATCCTGAATTTGGTCTATTATTTGTTTGGGTATTATTTCTATTATAGTTATTATTTTGGCCATTATTATTTCTGTTATAGTTACCAGTTTGATTATTGTTTCTGTCATAGTTGCCAGTTTGATTATTACTTCTGTTATAATTATTAGGTCTATTGGAATCATTAAAGTTATTTCTTCTTTCATCATTATTATAACTTTTCCTGTTTGGATCATTTCTGTTTCCATTATAATCATTTCTGTTGTTATTATAATCACTTCTATTGTTATTATAATCTTTTCTATATCCAGAGTTATTATCCCTATTATAATTATTATTATTATTTCTTTGATAACCATTATTTCTATCTTGATTTCTATTGTATGATGAATTATTAGAATTATTAGAATTATTGGAATTATTATATTTATTTACATTAGTATCTTTATTTGCAACTGGTACCTCTACAATTTCAGCAGAAGATTTTGTCTCGGTTTCTTGTGGTTTTTCCTCTTCCTTTTTTTCTACTGTTTGTACAGGCTTACCATTCCTTGTTATTACAACATTTGTATTCCTATTATTTGCAAATTTATTCTTTGAATATGGTACTTTATTTCTTGCAAAATCTGACTCCATATTATTATGTTTTTCATTCTTTTTCATAGTATCTACAACTGTATGATGAGATTTTTTTATTTCACCAGATATGTTTGTAGATATTTCTTCTACTTCGCTTTTTTCTCCATCTGTATTTATTACCTTTACATTTCTTCTTATAATGTGAACTTGTGGTTTTTCCATATTCTTTTTACCTTCTTTTTCTATATTTTTTGTTATATTTTTTACATTTGATTTTATCTTTTTTACATCTTCATCACTAATAACTGATAAGTGAGATTTGACTTCTATGCCCTGACTTTTTAACCTATCAATTAACTCTAGATTTGATATACCTAATTCCTTTGCTAATTCATATACTTTTGTCTTTCCCAAACTTATTCCCCCAATTCAATAATATTATCAATAATATTTTCTAAGCTTTTAGATTCTAATTTAATTTTAGTTCTAAATTTTCCGTTATTAAGTAATTTTTTACATTTAGTTAAACACTTTATATCATTGCAAAAATATATACCCCTTTTATTTATAACCTGATTTTTATCAATAATTGCATTATCTTTTTCATCTGCAACAATTCTAATCAAGTCTCTTTTTTCTTTTTTACATCTACATATTATGCAACTTCTTATAGGCATTTTTATATATCTCCTATTCTATTATTCAATTACAGTTTCTTTAATTTGTGTTTCAGTTTTTATATCTATTTTCCACCCAGTAAGTATTGCAGCAAGTCTAACATTTTGACCACCTGCTCCTATTGCAAATGAAAGAGCCTCATCAGGAACAACTACTGTTGCTTGTTTCTCCTCATCATTAACATCAATTGCTATAATTGGTGCAGGAGATAATGCATTAATAATATAACTTGGTGCATCATCACTAAATGGAACGATATCAATTCTTTCACCTTGTAATTCTTCTATAATTGGTTGAATTCTAATTCCCTTTTTTCCAACTAAACTTCCAACCGGATCAATATTTTCATCATTTGAGTAAACAGAAATTTTAGTTCTACTTCCTGCTTCTCTAGCAATGTCTTTAATTTCAACAATTCCATCTATAATTTCAGGTACTTCTGATTCAAACAATCTTCTTATAAATTCAGGAGATTTCCTTGAAAGTACTATTTGAGGTCCAAATTTACCAGATTCTGTTACACTTAAAACATATACTTTAATTCTTTGATGTGTTTGTAATTGCTCAGTCTTTACTTGCTCTTTTATAGGTATGATTGCTTCCACTCTTCCTAGATCAACAATAGTTCCGAACTTATCAGACCTTTGAACAACTCCTACAACAACTTTTCCTTCTTTATCACTATATTGTGTGTATACTAAATTACGTTCTGCTTCTCTTAATCTTTGTACAATAATTTGCTTACCTGCAACTGCTGCTATTCTTCCAAAATTCTTTGGGGTAACTTCTACATTTACAGTATCTCCAATTTTTGCTCTTTTAGTAATAGTTTTTGCTTCATTTAAAGATATCTGTTTACTTTCATCTTCAATATCTTCAACAACTTCTTTTACAGCATATACCTTTATATTTTGATCATCTATATCAACTAATATATTTTCATTAGTATCATAATTTTTTTTGTATGCTGCTTCTAAAGCCATTTTTAAAGAATCAATTAAGTATTCTTTTGTTATTCCTTTTTCTTCATAAATTTGATCAATAGCATTAAATAATTCCTTTGCACTTATTTTTTCACTTTTCATTTTCCTTGCTCCTCCTAAAAATATTGTACAATATTTTAAAACTTCTTTAATTCATTTATATTTGTCTTGTCATCTTTACTTAGTTTTAGTATTTCATCAAAATTATATACAGTATGTGCAGATGCAATATCTTTTATTTCAAAATTATATATTTTTTCATCACAATTTAATTTGATAGATTCGTTATTTTCATCAACATTTTCAAGTATGCCATCAAACTCTTTCCCTGATTCTGATTTTTTATACAACTTTACATATATTCTACTTCCAGTATATTTCTTATATAATTTTATATTCTTAAGTTGTCTCTCAAGTCCTGGTGAAGAAATCTCTAGTATATACTCTTTTGACACTAGCTTATCAATATCATCTTCAACAATTCTACTTATAGTTTCACAATCATCAATTGAAACAGAAAAGTTAGGTTTATCAATTACAATTCTTAATATGTTTTGTGATCCTTCTTTAACAAACTCCACGTATTCAATTTCAAAGCCAGCGTTGGAAACTTTCTCATTTATACAAGATTCAATTTTATCTTCTAACTTTAAATTCATAAATTCACCTACCATTACACAGAAGTGAGAGGATTTTGAACCCTCTCACTCTCATTATGTCAAATATATTATACTATATCAATTTATATATTGCAAGCTTTTTTTATAATTTTATAAATTAAATTATAACTTTATGTTATATTTATTAAAATAATGTTGTTAATTTAAAAATTAATTACTTATCTGTATTTCATACAGATTATTACCACCATGATTTGACATATATCTTATCCATACTGTATTAGATGGTATTGTGTAACTTGAGGTAATCGAACTATTTGATATTACATTTTTTGAACTATCTAAAAATGCTATATACATATAATTACCACTACTTGGATAAGTATAATATGTTAAAAGTATTTTTTTACCTATTAGACTACTGTCTACTTTTATATAAAACGTTCCTGCTCCACTCATATAAGTACTAGTATTACCATCATATACTTGAGATTTCATGGCATCTGCTACATTTACTGTATAACTTGATACTATCCTTGTTTCATTCCCATATTTATCTATCCCTTTTGCATAGATTGTCAGTCCCTGATTTACTAATATTGCATTATCTTCATAATTTAACCAATCACCTGTCGTTCCTACTCTATATAATCTTTGTACGCTTGTTGGAAAATATGAAATTGATATCATTTGATATGGTGTCTTTATTGCCTTAGTTGGATCTGTATGTAATAACATATATCCATTTGTGGTACTAAATATTGGTTCATTTGCAATTTGTATTTCAGATATATAGTTACCAGAATGATTTGAACTATACATTATCCATACTGTATTTGTAGGTATAGTATAGCTCGATGCTATTGTACCAGTTGATATTACATTTTTTGAATTATCCAAGAATGATATATTCATATAGTTGCCACTACTTGGATATGTATAATACGTTAAAAGTATTTTTTTACCTATTAGACTACTATCTACTTTTATATAAAATGTTCCTGCTCCAGTCATATTAGTACTAGTGTTACCATCATATGCAGGAGATTTCATAGCATCTGTTACATTTACTGTATAGCTTGATACTACCCTTGTTTCATTTCCATATTTATCTATTCCTTTTGCATAGATTGTTTCTCCTTGATTTACCCATATTGCATTATTCTCATAATCTTTCCATTCACCTGTAGTTCCTATTTTATATAATCTTTGTACACTTGTTGGAAAATATGAAATTGATATCATTTGATATGGCGTCTTTATTGCCTTAGTTGGATCAGAATGTAATAACATATAACCATTTATAGTACTAAATGTAGGTTCATTTGCAATTTGTATTTCAGTTATATAGTTACCAGTATGGTTCGAACTATACATTAGCCATGCCGCATTACTCGGTATAGTGTAGCTTGATGTTATTGCACTACTTGATATTACATTTTTTGAACTATCTAAGAAATATATATTCATATAATTACCACTACTTGGGTATGTATAATATGTTAAAAGTAATTTTTTACCTATTAAACTATTATCTATTTTTATATAAAATGTTCCTGCTCCTAGCATACGAGTACTACTATTATCATCATATGCCTCTGATTTCATAGCATCAGTAACATTTACCGTATAACTTGATACAGTTCTTGATTCATATCCATTTTTATCTATTCCTTTTGCATAGATTGTTTCTCCTTGATTTACCCATATTGATTTATCCTCATAATTTTTCCATTCTCCTGTTGTTCCAATTCTATATAATCGCTGCACACTTGTTGGAAAATATGATATGTCTACCATTTGATAAGGTTTTTTAATTGCCTTAGTTGAATCTGAATGCAATAACATATAACCATTTGTAGTACTAAATGTAGGTTCATTTGCAACTTGTATTTCATATATGTTGTTACCTGAATTGTTTGAAGTATACATTAGCCAAGCTGTATTGCTTGGTATAGTATGAATTGATGTTATTCCAGTTGTTGATATTACGTTTCTTGAGCTATCTAAAAATATTATATTCATGTAATTATTCCAACTAGGGAATGTATAATATGAAATAAGTATTTTTTTACCTATTAGACTACTGTCTATCTTCATATAGAATGTTCCTGCCCCACTCATATAAGTACTAGAATTTCCATCATAAGCATTAGTAGTTATAGCATCAGAAGGCATAGATATTGTTTTACTTACACTTACTTCAAGCCCAGTATCTTTCTTTACACTTTTTGCCATTATTGTTCCCGCTGGATAATCAAAGTCTCCTATATATTTTAACCATGTTGCTCCATTATCTATACTATAATAATTATCTATATCTGTTCTTGTATCATACGTTATTGTTGTTTTTGCATCAAGCTCTACTCCATATGATGTTAGTATTGGATATCCTGCATTTGAATTTATTACTGGCGTTTTTGGTACATCCAAATCTAGATTTAATACTTTCTTTGTTTCATTTTTTTCATTTCCTACTGCATCTTTTCCTTTTGCATATATTGTTACTGTTCCATCACTATTTTTCCAATTATTTGCTAATACCGTATTTGATGTTAATGTTATTACTCCAGTGTAATTTGTCCAAGTATTATTGTTTTCACCAATTTTATATTGTTTTGTTGTACTATCTCCATAGTTTATTGTTATTTGTACACTTATTCCTACCGTTGTTTCAGGTGTAACTTGGATATCTATTGCTGGTGGCGTTAAATCTATGTTTTCTACATTTAATGTATATACTTGTGTATTTCCTACTCCATCTTCTGCATAGAATGTGTAATATCCATTCCCAGTTATCTTTACTACACTATTATTATTTATCTCTGTTCCACCTGTTTTAAAGTAGCTTTCTCCTTGTATTCCTGCTGCCCATTTTACTTTTTGTACTTTTACATCATCTGTTACACTTACTTTTATTTGTACATTTTGAGCTACTTTTTCTAAGTCTGCTGTTAAGTGTATTTCTGGAGAAGTTTCATCTATATTTGTTATCTTCTTTACTGCTTGATTTGACCATACCTCTGCATCATCTTGACCTCTTGCATATATTACTGTATTGTTTAAATCTACATTTATTGGTCCTTTATATTCTGTCCAGTCTTGTTTTACACTTCC
>JAEYPQ010000054.1 GCA_023410645.1 Bacillota bacterium | reverse complement strand
CCTATTAATCCATCTGCTCCTGTTGGGCCTGTTGGACCTGTCGGACCTGTTGGACCTATTAATCCATCTGCTCCTGTCGGACCTGTTGGACCTGTTGCTCCATCTGCTCCTGTTGGACCTGTTGCTCCAGTCGGACCTGTCGGACCTGTTTCCGGAATATCATCTTCAACAACAACTAAAGTTGCTTTTAAAGGAACTTGAGATGCTAGAAATACAGTAGCTGTGCTTCCATTAATTAAAGATAAAGTAACCGGTGCAGAAATTACATCAATGATTCCTACTCCATACACTTGACCGACTTTATTTGGACTATTACCTTCAAGCAAGTCACCTTGTGAAGATGAAAGTGAAAAAACTACACCTATATTAGAAGTTGTAGTTTGTGTTGCAACCCACCAATTAATTACATATCTTCCGGGCTCATTAAATGTTATAACACCAGTTAAACTGTTATAGCTAATATTTCCGGCAGAATATACAATTGAATCAAAAATTACATTTGCTCCAACGACAATTGATCCTATTGCTTGTCTTTCAATTTGAAGAGCAATATTACTCATATAACTTAATCTTCCTTTCATATAAATTAAATTACCTATATTCTTGCTTATTTTTCGATAGTTGTCCCTTATATAAATATAGGTACTTTATATACTATATGAAATTTTTAATTTATTGTGAATATAAAAATAGATATTTTTTTATTTTTGTATTAAAGTTTACTTAATTATCTAACAATTATTAGCACCTTAAAAGCTCCAATTAGGCAATAAAGTAGTCTTCATATTCCTTTTTTGTTATATTGATTTTTGTCATTTCTTCCTTTTACTATTCAATTACATAATTACTATTCTCATATTATTTTAATTCCACTGACTTATAAGCAAGTTCTTGTAAAAAATGTTATTCTTGCATTTCATATTTCAATATCTTTAATTTATCATTAATGATCCTTTTTCCATATAAGTATCTCATAAATACTAATATAGATGACTTTTAAAAAATTAACATTAATAGATATATGATCTTCACATACCAATATATAGAAATGGTTTTTATTGTTTACTCAGATTCCAAAGCTTCGAAGGTCCCCAGAATATTTGGGGGATTACTAAACAAAAACATACTGGCTAATAAATTAGCCAGTATACATATAAAAACTATATTTAAATATATAAGATTTATGTAGTATTTAATTAATATAATATTTAATATTATAAATTAAAATTACTCTTGCACACTTGAAATTACAAGTACTGGTCTAAAGCTTGCACCTTCATAAGGACTTCCTGCTGTATAATCACAATATGCAAATATTCCTGCAAAATTAGAATTGTTATAATAACCACCACGTATAAAAAATGGAAAATAAGTATAAGGCATATATGACATGTCTTCATACCAAGAAGAACCATCACTTTCGGGGTTAACCGAAGTTTCATACACAGCATCACCTTTTTTATGTGCATTAGATAAATAATTTAATGGTCTTGTATCACTAGCTCCAATTGAATATACATCTTTATATCTTGAATCAGCATCCAATAAAGTTTGTCCATATGCAGTTAAATTTATATTGTTATTGTTAATATATGCTGCAACATATTCTAATGCACCACCACTCATATCATATATTCCATATACATTACCAGTTGTTGATGCATTCACTCCATTTGCTGTATTGTATCCATTTGTAGATGTTGTTCCACTAGAATTTACACTTGAACCCGCTTGTCCTGTCAAATAATTACTATTTGGATTTATCCATATTTCTCCTGTTTTACCATATGTACTACTAGATAAATATGCTACTGCACCCCATTCAATATTTTTCATAAGGTGGGTGTCTATTGATTTTCCTGTGCTTCCCCAACCATATCTTAAATTTTCTTCCATATTCCTACATGCAGCAAACATAGAATCCATTGTTAAATTTCTAAGAGATGCAACACCTGGTTTAATATCTATTGAACTGGTATTTCCACTTGCTTCAAATTTAGCTACCCATATTCCTGATAAATCTTCATACCCAAATCTAAAGGCAGGATGTATTGTATAACCATCTGATCCAACGCTATTTGTACCTATCATAAACTTTACATCTATTATTTGCGCATTACTTGTATGAGAAGTTTGCATCTTATACTCATATTTTGGTATCCATACCCACATGCTTCCATCTTCTGTTCTTGCATTTGCCCATTTTTTTGATGTATAATCATACCATTCTGGATCATTTTCATTTGTTTCCACAACATTTCCACTTGTATCCCATTTTATTGGTTTCATTCCAGCTACAAGCCTAGGTCTGTTAACACCTTTTATTTCATCATAATCATTTAAACTTTTTGCAATTACAAATTGTGATATTGTTTTGTTTTCAAGATTTCCTGTTGCTTCATCATAATTTCCAAGATAACCATCATAACTTTCTTTATTATCATAAACTAAATAAAATTTCCCAGTTAAAGGATCGATATACCATTTTGAATTTTCTTTATTTTCTAGTGAAATATTTAATTCCTGTGCTATTACGTCTTCTTTTACTAAATACACAGATACTCCATTTATACTTATTCCATCTTCTGTATCGATTAATTTAGGCATGTCAGGTGATTTTCCATTTATTATATCGCTTGCAGAATATTCCCCTAATGTTTTTGTAGTTTGTTTTGATAAATAAAGAGTCATAGCTGAGTCTAATGATTCTTTATGTTGTGTCAAATTTGCTATTTTAGCATTATCGATTGGATTATTATTTGATAAATTTAATATTACTGCTCCTGCAAGTATTATTATAATTATTATTGTTATAATTAGTACAATTAGCGAAATTCCATTTTTCATATATATTCTCCTTTTTTAATAGTGTAAATTTTAGAAAAATATATTTATTGGAAAATTTATTATTTCACACCACTTTATATAATAATATATTATATAAAAAAAATTGTCAATAAATCTGAAATATATTTTTTATAATTTTATTGTACTATTTTATTTTTTATTTTTATAAATTGCAATTAATATTTTTTTGTAGTACAATATTTTTAAGGAGGCACTATATGAAAATATTTCTAAAAAATCATTTATTAAATATAATATTTGGATTTACAGCTACAATACTCTTAATACTTGCATTTATTGGTTTATTTGATTGGATTATAAACCCTATTTTCTGGATTATAGAATGTATTTTAATTGCTCTTACATTCGTTTATAAACAAAATAATACAACACATAAAAATTCAGAAACTTCAAACAATACTAAATTTATACTTTTTACTAAGTTTAAAACCATTCTAATTATAATATCGTTGTTACTTGCAATTTACTTAGAAATAGCATCTCAACAAGCAACAGGCTTATTCGCTGGATTAGGAGAAGTAATTCTTTTGTTATTCGATTTAGCAATATTATTCTCAATATTAGTTGTAAATTTCATTTTTAGAATTCACTATAGAATAAAATATGATCAAAAATTTGATTTTAAAAGCGTTTATACGGAACATATTTTTATAAAATTAATAATTTTAATTTTAATTGCAATTGTGGGATATTTATATTTTCAAATATCCTAATAAATAATAAAAAGCATCTCACAAGATTGTGAAATGCTTTTTTTATATGGTTGCGGGAGATAGACTCGAACTATCGACCTTCGGGTTATGAGCCCGACGAGCTGCCAACTGCTCTATCCCGCGATGTGTTACTTAATAAGTATAATATATTTTTTTATATTTGTCAAGTTTTTTTAATTTAATACTTTAATTTTCTTAAATATATTGATAAATTCTACAGATAAATAATATAATTATAATCCGTAGAATTTATCTTTTTACTTTTATATTAAATTTATTTTTTATAATTAAAGAATCTATTATATACTTCCTCTACTTTATTCCAGTTTATTACTTTAAATAGATCGTCAATATAATCTGCCCTTTTATTTTGATGCTTTAAATAATATGCATGTTCCCAAACATCAACTGGTAAAACTGGGTAAAGATTCATTTCAAGTGGTGTATCTTGATTTTTAGTAGTAATAATCATTAATTTACCATTTCTATTTATTACTACATATGCATAACCAGAACCAAACACACTTAAAGCTTTTTGTTTTAATTCGGCTAAAAATCTTTCTGCAGATCCAAATTCTTTATTAACTGCATTAGAAAAATTACCAACCGGTGAATTTATCCTTTCAGTTCCAAGTGAATTAAAATATAAATTATGGTTAAATACACCTCCTGCATTATTTCTTACTGCTGTTTGTATTTCTGCTGGTAAAGAATATATATTATATAATAGCATTTCTAGTGACCAATCATGATATGCAGGATGATCCTGTAAAGCTTTATTTAAATTTTCAACGTAAGTTCCAACATGTTTATCATGATGTATTCTCATAGTTTCTTCATCAATATATGGTTCCAATGCATTATATGGATATGGTAATGGAATCAATTTAAACGGATAATGTTCATTCACTTTTAAATTCTCCCCTTTCACTTAGTATATAATATATGTTTTTTGATATATTTTATTCTAGTATAACGCAAAATGAAGTAAAATACATAAAAGTACTTTACTTCATAATTATTATATGCGAAACAAAATTTTATATTTCTATATATAAATTATTTCTTTAAACTAGTTTTTACTTCTAAATCAAGCTTAGCTATAAAATCTTCAGAAGATATTGAATCGATTTTTTCACCATTTCTTGATCTAACAGATATTGTATTGCTATCAACTTCATTTTGTCCTAATACAAGCATATATGGTATTTTTTCAACTTGAGCTTCACGTATTTTATATCCTATTTTTTCTGCACGATCATCAACTTCCACTTTATATCCTGCATATTCTAACTTTCTTTTTATATCATATGCATAATCTGCTTGAGCATCAGCAATAGGTAATATTTTTACTTGAACTGGTGCAAGCCAAAGTGGAAATGCTCCTGCATACTTTTCAATTAACATTGCAAGTGTTCTTTCATATGAACCAATAGCAGATCTATGAATTATAACAGGTCTTTGTTTTGTACCATCTTTATCTATATATGTCATATCTAGTCTTTCAGCAAGTGCAAAATCAAGTTGTACAGTTATAATTGTATCTTCTTTTCCATAAACATTCTTACCTTGTATATCAAGTTTCGGTCCATAAAATGCTGCTTCACCTTCTGCTTCAACGTAATTAATTCCCAAATGATCTAATATTGTCTTCATCTGTTTTTGAGTAGACTCCCAAGCCTCAGGATCATTGATATATTTATCTGTATCATTTGGATCCCACTTAGAAAATCTATATGATATATCATTTCTAATTTGAAGTACATCCATAAAATAGTTAATTAAATCAAGTACTCCTTTAAATTCTTCTTCTACTTGATCTGGTCTTACAACTAAATGGCCCTCAGATAGTGTAAATTGTCTAACACGAGTAAGTCCATGCATTTCACCTGATGATTCATTTCTAAATAAAGTAGATGTTTCATCATATCTAAAAGGTAATTCTCTATAACTATGCAGTTTATTTTTATATATCATAAATTGAAATGGGCAAGTCATTGGTCTTAATGCAAGCACTTCATCATCTTTTGCTTCATCGCCAAGTACAAACATACCCTCTTTGTAATGATCCCAATGTCCTGATAAAGCATATAAATCAGATTTTGCCATAAAAGGTGTTTTAGTTAATTGATATCCTCTTCTTCTTTCTTCATCTTCTACAAATCTTTGTAGTGTTTGTATAATAGTTGCACCTTTAGGCATAAGCAAAGGTAAACCTTGACCTATTACATCTACAGTTGTAAATAATTCTAGTTCTCTTCCTAGTTTATTATGATCTCTTCTTTTTGCTTCTTCTCTTTCTTCAATATCTTTATCTAATTCTTCTTGTGTTTTAAATGCAGTACCATAAATTCTAGTAAGCATTTTGTTTTTCTCACTACCTCTCCAATATGCCCCAGTTGTAGATAATAGTTTTATTTTTCCTACTCCTTTAGTGTATAGCATGTGAGGTCCAACGCACATATCAGTAAATTCACCTTGTTTGAAAAAAGTTATTTTCTTATCATCTGATAGATCATTTATAAGTTCTGTTTTATATGGTTCATTTTTCATAAGTTTTAGAGCTTCTTCTCTAGGTAGAGAAAATGATTCTATTTTAAGATTTTCCTTAATTATTCTTTTCATTTCTTCTTCAATTTTTTCTAAATCTTCTTGTTTTATATCTAGGTTATCAAAATCATAGTAAAAACCAGTTTCAATTGAAGGTCCAATTGCAAGCTTTACATCTTTATATAATCTTTTTACTGCTTGAGCAAGTATATGTGATGCCGTATGTCTTGCCACACCTAATTCATATTCCCCTTCATATACATTTCCTTCATTGTCTACATATTTTACACTCATTTAAAATCACTCCTTTTCTAAAACAAAAAATGTACCTCTATAGACAAAAATACATTCTTTGTCTATAGGGGTACAAATATATTTATTTGCACGGTTCCACCCTATATTTAACTTCATTAGATTATATCGTAATCAACGGTAGTTTTCTACATAACTCAGAGATAGTATTCAAAATATCCTTACTCTCGAACAGCTTCCAGCCACGACTGTTCCTCTCTTTTAGCAGTATATATTTTTACTTGGTCTCATCAACGCTATAGATAAATTATACTATATTATATTAATCAAGTCAATACAAATTGATAATAGTTATTAAAATTAAATATTTATATCTTCATAAATACAGAAAGAACTTCATAAAAATTATTTTTTCTTAATTCTAATACGTCATATTTTACATTAAACTCTTGAGTTTCCTGTATTATAACCTCGTTTGTTCCATCTTGATTTAAATCAGCATTAAATTTAAAAGAATATGTAGGCCATTCAGATGAATTATTAACATCTTTTATATAGCTATATTTTATTAAACGTGCTTTACCTTGTGGATTTACATATACTACTGCACTATAAACTCCTGTAGATTTATTTTTTTCACTAGTTGCAAATATAAATCTGCTATATGCTTCTCCTGGTACTAAAGCAATATCATAAACTTCCGTTACTTTAACTGAATTATTTAATAATTTATATATTCCCAAAGCGTTTTTTACTGATTTTACATCATTTTCAGTTACATTAGTTATTTTAGTGGCAGGATTTATCATTATATTATTATTTGTTTTACTTACAGCAATGTATTCATCAATAATATTGGTATTTGTAGTTTCAGTATAAATAGTTGTATCAACTTTATTTAAAGAACTTAAAGTATAATTACCTGCTTTTCCTTTTTTATTATATGTATCAATTGAAACATCAGATTTATTTTTGCTCATCATATAATATCTTTCTGCACTTACCCAAGTTTTATCATAAATTGCTCCAAGTATTACATTATCAATAACTATCGGATTAGAGTTTTTTGCCATATCATCATTTACAAAGCTTGCATTTATATCAACTTTTTCTATTATAATGCTATTTTTTACATGTAAATATACTAAAAAAGCACTACAAACTATAATTATTATTACAAAAAGAGCTATTAATAATTTTAAATTTCTTTTTATTTTTAAACCAGATTTCGAATATTTTTTCACTAATATACCCACTTTCCGTGAATCGAATGAAAACACACATCCACAATATTTTTGCATATATAATCCGTATTCTCTTGCCATTTTCTGCCCTTCTCTAAAATGCTCTCTATAATCAACATATATACTTTCTATTTTGTATTCCTCTTCAAGTCTTTCTAAAACTTTTTTTATTAAATCATGATTTTGATATGGACTTATTGTAAGAGTTGTGGTTACAATATCAAAACCATTTTCCTTTGCATATTCAAAGACTTTTTTTAGTCTTATATAATAGCAATATTCACATCTTATTTTATATTTTTTATCATCACCAACATTTTCAACCACGTACTTTACATATGAATTCAAATCATATTCATCTAATATATCATATTTACAATTAGCTATATTTTGGCAAAAATTAATAAATGTATCTTTTCTTCTTTCATATTCTACTTTTGGATGAATATTTGAATTATACCAAAGTGCCGTGTAATCTACTTTTTCCATTTTTCCATTATTATTTAATATTCCATTTTCTCTTAAATCTTTTTCTATATATGAAAAACATGGTGCACAACAAGCATGTACTAATAATTTTCTCATGTATTTATCTCCAAACCTAAATGTTCATATGCAAGCTTAGTTGCAATTCTTCCTCTTGGACTTCTGGTTAAAAAACCAATTTGCATTAAATATGGTTCATACACATCTTCTATTGTATCCTTATCTTCTCCAACAGATGCAGCAAGAGTTTCAAGACCAACAGGTCCACCATTAAATTTAGTTATTACTGTCTTTAACATTTGTATATCTGTTTGATCAAGACCAAGTTCATCAATTTCTAATCTTTTTAAAGCTTTTTTTGCCATATTATAATCTATATTAGACATAGAATCAAATTCAGCAAAATCTCTCACTCTCTTTAGAAGTCTGTTTGCAATTCTTGGTGTTCCTCTACATCTGGAACCAATTTCTAATGATGCTTCTTCATCAATTGTAATATTAAGTATTTCTGCACTTCTTGTTATTATTTTTGAAAGTTCTTTTTCTGTATATAATTCAAGCCTATGAATTATTCCAAATCTATCTCTTAAAGGAGAAGATAACATACCAGCTTTAGTCGTAGCCCCAACTAATGTAAATTTAGGTAAATCGAGTCTAATTGACCTTGCAGAAGGCCCTTTACCAATAACTATATCTAAAACGAAATCTTCAAGTGCTGGATATAATATTTCTTCTACTGTTTTATTCAATCT
This sequence comes from Bacillota bacterium, assembly GCA_023410645.1. GTDB lineage: Bacteria > Bacillota > Clostridia > TANB77 > CAG-465 > CAG-465. The sequence continues at coordinate 14,703 of JAEYPQ010000054.1, read as the reverse complement.
ATGTATTTCATCAATAAAAAGGACATCATTTTCTTGTAGATTTGTTAAAATAGCAGCTAAATCTCCTGCTTTATCAATTGCAGGTCCGGAAGTTATTTTTAAATTACTTCCCATTTCATTTGCAATAATTGAAGCAAGTGTAGTCTTACCTAATCCTGGAGGACCATATAACAAAACATGATCAAGTGATTCTCCTCTTTTTAAAGCAGATGATATATATACCTTTAAATTTTCCTTTACTTTACCTTGTCCAACATATTCATCAAAATTATGAGGTCTTAAGCTTACTTCTTCAACTTCATTTTCTTCTTCAATATATTCTGGAGATATAACTCTATCTTCTATCATCTTTTCGCCTCATTTCTTCTAATCAATACATATATTATATCAAACGTTAGTTTTTAAGTCAATTTAATATATAAAAAATGCAGAAAGTTTTTAAGTCTTCTGTAATTCTATTATTATTTTAAAACTATGACACTAAAGTTAATCAATTTAATTTAACCCCAAAGCTACATTCTATGTAAATATATTTATTTCACCTTTACATCCTTATTGTTAAATAGTAAAATGTTTATTTGACATCAAATCAAGAATATGATATAATTCGACAAATTGTATTTTTATCCCTTTAATACCTGTATCTAGGTTTAAATTTATAAATATTTTATAATTAAGAAAGGGGAATTGTATGTTAACAATTATATTAAGTGTTATTGGAATTGTAATATTTATTAAATTATTATTTTTCTTGTCAGAAGTGTTTGATTTCTTTCCAACAGATATTCTTTGTGGACTTTCAGTGGCCATAGTCATTTTAGGAATAGCCGGCATAGCTGCAGGTATATTTTATCCAATTAGTGGATATAATGATTCTAAATTGATTAAGAAAATCCCCCTTGTATCACTTTCAAATTCAGTAACATCTGAAGGAAGTGGATCATTGTTATATGTTCAAGTTTCAGCTGAAAATGTATATTCATTTAGGTATGAAATTGAATCTAAATTTGGTACGGAAACTTCAAAAGAATACACTACCGATACTTTAAGTGGAAATATAATTGAAGTCGAAGATCCCAATTGTACCCTACCTGTTCTACAAATGTATAAAAGTAAAGCTAAAAAGACAATATGGACATTTGCAATAGGATCATCAGAAATTTCATACGTATTTTATGTTCCAAAAGGTACTATATCAAAAGGTGTTAACTTAAAATAAATTTTTTTTAAAAAGGCAACTAATTTATTAGCTGCCTTTTTTGTAATTTTATATTATTATATTATTATATTATTATATTATTAAAATTGTATTGTTTGTTCTTTTACAAAATCATTATTTAAATATATTTTCAATGATGCACTTGTGTAACCATTAATTGTAAAAGTTGCATTTTTAGTATTTGGATCAAATGATTTTTCAAATACTGTATTTGTAGCGCCACCGTCTATACTTGCTGTAACTTTAACGCTAATTGAATCTATACCTTCTAAAACTTTTCCACCTTGTAGTTCAAGTAAATCTAAAGTAACTGTTTTAGATAGCAATAATTTATTTATAGTAATATCTATTAATGATCCTTCCTTTAATTCTTGATTTTCAGGATAACTTTGTAAAATTACTACTCCGTTTGATTTTGTATTATCTTCACCATATTTCACATTCACAGTAAGTTTTAAGTCTTCTAATTGTTTTTTAGCATCGGCTAAATTTTTTCCAAGAACACTCGGTACAATTACAGTTGCTTTTCCATCACCTTTACTTACTTTAAGTTTTATAGTACTTCCATAAGGTTGTTGCGTATCTCCCTTAGGATCTTGTGATATTATAATTCCAGCTGTAACTTTTTCATTTACAACTTCTTCAGTTTCAATTTTAAATCCTAATGTGTCTTCAAGTTCATATTTTACTACCTTGATATCTTTTCCAACAACATCAGTTACTGTTACCATTTTTTGACCTTTACTTACTACAACAGTTATTTTTTTGTTAGTAGTTTTAGTTCCCTTTTCAGGTATTTGAGATACAATATTACCCTCTGGTTGATCACTACTATAATCAGATTTTTCTTGCGTTATTTCAAATCCTTGCTTAGAATATTCTTCTACAACTTCAGCAAATGGTCTACCTACTACATTTGGTATATCAATTTCTTCATTTTTTGTATTATCAACTTTAAATTTACCAAATATATTTATTGCAGCAAATATTCCTATTCCAATTATTGCAACAACAGCACATGAAATATATATTATTAACAATTTCTTGTTTTTTGCTTTTTTATCTTCATCTATATTTTCTTTTTCTTCTTCATTATTTTCATCTATGTTTTCTTTTTTATTTTGTTCTAATTCACCATTTTTAATATTCTTATTCCCTTGAACAACACTCATTCTTCTAGGTTCTCTAGTTCTTAGGTTTGGAACTTTGAATTCATTTTCGTCACCCATATTAATTGTTGGTACAACTTGAGTAGCACCTGCCTCTATTGAACTAGCAGGCTTTACAATTAATGAATTTGGTTTTGCCAAAGCCTCAGATATATCTATTAATAGTTCAGTTGCACTTTGATATCTTTCGGCTGTATTTTTTGCCATTGCCTTTAATATAATTTGATTTAGAGCTACTGATATTTTAGGGTTTAATATAATTGGTTCTACCGGTTCTTCTTGTATATGTTTTAAAGCCACGGAAACTGGTGACTCAGCATCAAATGGAAGTTTTCCTGTTGCCATTTCATACATTACAACACCAAGGGAATAAATATCTGATTTTTCATCCGTGTATCCACCTTTGGCATGTTCAGGTGAAAAATAATGTACAGATCCCATTGTACTACCAAAACTAGTTATTGTTGCACTAGTTGTATTAGTAATTTTTGCTATACCAAAATCAGTAACTTTTGCTACCATATTATTATTCAAAATAATATTATGTGGTTTTATATCTCTATGAATAATATGTGCCTTATGTGCTGCTTCAAGTGCAGAAGCAACTTGTGCGGCAACTTTTAATACTTCATCATTAGTCATTTTTTCACGTTCATTAATATAATCTTTTAATGTTTTTGATTCTAGTAACTCCATTACAATATAGTTTATATTATCATCTTTTTCTTGACCAACATCATATACTGATACAATATTTGGATGTGTAAGTGAAGCAGCTGATTGAGCTTCTGCTCTAAATCTCTTGACGAAAGTTTCATCACTTGAATATTCACTTTTTAATATCTTTATTGCAACAAATCTATTAAGAAGATTACATCTGGCTTTATATACAATTGCCATACCACCTTCACCAATTTTTTCAAGTATTTCATACCTTCCACCAAGTACTTTTCCTATCATATTCATATTTGTCTCTCCTTTTTATAGTTTTATAACAACAACTGTTATATTGTCATTTCCGCCATTTTCATTAGCCCTAGAAACTAATTTTTCTGCTAAATTTTCAAATTTATTTTTAGAAAAAATATTAATTATTTCTTCTGATGTTGTCATATTATATAGTCCATCTGAGCAAAGCACAAGATACCCATCTTTTTTATCAAAAATATTAATTTTAACATCTACATCTTTAAATACGCCTACTGCCTTAGTAAGTATATGTTTTTTAGGATGTGTATCTGCATCAGCTTTATCAATAATATTAGTTTTTATCAATTCATTTACATAAGTATCATCTTCAGTAATTTGATTGACTGAAGTTAATTTACTATCTACATAGTATATTCTACTATCTCCAACTGAAAAATAGTATATTTTATCGTTGACCTTCATTACAAGGACAACAGTAGTACCCATTCCTTTATATTTAAGATCAGTTTTCTCCAGATCATATATTAATTTATTAGTCTTATTTAAAGTATCTTTTAAAAATTTTTCAACTTTTTTGTCATCAAATTTTTTTATCTTTTCTACATTTTCATCAATATATTTTGAAAAAATGTCCGTTAGCATTTTACTTGCTACTTCGCCACTTTCATAGCCACCAAGTCCATCTGCAACAATAACTAAAGCCACATTTTCATTATACATTTTTACATAATAATTATCTTCATTGTTCTCTCGTTTTTTACCAACATCAGTTTTAGCAACGAAATCCATAAATTCACCTCTATTTTATATATTATATCATTTGTCAAACATATTTCAATACTTTGATAAGTTTTTGTAGATTATGTATTATTATTTTCTATATATTTTTTCCTTAATTGGCCACATGCTGCATCAATATCTGAACCCAGTTCACGTCTTACTGTTGTTACTATTCCATATGAATTTAATAAATTCATGAAATTTTCTACACTTTTTTCAGTAGCTTTTTTATATATTCCATTATTTATTTCATTTACCGGGATTAAATTTACGTGAGCAATCATACCTTTAAGTAGTTTTGAAAGCATAATTGCATCTTCTTTTGTATCATTTTTACCATATATAAGTGCATATTCAAAGCTTATTCTTCTTTTTGTTATCTTAATATATTCTCTACAAGCATCAAGCAACTCTTTAATACTGTATCTATTAGCAATAGGCATTATTTCACGTCTTTTTTCATCAGTTGTTGCATGTAGTGAAATAGAAAGTGTACATTGTATATTTAATTTTGCAAGATCATAAATTCTTGGTACAAGTCCACAAGTAGATAAACTTATATGTCTTGCACCTATATTAAGTCCAAACGGATTATTTATTATTTTTATTGACTTTATCACATTATCAAAATTATCAAGTGGCTCACCAATTCCCATATATACTACATTTGATATTTTCTCACTAGTGTATCTTTGTACAGTTTGAATTTGTCCTTCAATTTCAGACGCAGTTAAATTTCTTTCATAGCCATCCTTTGTTGAAGCACAAAACTTACATCCCATTTTGCATCCAACTTGCGTAGAAACACACAAAGTATTTCCATGGTTATATCTCATCAAAACAGATTCAATAGCAGCTTTATCAGAAAGTTTGATTAAAAACTTCATTGTGCCATCTTTTTTTGAAGTCTGACACTCAATTACTTCCATACTTAAAATATATGCGTTTTCTTTTAATTTATCTCTAAGTGACTTAGAAATGTCAGTCATATCATCAAAAGAAAGTACACCTACTCTATGTATCCATTTGAATATTTGTTTTGCATGGAATTTTTTCTCCCCAAGGCTCTCAATGTATTCTCCAAGTTCTTCTTCTGTAAAATCATTTATATTTATTTTTTCATTCATTATTATTTTTCTCCTAAATCTACTAGAGCATAATTTTCATTTTTTCATAACATTCATATGTAAACATACAATCATTCAATGCTCTATGCGCACCATTATAGCTAATATTAAAGTGATTAGTTAAAGACTCTAATTTGTAATTACTTAATCCTGGTACAACCTTCCTGCCCAAATACATTGTATCAATATAATCATTTGATAGGTGCTTTCCATTTGTATTATATAAATTATGATACAAAAAGTTAATATCAAAATTTACATTATGTCCAATTATTACACTATCTCCAAGAAATTCATGAAATTCTTGAATTACATTTTCAATATCATCTGCAGTTTTTACCATATTGTTTGTAATACCAGTAAGTTTAGTTATAAAGTAATTTATATTTTCATTTGGATTAACTAATTTTTGAAAAGTATCAATTACTTTTGAGTCCTTTACCTTAATTGCAGCAATTTCTATTATTTTATTATTAGTTGGAGAAAGACCTGTTGTTTCAATATCAACTATTGTATAATCATCAATATTTTTTTCAAGTTTATTCCCTTTACATTTTCTAACTTCAATCATTTTTATTTTTTCCTTTTATCTCTATTTATATTATTTAAACATATCTCCTATTTTAAGCCTATTACCAGCTATAAACGCAGATATATCCATTCTTTTACCATTTTCAGGTTGTATTTCAAGTATTCCTATAAAACCATCGCCACATTTTATATACAAGTTACTTTTAGAAATATATGCTACTTGTCCATTTTTTATATTTTCATTTATTATAATATTATCTACTTCATTACTTGTAACTATCTTAGATTTATATACTTTATATTTTGTACCATTATCCTGTTCCATATATGTACTAGGGAAAGGTGACAGACCTCTTATAAAGTTAAAGATTTCTCTTGACGTTTTATTAAAATCTATTTTTGTCATCTCTTTATTTATCATAGGTGCAATTGTACATTCTTCTGGTTGCTTTATTCTATCTAATTCTCCATTTTCTAAATCTTTCAATGTTTTAATTAATAGTTCAGCTCCTACTTCTTTTAATTTATTATGTAATGTTTCAAAATTATCTTCATCTAATATTTCAACTTCTTGTTTTAAAAGCATATCCCCAGTATCCATACCTTCATCCATAAACATAGTAGTTATACCAGTAACTTTATCACCATTAATTATACTCCATTGAATTGGTGCTGCACCTCTGTAATTTGGAAGCAATGATCCATGTACATTAATACAACCATATTTAGGAAACTCTAATATTTCTTTTGGAAGTATTTTACCATAGGCTACAACTACAATAACATCAGGTGATAGCTCATGTAATATATCAAGTACTTCAGTATTATTTCTTAATTTTGGAGGTTGATAAACAGGAATATCCTTACTTAAAGCATATTCTTTTACTTCAGAATATTTAAATTTCATTCCTCTTCCACTTTGCTTATCTGGATTGGTAAAACATCCTATAACATTATATCCATTCTCGACTAGTTTTCTTAAAGAATTAGCAGCAAATTCTGGTGTCCCCATAAAAACTATCCTTAAATTTTTACTCATTTAAATACCTCCTAAAAATACACTATATATATTACTATAAAATTAAGATTTTTTCAAGACATTAAGCAAACGTTTATTCAATTGGCAAATATTATATTATGTTATATCTGTATAATTCATTTTATATAATACCAAATAAGAAGATTAAAAATCAATGATTTTTAATCTTCTTATTTAATTATTTATATTAAATTATTATTTTAATTACTAACTCGTATTTCATTTATATAACTTTGTGTTCCACTGCTATAACATATCCATCTTGTTCCTTTAGGAACTGTATATATTTTAGTACCGTTAAATCCATCATTTATATATACTGTACTTATATTAACTTTTGAAGAATTTTGGAAAGATATTGAGTTTCTATTATATCCTCCATAATTATATGCATACCATTTTACACTTATATTTTTTCCTTCTAAACTACTATCTACTGTCATATATAAATTTGTTCCACTTGTATAAGTAGAATCATTACCATCGAATGCTTCTTTTTTTAGTGCATCTGTAACATTTGCTGTATAACTAGATATAATTCTGGTTTCATTTCCGTACTTATCTATTCCTTTTGCATATATTGTTTGACCTTGATTTACTAATACTGCATTATCTTGATAGTTTAACCAATTTCCAGTTGTACCTATTCTATATAACTTTTGTACACTTGTTGGAAAGTAAGATATGTTTACCATTTGATATGGTGACCTTATTATTTTAGAAGGATCCGCATGTAATAACATATATCCATTTGTTACACTAAAAGTTGGTTCATTGCTTACTCTTATTTCATTTAAATAACTTTGTGTTCCACTACTATAAGATATCCATCTTGTTCCCATAGGTATTGTATATATTTTAGTACCGTTAAATCCATCATTTATATATACTGTACTTATAGTACCTTTATTTTCATTTTGAAAAGATATTGTATTTGAATTAAATCCTGAATAATTATATGCATACCATTTTACACTTATATTTTTCCCTTCTAAACTACTATCTACTTTAATATATTGCTTAGTTCCACTTGTATAAGTAGAGTCATTATCATCATATCCCTCTTTTTTTAATGCATCTGTAACATTTGCTGTATAACTAGATATAATTCTAGTCTCATTGCCATATTGATCTATTCCTTTTGCATATATTGTTTGACCTTGATTTACAGATATAGCTTTATCCTCATAATTTTTCCATTCACCAGTTGTACCTATTCTATATAATCTTTGTACACATGTTGGAAAGTATGATATACTTACCATTTGATATGGTGATTTTATTGCCTTTAATGGATCTGCATGTAATAACATGTATCCATCAGTTACACTAAATGTTGGTTCATTACTTACTCGTATTTCATATAAATAACTCTCTGTTCCACTAGTATAAGATATCCATCTTGTTCCCTTAGGTACTGTATATATTGCTGTACTATTAAATCCATTATTTATATATACTGTACTTATAGCAACTTTATTTTCATTTTGAAAAGATATTGCATTTGAATTAAATCCTGAATAATTATATGCATACCATTTTACGCTTATATTTTTCCCTTCCAAACTACTATCAATTTTTATATATTGCTTTGTTCCACTTGTGTAAGTTGAGTCGTTACCATCGTATGCTTGCATTTTCAAAGCATCAGCTGGCATTGTTACTGTTTTACTATACGATACTTCAAGACCAGTATCTTTCTTTACACTTTTGGCCATTACAGTTCCAGTAGGGAAGTCAAAACTTCCTACATATTTTTTCCATGTTGCTCCATTATCTATACTATAATAATTATCTATATCATTTCTTGTGTCATATGTTATTGTTGTTGTTGCATCAAATTTTACTCCATACAATTCTAGTATTGGATACCCTGCATTTGAGTTTATTACTGGTGCCTTAGGAATATCTAAATCTAGGTTCAGTATTTTCTTTGTCTCATTTTTTTCATTTCCTACTGCATCTTTTCCTTTTGCATATATTGTTACTGTTCCATCATTATTTTTCCAATTATTTGCTAATACTGTATTTGATGTTAATGTTATTACTCCAGTGTAATTTGTCCAAGTATTATTATTTTCACCTATTTTGTATTGTTTAATTGTACTATCTCCATAGTTTATTGTTATTTGTACTGATGTACCTACTGCTGTATCAGGACTCACTTGTATATCTATTGATGGTGGTGTTAAATCTATGTTTTCTACATTTAATGTATATACTTGTTTATTTCCTACTCCATCTTCTGCGTAAAATGTATAATAGCCATTCCCAGTTATCTTTACTACACTATTATTGCTTATATCATTTCCACCATTTGCAAAGTAACTCTCTCCTTGTATTCCTGCTGCCCATTTTACTTTTTGTACTTTCACATCATCTGTTACACTTACTTTTATTTGCACATTTTGTGCTACCTTTTCTAAGTCTGCTGTTAACTTTATTTCAGGGGATGTCTCATCTATATTTATTATCTTCTTTACTGCTTGATTTGACCATACTTCTGCATCATCTTGACCTCTTGCATATATTACTGTGTTATTTACATCTACACTTATTGGACCTTTATACTCTGTCCAATCTTGTTTTATACTTCCATTTGGATTTACTACCTTATATTCTTTCTTTATTAAATAACTTTCATATTGTATTTGTGCTGTTAAATTTCTTGTTGGTTCATTTGTACTTAATATTATTTGTGGTGCACTTGGTGTTACCCTATCCCATCTCATAAATAGATTTTCAAATATCTCACTTGGTGCTACATCTAATATATAATAGTCTCCTGTATATGTCTTTTCCTGTCCATTCTCATCTTTTATTTTTACTATTATATTTCCCTCTGCATTTAATATCTCATTCTTATATTCTGGTTTTATAAGTAGTATTCCTTGATTATCATATGTCTTCCATGTTCCATCTGTTTTCCACTTATACTCTCTTGTAGTGGACTGTTCTGGATAATTTAACTTTAACAAGAAGTATTTTCCATAGTCAAGTACTAGTACTGGAGGTGGTGGTATTATATTTGTTACACTATATGTTGACGTTGATGTCTGTCCTTTAGAATTTTTGCTATATGCATATATTACACAGTTTTCGGTTACTTCAAATGTATTTTCATAATTTCTTAATTGTCCATTTGAATTTATTTTATATTGTCTTAATGTTGCATTTTTATCATATTCAATTGATATTTTTGTTTTTGTTGATTGTATAGTATTTCTTGGATTTCCTGTTATTACTGGTTCTGATATTCCATCTACTATATTATCTATTACCTTTGTATCACTTCCATTTGATGTTTCATTTACTGCATATGCATATATTGTGCAATTACTTGTTACTTCAAATTCTCCTGTATATGATGTTAATATTCCACTTTGTCCTATTCTGTAATACTTCTCTGTTGCCTTTGAATCATATTCTATACTTACTTTTACTTTATCTACTGCTACATCTGTTACTGCTGGTTCTGGATTTACTGATATATTTACTGCTAGTGCACCAGGTTTTGCAGGTGGTTTATCTCCTATTATTGTTATGGTTTCAACGTCTGTTGATACTCCATTTGCGTTTGTTGCTCTTGCATATATTGTACAGTTTTCTGTTACTTCAAATGCTCCTGTATATGCAGTATATACTATTCCATTTTTACTATATTCAATACTATCTGAATCTGAATAATTTAGTGTCACTGATACCTTACTTGCATATTTTGATGTTGGGGTAGATGTTATTGATACGTATGGTAGTACCTTTCCATCTATTGTTTTGCCTTGTATATTATCTACCTTTTTACTCTTTACACATGATGTTTCTCCATCATATGTAATATAGTATGCTCTTATCCATGTATTATTTGTCACTGTTACGGGTGTTGTATATGGTACATATTTCCCGTCACCTACTCTTATATATATTCTATCTGCCTCTGCTGGTGTATTTATACTTACTGATACACTTTCTGCTTTTGTTGTTGGTGTCCATGTTATATCTGGGGAAGCTGGTACTAAATCTCCACATAAATCTCCTCCTCCAGAGCCTGTGCTTCCACCACCAGAGCCTCCAGTACCTCCACCAGGATTACCTCCTGGGCCTCCTGGTTCGCCACCAGGACCACCACCAGGGTTACCATTACTTTCATCATAATATCTTACATAATATGCATCTGTTCCTATTGCTTTTCTATTTTGTATTATATCTCCTGCTTCATTATATACATTATCAGGTTTTTCTGCTTTTGCTTGTATTAATGATGATTCTGTTACAGTAAATTCTCCTGTGTACTCCTGCCAGTTTCCATCTCCTACTTTATACTGCTTTACTGTTGCATTTTCATCATATGTTATATTTACTTTTACACTTGTTACTGTTTCTGATAAACTTCCATCTGCTCTTATATCTACAAGTACTTTTCCTAGTGGTGGTATTATCACTGTTTTATTATCTACTACATAACTTATCCATATATTTTCTACATCAGACAGTCTTACTGTTATTGGTCCAGTATATTCTTCCCAATCATTATAGTCTATTCCTCTTATTTCTCCTGATTCTCCTAGTCTCCATTTTCTTTCTGTTGAATTTGATGGATAGTATAGTGATAATGTTATCCATCCATCCCATATGTCTATTACATCATCTACTATCTCAGGGAAATCTCCATTTTTTACCCCTGAATCTAGAGTATGCCATCTTGCTTCTTCAAAGTATTCTCCACTATAATCATAGATTTGTCTTGTTGATACATCTATTAAATATCCTTTTGTTTTTTGACTATATAGATTCTCTGCTCCTATTAAAGTGGGATCTATATGATACAAATCTATATTATCTATTGTTTTTCCCGGATTTAATTCTGATATTTTAGTTGCTAATGTTGGTATATCTTTTTTTATTGTTTCTTTTTCTGTTAAAGGTACCTTTTCACCAAGTGGCAAACTATAACTTGTATTTTCTGCTGATAGTTTACTCATTGCATATATACCAACGCCTTCTTCCACATTTGTGAAATTAGCCATAAACTTTGCCTTTTTAGCACTATCCATTGGATTATTTTTTGATAATCCTATTATAACCGCTGTTGCTATTATTATTACTACGATTATTGTTATTACTAATACAATTAAACTTATTCCACTTTGTTTAATTTTGAGTTTATTTTTTATTTTCATCTAACAAGCCTCCATATTTCTAATTAATAATACAATTTTAAGATAAAATATTTTTTTAAATATAGCTTTATTTTAGTTAAAACTTATTAGGTATATTTAAAATTATTATAATTGATAATTTTATCATATACAAAAACAATTTTCAACATTTAAGCATACTTTAATTGAACGGATAGATGTTTAATATTGTAATTTGAATAGTATAAATTTGTTTATATAAATATTTTTTTACATAAAAAATCACCCCTATCTTATTAAACTTTTATTGTTTAATAAATTGGGGTAAATTTAATTATTCAAGTTCCATTATTTTAGATTTATAATTTTAATTAGCTTTCTGGATTTCATAAATTATAGGATTTCCATTACCTGTTATTTTTACATGTTTTATCCATCTAGTTTCAATTGGTATTGTATATACCTTATCATAGTCTATAAGTCCATATGCTTCTTCTATTCTTGAAATTTCTACATGATTACTATTTTCAAATGCTATATATGACGATGACCATGGATGTGATGCTTTTATCCTTACATTTTTTCCTTGCATACTACTATCAACTAACATATATTGAGTTGTGGAGTTTGTTATGTATGTAGTATCGTTTCCATCATATGCTTCTGATTTTATTGCATCTATTACATTTGCTGTATAATTAGATATTATCCTAGTTTCATTTCCATATTGATCTATTCCTTTGGCATATATTGTTTCTCCTTGATTTACCCATACAGCTTTATTTTGATAGTTTAACCATTCTCCTGTTGTTCCTATTTTATATAGTTTTTTTGTACTTGTTGGAAAATATGATATGCTTATCATTTGATATGGATTTTTTATTGCCTTGGCTGGATCAGCTGTAAGTAACATATATCCATTTGTAGCACTAAATGTTGGTTCATTACTTGGTTGTATCTCATAAATAATTGGATTACCATTTCCTGTTAATTTTGTATGTCTTATCCATCTTGCTCCATTTGGTACTGTGTATATTTTATCATAGTCTATAAGTCCATATGCTTCTTCTATTCTTGAAATTTCTACATGATTATCATCTTCAAATGCTATATATGATGATGACCATGGATGTGATGCTCTTATTCTTATATTTTTTCCTTGCATACTACTATCAATTAACATATATTGTGTTGTAGAGTTCGTTATGTATGTAGTATCATTTCCATCATATGCTTCTGATTTTATTGCATCTATAACATTTGCTGTATAGCTAGAAATTATCCTAGTTTCATTTCCATATTTATCTATTCCTTTAGCGTATATTGTTTCTCCTTGATTTACCCATATTGCTTTATCTTGATAGTTTAACCATTCACCGGTTGTTCCTATTCTATATAATCTTTGTGTATTTGTAGGGAAATATGATATACTTACCATTTGATATGGTGTTTTTATTGCTTTTATTGGATCTGCATTAAGTAACATATATCCATTTGTAGCACTAAATGTTGCTTCATTACTCGGTTGTATTTCATAAATAGTAGGATTACCATTTCCTATTAACTTAGTATGCTTTATAAATTTAGTTCCATTTGGTATTGTATATATTTTATCATAGTCAATAAGTCCGTATGCTTCTTCTATTCTTGAAATTTCTATATGATTATTATCTTCAAATGCTATATATGATGATGACCACGGATGTGATGCTTTTATCCTTATGTTTTTTCCTTGCATACTACTATCAACTAGCATATATTGAGTAGTTGAATTTGTTATGTACGTGGTATCATTTCCATCATACGCTTCTGGTTTCATTGCATCAGAAGGCATAGCTATAGTTTTACTTACACTTATTTCAAGCCCAGTATCTTTTTTAATACTCTTTGCTATTATTGTTCCCGCTGGATAATCAAAGTCTCCTGTATATTTTAACCATGTTGCTCCATTATCTATACTATAATAATTATCTATATCTGTTCTTGTGTCATATGTTATTGTTGTTTTTGCATCAAGCTCTACTCCATATGATGTTAGTACCGGGTATCCTGCATTTGAATTTATTACTGGTGTTTTTGGTACATCTAAATCTAGATTTAATACTTTCTTTGTTTCATTTTTCTCATTTCCTACTGCATCTTTTCCTTTTGCATATATTGTTACTGTTCCATCACTGTTTTTCCAATTATTTGCTAATACTGTATTTGATGTTAATGTTATTACTCCAGTGTAGTTGCTCCATGTTGTGTTTGATTCACCAATTTTATACTGTTTTGTTGTACTATCTCCATAGTTTATTGTTATTTGTACTGATATACCAACCGTTGTTTCTGGTGTAACTTGTATATCTATTGCCGGTGGTGTTAAATCTATGTTTTCTACATTTAATGTATATACTTGTGTATTTCCTACTCCATCTTCTGCATAGAATGTGTAATATCCATTCTGTGTTATCTTTACTACACTATTGTTATTTATCTCTGTTCCACCTGTTTTAAAGTAGCTTTCTCCTTGTATTCCTGCTGCCCATTTTACCTTCTGTACTTTTACATCATCTGTTACACTTACTTTTATTTGTACATTTTGAGCTACTTTTTCTAAGTCTGCTGTTAAGTGTATTTCTGGAGATGTCTCATCTATATTTATTATCTTCTTTACTGCTTGATTTGACCATACCTCTGCATCATCTTGACCTCTTGCATATATTACTGTATTGTTTAAATCTACATTTATTGGTCCTTTATATTCTGTCCAGTCTTGTTTTACACTTCC
>JAEYPQ010000037.1 GCA_023410645.1 Bacillota bacterium | reverse complement strand
TTATAGGCGTTATGGTGAATGGCTATATACTTACTCCTAACCCATGATTAACGATGCCCCCCATGGGTACTGTCAAGGATCTTTCTGCAAAATGGTTAGCCGTTTGGCAGCCGGTAGTTAACCAGCGTAGGGATTCGACCATGAAACACCCGCATCGTCCAAGTATTTCATGCTCATGTAGCGCTTCGTTCTCCACGCAGTGCTTGCGACATGGCGGAGCCTTGCACTGACGAGCATCAGGGCGGAGTTGCCATCCGGGAAGGCGCCAATGACGCGGGCTCTGCGCCGGATCTCCCGATTTTCATGAGTACCAATGGGATAATCAGCTAAAAACCCGGCGCAAAGCGTGTTTTTTGTTTGGAATCGGGTATTACTGGATCGTGTAATTCTCAACATACGCGAGCCCTTTGTCGGATGAGAATCGCACAGTCAACGGTGAGCCCTCTCCTGACACATTGAAATTGAAACTATACCACGCATATTGGGTGGTAAGCTTCAGGCTGAAGGTTTCTCCACCATCAGTGGTTAAGTAGAGCGTTTCTCCATCCTTTGTCGAGGCTGCTCGGACGCTGAGCGTGACGGTTCCCTGGGATAGGAGGGACTCATTGTACAAAACAAAGAAACTATCTTCCCCCACCTGGCTGTCTTTCAATCCGGACAGTGCGCTGTGGAGCCAACGTGTTTGACCGTCGACAGAAAGCACCGCGAATTCCTTGTCCTCAGTATACATCACAGGCAAGCTTTGCTCCACGACCAGCGACTTCTGAACCGCTGCGTCCAGAACAATGTATTGTGGAGTGCTATACTGATTGATTGCCTTTGAGAATACATAATTCTCATAATCGGACGGCAGCACACCGGAAAGAGAACCATCGCTGTTCATGTTGTGGATCACATCGCTCAGTTTGAATACCTTCGCTTTGCACCGCGTGTGGACATCCATCGCCACACAATCAGGGTCAAGCTCTTCTCCATCCTGGCAGATCAGGAATGCGTCTCCTCCAGTGATTTCTGCAACCTGTCTGGCGTTTTTGTCCGCTTTTTCGTCCATGCCATAGTGGTCCATGTTGAACGCGGTAACCTGATTGACGGCCATCGCGGCCATGAGCAGCGCGAATAATCCTGCCCGAAGCTTCTTCGATAAACCCGCGCTTTGTATGACCGCACTGAGGGGTATGAGGGTCCCACAGTAGATCGGCAGCCACATCTTCGTGCCAATCCAATAACTCCCTGACCAGATCAGGGCGGACATCATCATTGAGTCGACGCTGTAATAATTCCCCGACCATAGAAGGTCCGAAGCCGGGTAGAGGCTCAGGCCCACAAGCATGAACGCGAGAAGCGCAAGACCTGCCTTGCCCAGCTTTAGCTCCAGCGCCTGGGGACTAAAAAGCAGCATTAAGAAAACCGGGAAATACATCGCTGCGTATCGAATGTGTACGCGCAGCGGGATGCCACCCTGGTTGATCAGCTCATCATAATAGAACATATACACGACGCAAAGGATCGATAAGAACACGGCGGACACGAGGATGGCCGCGATCTGGGCGCGGACCGCGTCCAGCCGCTTGATCATCATGATGGCAACCGCAACGGGGATGATCCCAAAGGCCAATAGATGGTAAAATAAATACTTTGCCAGCCCATCCAGCGTCTGGATCATATGCATAGCAGAAAGTCCGGCAGTCTGCGTAGCAAAAAGAGACTTCTGCGAGGCGTCGTATCCCAGCCCCAACCGCAAGAAAAGCTGCAGCAAGATCCAGCCCATGGCCATGGTGAGGGCAAATAGCGCAACACCCTGAAATCTGGCACGATCCCTGGACTTCAGCGCGTTAAACCCAATAATCATTAAGCTCGCGATACCTAGCATGACATACACAGGCTTGAGCGCATACAAAAGAAAGCACATGAAGCCGGCAGCAACCCATCGCCCAAAGCGTTCCGGCTTTTCAAGCATGAGGAAGATGAGGAGGAACGTAAAGAGCGCCATCGGCAGCGCGACGCACTCCACCATCACATGGCGCGCCATGATGGAGTCCGGCAGAAGCACCAGGGAGAAGGCCAGAAGCAGGGACATTCTGCGGCTTCCAGTCAGCCGAAGCGCAAGCAGATACCCCGGGAAGAGTGCCAGTGTCAGGCATACGACGTTAAAAAACTCAATCGCCCGGTATATGTTGACGCCTTTCGGCAAAAGATTCAGTGGAGCGATCATGAGCGGGTAAAGGATGTAGGCGTACGCGATGGGCTGGCCCCGGAACAGAATCCGCCCGTCGCTCAGAAGCGATGAAGCTATGTTCAGATACCTCAACTCATCCGCCATAATGGACGGAAGCACGCTAGAACGGAGTACGAGAAACCAGCGCACTCCGACCATGAGGATGAACAAGGCAGTCAGTGTTATGTAGGGGTGTTCCTCAATGCCCCTCAATACTCTGCCCGGCAATTTCGAAAGCTTGTACATCATCCTTACTCCCAAACGCAACTATCTCCAACCTAAGTGTACAATATACCGAACTTACTTGGTTCTTAAAATTTACTCTTTATTCTTATGATTGAAAAGCATGGATGTATACATATTCAGATGAATTTCGAACTGCCGACGCTCGAAGTTGGCGAGGTTTTCAAGACTAATGCCGTTGGAAAGGCAGATTACGCCCACAATTCCAAAAGCGACGGACGTTATAAGCGTTGGGATGCGTGGCACAAGCCCAGTATTTAAGTAAACCGAGAGCACGGGGATAAACAGAATGAGCGCAATGGCCAGCGATGCCAGCGCCAAAGCGCCAAAAAACCGCATCGGCCTGTAGTTTTTGATCAGCCGAAGCGCTACGCCGATCACCCGGATTCCGTCTCGGATCGTATTCAGCTTTGAAACACTTCCGGCGCACCGCTCCCTGTATTCGATTGGTATGGACATGATGCGCATTCGCTTATCGAGCGCATGCATCGTCATCTCTGTTTCCAGCTCAAATCCGTTGGACAGCGCAGGGAACGTCTTGACAAAGAGCGGCGAGAACGCGCGAAGACCAGTCAGCATATCAGGGACGTTGTAGTCAAAACAAATTTCTGCGATCAGACGCATGAGGCGATTGCCAAAGCTGTGGAAGGGTCTCGTGTTTGCCTCATCATAGTTCCCCTCAAGCCTGTCTCCCACCGCCATTTCGGCGCCTTCTTCGAGGACAAGCCGTACCAACTCCTGGGCGGCTTCCGCGGGGTAGGTGCCATCGCCGTCGACCATGACATAGCAATCGGCATCGACTTCCCGGAACATGCGGCGCAAGACATTGCCCTTTCCTTGCATGTGTTCAAACCGGACAACAGCGCCAGCCGTGCGGGCAGCCTGGGCTGTCCCATCGGTGGAATTGTTATCGTAGACATAGACGGTGCATCCCGGGATCGCTTTGGACATGTCCCGAACGACGTTTGCAATGGCGTGCACTTCGTTGAAGCAGGGAATCAGCACAGCAATATGCTCTTTCATCGTCTGCCTCCGTTTCCCCGATAAAGAGAACCTATATCTAGTAATCCAGTGACGGTAAGGCGTATGCCGTCCGCGTAAGGGATAACCACACCGCGGACGGCATACCATTGCACTCATATGAAACCCTGTGAGACTGCTTTGTTCGTTAGAATGAGCCGACGTCGCCAGTTGGGCCTACGGTTCGGTCGATCCGGCCGGGCCGGTCGGGCCGGTCGGGCCGGTCGGGCCAGTTGAGCCGGTCGGGCCAGTTGAGCCGGGCGGGCCAGTTGGGCCCATCGCACCAGTCGGGCCAGTTGGGCCTATCTCACCAGTCGCGCCAGTCGGGCCAGCAGGGCCAGCCGGGCCGATCGGGCCTGGAGGGCCCGGAAGACCAACCGGACCAGTCGGACCCATCGGACCGGTCAGGCCAATCAGGCCAGCAGAGCCACTCCGGCCTTTGGGACCAGTCGGGCCAATCGGGCCTCGCAGAGACTTGAGCCACTCCTCCACGGTCCCCTCATACCCGTACTGCTTTGCGATGTCATACGCCGAGGCGCCCGGATTCGACACAATGAAGAAAAAGGAGTTTGTCTCCTCGTCCTTCAAAACGTCAACATCAATGGATCCTTCTCCGTCTGCATTCGCATGCTGTTCTTCGATGAACCGGATCAACTCATCGACCCTCTCACGGACATATTCCAGAGCATTCTCATCGCTGTATACGTTCACGTTGATCGTATACTTGCTCTCCGCGTTAGCCGCGAGTCCGTTCACGCACAGGGTGAGGGCAACCAGGAAAGCAAATGTGAACTTGATTACACGTCTTCGTTTCAGCACAATAGCCGCTTCCTTTCGTATTCCAACTCTACGTGCATATTATCACATAATCCAGATTATGGCAAGGTGGATGTCGAACGATGATACCAAGCGAGTAAGCAAACCCATCAATCGCAGACACTTGTCGATATCTGCGGATTGCTACCCATTCCTAATGAAGGATTTGAGTCTTCAAATTGCCTGCGTGATGAAACGCATAAACGGGAGATGAATTCTACTCTCGCAGGGCAAGGCCTCGCTCTGTGAGAATAGCCAGCCTGAAAATCTTAATCAACGTCATGCGTATCACATGTTCTGCATCCATAGTATTCATGGTACGCCTGCGAACCTGTCACACAGAAAGCGGGAATTATTTTGAGGCGTGGCCATAAGATGTTCAAATTCATTCTGGCTTCCATATCATTGATCAGTGGTTCCTTAGTTTCAGGTAAAGAAAATGCCGCCGTGCGGCATCTGCACGGGCGGCATTCTATGACTTTGCTATTGTTCTATTTTGCCCTTCTCATTTTCACGGATTTGCACTCTTCGAATTTTTCCCGAAATGGTCTTG
>JAEYPQ010000089.1 GCA_023410645.1 Bacillota bacterium | reverse complement strand
GCCCAGAAGGGAAACGGACAGCCCGTCAAAATCCACCACATTGGAGGATCGGGTCAACGATATGGTCTGTCCATTGACCGTTGCATTGAATACCGCGTCGACACCAGCTTCATACCCCGCTGAGTATACTGGATTTCCTTCGCCGTCGGTGACAAAATTTCCATCGTCACCGATCTGGTAAGTGCTTCCAAAAAGCTGGGTGGCAAAGCTGTCGGCATCGCCGAAATCAATTTGACTTGCTTGACCGGTTTCCGAGGACTTGAAGACAAATTGGTTGGTGATTTTGGAATAGCTGACGCTTACCCCCGCATCCGCGTTGCTGTTGATTGCAGTGAGGATGCTTTCAAAAGATGTAGCGGAACCGAAAGTTCCGATGGAGACACCATTGATGACCAACTCCTGATCAGCAAAATTATCCCCAAACAGATCGCCCAGAGTTTTGCTTGTGTTCAGATAACTGGTCAGACCATGACTTCCCAATCCCAGCTGTTCGCCCACATCGGAGTTGATGGACAAAGTGGATCCCTGCGCTGTTGTGAAGGTGAGCGCACCGTCTTGGTTTCCGACTTCTATTTTGCCGGAGCCAAATGACTGGGCCAACGCGGAATTCAGGCCAGACACCAGGTCTGCCATCGGGTCTGCGCTGCCAGTAAGGGAAGGAAGCTTTACACTTTTTGTCACCCCGTTCAGGGTGCCGCTGATGGACTTTTCGGATAGATAGTCCGAAAGGTTTTGCTCAGTGGACAGCTCAGTGCCGGCTGACACCGTAATACTAGTTGCAGAGGATCCGGAAGAAAAGCCGAGTGTTTGCTCGATGTTGCTGCTGGCACTGCTGATGTAAACGCTGTTGCCCGCGTCCTTCAGATCCGAAAAGCTTATGGTGCCGTCGCCGGAGACAGCCACATCAATCAAGGTATTGGCCTTTACATAGTCGCCCGAGCTGGTGGTGACATAAGTGTTGGCCAATTTATCTTGAATTCCCTTGGAAAAAGACTCGGCGTCGGTATAGATGTCTGATGCGTCAAAGCTGAGGTCCACGGTCTTTGATCCGTAAGTCAGGGTCATGGTGCCGGCGATGTTGCTGACCGAAGCGGCTTCCGACCAATTAAGCGCCGCTGCAGTGCTGACCGACTTGCCATCAACCAGCTGAGCAGCTGAATTTTTTAATCCGGTATTTTCAACGCTGACCGCATATTTCGCTGCGGTGGCCAGCTGCTTAATTGCGTTGATCTTCACCTCACTGCTGGTTTTGCCGGTCGCGGAAACCATGGCGGCGTTGGCACCGGTGGTGGTCGTCGTCACTGCCCTGTTAAAAAAGCTGGGACTGAGTAGGTTGGTGGAGGAAGAATAGGAGGTGTATTTTTTCGTCATGGCCACCATTTTGTCAATGACGCTCCGGTACGCATCCTGTTTCCATTCCATGACCTGCATCTTCTGCTGCAGCGACGTAATCTTAGATTGATATCCGGATACGCTGTTTTTAATCAGTGCTTCGGTATCCATCCCGCTGGCAAGCCCGCTGATGATATTCTGATTGCCATAAATACTGCTGCTGGTACTGCTGCTGGTCAGGCTGTTAATCGATGCCATACGTTTCACTCCTTTCAAAAATGTGTATTTACAAAAAAAGATTCGGACAGCTATTCATTTTTCCTTCATTTATATCGACATAGAAAAGAGGAAAATGAAGAGGGCATATCTAAATATTTTTGATTTTTCGTGGAGGGATCAAAATGAAAAAAATAATTGTTGTTACAAATCAAAAGGGAGGAGCCGGGAAGACCACTACCGCGCTGTCCCTGATCAATGCCCTGCACCTGCGTGGATTTCACGTTTTGGGAGTGGATCTGGATCCCCAGGGAAGCCTGGGTTACAGTGCGGGACTGGATATTGAAAATAACAGCACCATCTATGAGGTTCTGAAGGGAGAGACCTCCATTCGGAAGGCCATTGTCCAAACGGATTTGGGAGACATTCTTCCGTCCAACATTCTCTTGTCCACTGCAGATGTAGAGTTCAATATGCGAGGCAGAGAGTATCTGCTCAGAACGGAACTGTCCAAGGTGGAAAGCCGTTATGACTATGTCATCATTGACACGCCGCCCGCGCTGAATGTGCTGACCGTCAACGCTTATGTGGCGTCAGATGCGCTGATTATTCCCATGGCGCCTGAGATTCTCAGCCTGTTGGGAATTTCTCAGATTCGCGAGACCATAGAAACGGTTCAGCATAACTACAACCCCACCCTGAAGGTTCTGGGCATCTTACTCAACCGATACAATTCCAGACTGACGCTGAATCGGGAGGTTGAGGAATTAGCGCAACAGGTTGCACGGATGTTGGGGAGCAAAGTGTTTGAGACAAAGATCCGCGCAAGCGTTTCTGTGGCGGAATCACCGGCACACGGGCAGAGTGTACTCACGTATGCCCCAAATTCAAAACCGGCCATGGATTACCTTGCACTTTTAGATGAGATCATAGGTGAAGAAGAACACGCCAAGAAAGGTGACGAATGATGCCAACCGGGAAAAAATCGCAAAAGACAAACAAAACTGCCCATGTACTAAACCTATTGGCGGGCGATTCAGGTGAAAAAATCGAGGTACCAGATGCGGAGCCGCGAGGGGCGGACGTGTCGCAACTGCATTCCAAGCCAGTACATACCGCTGTCACATTGGAACGAGCAGAGGAGCAGAAGATAGAAGGACAAATCAAATCCGCACTGGAGGAGGCGTATCTCATGGAAAACCTTGAACAGACAAAAAAGGAGGGCCAGATGGAGCCCCTGGAGCCCGCTGACCTGCCGGATACACCACAGACCGAACCGGAAGAGCGGACAGAAAAAGAGACTGCCGAAG
>JAEYPQ010000010.1 GCA_023410645.1 Bacillota bacterium | reverse complement strand
ACAGAGCATCACGCATGAAGTTCGGCTACAGAACTGGAGCCGGATCGTCAAAGAATGCCGTGGAAGCGGCAAGAGCATCAAAACATGGTGTGCAGAACAAAATATCAATCTCAAAACTTACTACCATTGGCAAAAGCTCGTGTGCCAGGAAACTTGCCGGGAGCTTGCCATGACGCATAAACAACCTCCGGCAACAGTGGTTCCTAGCGGTCCTGTCTTTGCCGAGCTTACCGCATCGAAGCCGCCAGCAGGAAAGCTGGCTCTGACAATCCAACGTAATGATGTGCGAATTCATATCTACTGCGGCGCAGATGCGGCAACCGTGGAGGCTGCACTGAGCCACTTATGTTAGGAGATATTTCTGAGGCCCAGCAGATCTACATCGCCTGCGGCCATACCGATATGCGCAAGTCCATAGATGGGCTGGTGGCAACCGTTCAACAGCGATTTTGCCTTGATCCGTTTGTCAGCAGCCTGTTTCTGTTCTGTGGACGCCGGCGTGACCGAATAAAAGCTCTCTTCTGGGAAGGCGATGGGTTCGTGCTTTTGTACAAACGCCTCGAAAACGGCCGTTTTCAATGGCCAAAAACCACAGAAGAAGTGAAAGAGATTACACCGCAACAGTTTCGCTGGCTTTTAGAAGGACTTCAAGTAGACCAACCGAAAGCACATAAAAAAGTTGATCCAGTCCAGATGATCTGACAAACCTCAGATTTTTTTCTCGTTTCCCCTTGGGAAATGAGAAAAAATGGCGTATACTGAAGTCTATGGAAATGATCGGAAAAATCAACTCATCAAACGAAGAAACGATAACTTTGTCCCGCGCCCAATATGAGGCCTTGCAGACGGAAAATGCCGAACTGACTCAGAAGGTCAACTGGCTGATGGAACAAATGCGGCTATCCCGGCAGAAAAAATTTGGCTTTTCCAGTGAGAAAAGTCAGTATGATGCCCTAGACCTGTTTAATGAGGCGGAAGTCATGTCCGAAGAGAAACTGCCGGAGCCGGAGCTTACGGAAATTCAGAAACACTACCGGCAAAAAGTGAAGCAGAGTCTGGACCGACTGCCTGCCGATCTGCCGGTGGAAGTTATCGAGCATAAACTGCCGAAAAACCAAGAAGCCTGTCCAGCATGTGGCAACAAGCTCCATGTCATGGGCAAGGAAATTCGCCGGGAACTTAAACTCATTCCGGCCCAGGCGGTCATCGTTGAACATATTGACTATGTGTATGCCTGTCGGGAGTGTGAAGCGAACGCCTTAAGCGTGCCGATTGTCAAAGCACCAATAGATAGCCCGGTAATCAAGGGCAGCTTTGCCTCTGCCGAAGCGGTAGCCCATATTATGACGCAGAAATTTGTCAACGCCCTGCCGTTGTACCGGCAGGAGCAGGATCTGTACCGGATGGGGATCACCCTTTCGCGGCAAACCATGTCCAATTGGCTCTTGCGCTGTGCGCAAGACTGGCTTAAGCCGATCTATGAGGCGCTGCATAAAAAGCTCTGTACTCATGAGATCCTGCATGCCGATGAAACCGTCCTGCAAGTACTGCACGAACCGGGAAAAACCGCGCAGAGCAAAAGCTATATGTGGGTCTACCGGACCAGTGGGGATGCCGAGATGCCAATCATACTGTTTGACTACCAGCCAGACCGGAAAGCCAAACGCCCGATTGAATTTCTAACAGGCTTTCGGGGCTACCTTCATACAGATGGCTATGGCGGTTATCAAAGTCTGCCGGAGGAAATGGTCACGGTAGGTTGCTGGGCGCATGCCAGGCGGAAATTCGATGAAGCGCTCAAAGCAATTGCCGAAACAGACCGGGAAGGCTCGGGAGCCTTAAAAGGTAAACGGTATTGCGATAAGCTGTTTGCCATCGAACGGCAACTCGCCGCTTGCACAATCGAAGAACGCCATGAAAAGCGGCAGGAACTGGCAAAACCAGTGCTTGACGAATTTTTATCGTACCTTCAAACAGCCAAGGCCTCGACCAAGAGCGGCTTTGGTAGAGCCGTTCATTACACGGTGCATCAATGGAAGTCTCTGGAGCGCTACCTCCAGGACGGACGATTGGAGATTAGCAACAATCGTGCGGAGCGCAGCGTGAAGCCTTTTGTCATTGGCCGGAAGAATTTTTTGTTTGCCAATACACCGCGCGGAGCCAACGCGAGTGCAATGATCTTTAGCCTGCTGGAGACCGCCAAAGAAAATGGGTTAAACCCCTATGCATATTTGACATATGTTTTCAAAAACGCACCTAACTGGAATATTCATCAGGACAGCGAGGCATTGCAAAAACTGTTGCCGTCTCATGTCCCTGATATTTGCAAGGTAAAACCCGTCACCGATTGACTGTCGTCAAGGTGACGGGTTTTTTGACGCTTACGGTTCAACAGCTTTTGGATTCTGATGACATTCCCCATTCTAGTAATCGTTGAATTATGCCGAGAATACGGTAAAATAATACACATAGTGACTTCTGAAAACACGAATAATAAAAGGAAGTTCAAAACTTACGTTTAATTGTAGTCATGTTAATGTAACAATAGGGGTTCATAAGTGGACGGAGCGGTTTAACGGTGTTGACACTAAGTATCTTCGCTACAATCTGTCTGGTTCCGCTACCTTGAACAGCACAAGAGTAAAAGCAACTGTATTAAGAAGCAAGATGCGATGGTTCGGGCTTTTGTTTACTCACGGTATGTGCCGACAGAGTACTTGCGCGTAGTCTCGCCTACTGACGTTTGTTTCGGACAGTTGCTTCCAGTTATATTATTTTAGCTCTTTTCGTAAAGTTTGTTGCTTTTCCAAAGCTACACATTACATGAATATCCTTCCACAATCAAACCCGATTCTTTTTGGGGAATGCGGATACGATAATGTTATACACAAATTTAGAAACATAAAAGAGGTGTAGCAGTATGAATGAGAAAGATGCTGTCTTAGATAATGGTCCTTTTTTTCATGGTACTAAAGCAGAACTAAAAATTGGAGATTTATTAGAACCACAACACTTATCAAATTACCAAGATAAAAGATCAAACTATATATATTTTACTGCAACATTAGATGCTGCTAAATGGGGTGCTGAATTAGC
>JAEYPQ010000082.1 GCA_023410645.1 Bacillota bacterium | reverse complement strand
TAGCCAATAAGATAAAGAAATGGCACTTAAAAACCCAGATTTAATGTGGGTTTCCAAGAACCATTCCTTCTGTATAGCTTATTTTGCAACATTTGATGTTAACTATTCGTCAGCGGTGATCTTGTTGGTTGCGCTGCCGATGGTACAGGCATGACAACCAACGCATTTACGCGTGTCAATGAGCATGCTTCTCCGGCAGTTTCTGTAGCGTTTTCGCCACATCTCGCTGCATAACGAGCAAAATGTCTTCCCTCTCCACAAAAATCATCCTCTGCTCATTTCTCCTTCGCCAAATACGGACAGGCGCTGTACAAACGCCCTATCGGCTGCAGTTCAGTGCAGCTCGGAGAAATTATCATTATATTTGTACAATATAATGATCTCATGATTGAAATTAGTGCACTATCGGGAGAAACCTGGACTGATGTCAGGGAATTCACTGACTTATGCCCACCTCCGCTCACCTTTGCTGGTCATCTCCATGCATGAAAGCCACAAAAAAAGACGAAGCATAAACTGCTTCGCCTCGTTTTCCCGGTTTTGTATTTTATTTATCTTCTTCTTTCGCAACCGCACCTCTGAATTCACTAATGCTTTTGCCAAGAGTCTTCCCCAATTCCGGCAATTTCGCCGGACCGAAAACGATCAAGGCAACCACCAGGATAACGAGAATTTCCTGAAATCCCAATCCAAACATTGTGCTCACCCTTTCACGACCGGGTTGTCCGTTGCGAACAATCCGTCGTCAATTTCCCTCTAACCTCTGCTTTTAAGATATATGCCTTGCCACGCAAATTTATTAAAATGGAAAGGCTTTTTTCACAGCGGCGCTATCTTATCTCCATTATGAAGCATATAACACCAGAATAATATCCGTAAAAACCTGGATAGCGTGTCAGGAAAAGCACTGACAAAACAAGACACAAGGCATGCGCTCAGACCGAATATCTTCCTCCCAACCAAATCGCTGAGTACAGGAGTTCAAATAAAAATGATTACGTTAACGCAAAATCAGCTCTATTCGCTACGTGCATGGCTGCTGCTCTCCCGCAGAATCAGCCTTGCCGTTTCTTCCGCTACCTCACCGGTAAAGGCTATACACTGCTCCATATGGGGTTGTGACCCTAATTCCATGCCCTTTGTTAAAACGCGACAGCATAGGCATGTATGCCGCTCTTGAAATTTGTCATGCAGTTCTTTCGCCAGTCGCATTGCTTGCTGTACTTGCGGGTTGCCCGCCTGTGTCCGGCCGAATACCATGCCAATAGCCATTACCCCGCCGGCTATAGCACCGCAGGTACAGCCTGAACCGCCTATGCCCACCGGAAAACCGGAGGCCATCCCAATGACGCTATCGGGCAGTGGCAAAGCAAACTCGTCTTTAATTGCCTTGACAATCGCCTCGGAACAGTAAAAATCACCCTGCCGGTAATATTGTTCCGACTTTTTCCGGATGGTGCTGATGTTCGCTTGTAAATTCACACTGCCAACCTCATTTCCCTTTATTCTGAGAGCGACGCTACTCTTTGTATTTTCAATTTTTGCACCAAATTTTCGAGATCCAAAATAGCATTCTCCAAATTGAGCCAGGCAGCATTTAACAGCACGGCTTCCTGTGGGTTGACACCATCTCCCGAACAGAGTTCTTCGGCGCGCCCCATATAATGATATAAGTTTTCGGTCACCTTTTGCAGGTAGATAATCAGCTCGTCCAGTTCATTCATGAAAGCGTTTCCCTTCCCTTTTCAAAATATCCAGCAAGTGGTTAAACGAGGGAACCTTTCACAGTAACCATAGTATACAAAGAGTGGCAGCCGCAGCGCTAGCACAAAATAACGACGCTTTGGCCGTAAGAAGGATGCGGTCGCTTAACACCATCGGTTTCCCCAGTTTCCGCTGGAGCAGGTAAATGAAACCGTATATAAGAGCAAACCAAAATAGCCAGGACAAACCAAACAGTGCTATTTGTTGACCTATATCGACCATTATGCTATTGCCCCCTCTCCTTTTGTCTTGTAGGATATTTTTACCTGGCTATCCACTCTCCAGGCTAGTTACCTACAAACGAAAAGGTTCCGGGCAGCGTTTTACCGCTGCCCGCTTTCCACCTACCCTTGCCCTTGTGCTTTATCCTCCTTCAATCCGGTACCAAACCAATGCCTGGTTTGGTTGCAGAAGCTGCATACCGACAACATGACCGGCACTTCCACTAAGACGCCTACCACTGTCGCCAGCGTAGCGCCGGACTGCAAACCAAACAAGGATATTGCCACCGCCACCGCTAATTCAAAAAAGTTGCTCGCCCCGATCAGCGCTCCCGGCGCAGCAATGTTGTGAGGAACTTTGAAGTACTTAGCCAGGCCATAGGCCAGCGTCGAATTAAAGTAGACCTGAATCAGGATGGGAATAGCAATCAGCACAATACTGAACCAGTTATTCGTAATAACTTCACCCTGAAATGCAAAAATAATAATAAGCGTTGCCAACAGTGCAATAATAG
>JAEYPQ010000008.1 GCA_023410645.1 Bacillota bacterium | reverse complement strand
ACAGGAGCAGATGGATTAATAGGTCCAACAGGTCCGACAGGTCCAACAGGCCCAACAGGAGCAGATGGATTAATAGGTCCGACAGGCCCAACAGGCCCAACAGGTCCAACAGGTCCAACAGGTCCGGCAGTGGCATTAACTGGATTACAAACTCAATTAGTGGCAGATGAATTATTTACAATTGCCGATGCTGCACCAATAGTATTTGATACTGTAATTAATAATACTTCAACATCAATCACATATGATCCATTAACAGGAACATTTACTGTAACTGAAAGTGGCGTATATTATATTAATTGGTGGATTTCAGCAGATGGTTCAACAGTAGCACCAACTATAACATTCTCTTTAAATACTTCAGCAGGTGATACTGTAGCAGCAAGTAGTCCTATATTATCTGGTCAAATGTCAGGAAATGCATTTTTAACAATTACAGCTAGCGTAGGAACTCCGGTTACATTCCAATTAGTAAATGCTACTGGAAATGATGTATTTTTAGGTTCAACTACTGTAAAAGCTGATTTAACGATATTTAATGTATCAATTTAACAAATTAGATAAAATAAAGTGAGCTTTAAAGCTCACTTTACTATTATATAAAATTATTCCTTTTTTATATTTTCTAATTTCTTTAAAATTATTTCGTAATTATCTTTTAATCTAGTTATATTAGGTGACATATCATATGCAATTTTCGCAAACTCCAGTGATTTCTCAATCATTCCTAAATTATAACAACTAATTGCACCTAGATCATAAATTGTATAATCCCAACAAAAAGCCTCATTAATATATGATAAAGGTTTAGTAGGAATTTTTAAACATTCTTCAACCATATGATAAATACATGGAAAATCATTTTCTAAATATGCAAGTTGAGCCATTTCAACGTAAGGTTCCCTTAAATATGGTGTTTCAGCAATCGCTTTATATAACCATATCTTTGAATTAGTGTAGTCATTTTTAGCTTTATATGCTCTAGCTATATATCTCATTGATGCTGATCTTTCATCTTTCCAAGTTGAATTAGGCAAATTTAAATGTTTTTCTAAAGTTTCTATACATTCATCCCACTTTTGATAAAACATATATTCTCTTCCAAGATAATGCATATTTCTATCATCTGTTGGATTTTCTTTAACTGACATTTCAAGAAGTGGCAAATAACTTCTTCTTGATTTTGTTGGATCAGCTCTATGATATAATTTTATATCATAGCAGAAAGCATAATTATCTGGTTCTTCACCAGTATATTCAAGTATTTCATGTACTGGATGTATCCATCTAAATCCAGTTCTCTTATGTATTTTTTCATATGCAAATGTAGTTCCTGGACTACCATCTTCGTTAAAATTCCAAGTATATGAATATTTTAATCTAGTTGTGGTTGGAGTCCATGAATTTTCTAGTAATTTCCTCCAGCCTGGTTCGAATACCTCATCAATATCTGTAGATATACATATATCTACATCATCTGGAATCAAATCCATTGATAAATTTCTTGCAACATCAAATCTCCATGGATCTACATTTATTGATTGTACGCTAACACCTCTTTGTCTTAACATTTTTATTGAATTATCTGTAGATCCAGTATCAGCAACAACTATTAAATCAGCTTCACTCATAGAATCTACCCATCTATCAATAAATTTTTCTTCATTTTTACAAATAGCATATACGCAAACCTTATATTTACTCATAATTATTCACCCTAATTAATTTATATGTACTATTTTTTATAATATGTATTGTGAAATGTATATTAAAAAATTAATAAAAGTTGATAAATATGTTGAAAATATATTGTAATAGGTATATTATTATATTGCTAATATTTTGAATTAAGGAGTAATAGTTTTATGAGTGTAAAAATATTTAATGTAAAGTTAAATAGATCGATAAAAGAGGAAGTAAAAAATCATAGTTTAAGTGAGGAATATTATGAATATTCGCAATTTTCAAATGAAGAGATATTAAATAATTTTGAAAGTGATGAAAATGGATTAGATATAGAAGAATCTAATAGAAGATTAGCTAAAGAAGGTAAAAATATAGTTGTTCAAAAAAAGAAGAAATCTTGGTATAATTTTTTAATAAGATCATTTTTTGATCAATTCATAGTTGTATTAATTATACTTGCGATTATTTCTATGTCTTTAGATGATAAATTAGGTGGAATTATTATACTTGTACTGGCTGTAATTAGTGCATTTATTAGATTTGCACAAGAATATAAAACTTATATAGATGACGAAAAATTACATAGTATGATAAAGTCAACTGCAAATGTAAGAAGAAAAAATGAAAAGAATACTGTTGAAATTAATATTGAAGAACTAGTAGTTGGAGATATAGTTGAACTTGGTGCAGGTTCAATTGTACCATCTGATATACGAATATTAGAATGTAAAGATTTATTTATTTCTCAATCAATATTTACAGGTGAATCAGTACCAGTTGAAAAATTTAATTACAATGATGGAATTGGTAAAGGCATAATGGATTTAGATAATATATGCTTTATGGGATCAACGGTAATAAGTGGTTCTGCAACGGGACTTGTAATAAGAACAGGTAAAAACACTTATTTAGGTAATATAGCTGATAAACTTGAAGAAGAGAAAGAAGTTACAAATTTTGAAATAGGAATTAATAAAGTTACATCTTTATTGATTAAATATATGATTATAATAGTACTTATGGTATTCTTTATAAATGGAATAGTAAAAAAAGATTGGGTACAATCTTTAATGTTTGCTATATCTGTTGCTGTTGGCATAACTCCAGGAATGCTTTCTATGATTGTAAATGTAAATTTATCAAAAGGTTCACGTACTCTTGCTAAGAAAAAAACAGTAGTTAAAAATATTAATTCAATACAAAACCTTGGTGCAATGAATGTTCTATGTACAGATAAAACAGGGACACTTACAATAGATAAAGTTGTATTACAAAAATACATGAATATTGATGGTGATGAAGATTTAAGAGTATTAGAATATGCTTTTTTGAATAGTTATTATTCAACAGGCATAAAAAATTTAATAGATAGAGCAATAATCGAATATGGTATAGAACATAAAATAGATGAAAAAACAAGTGAATATAGTAAAATAGATGAAATTCCATTTGATTATAGTAGAAAGAAAATGAGTATAGTTGTTAAGACACCAAAAGGGAAGCACCGTTTAATAACAAAAGGTGCACTTGAAGAAATCTTAAAAATATGTAATTCTGTAAAATATAATGATGATATTTTAGAATTAACTCCTGAAATGATTGAAAAAATAAATAAGAATGCTGATCTATTACATAGTCAAGGAATGCATGTTAT
Organism: Bacillota bacterium; assembly: GCA_023410645.1. Lineage (GTDB taxonomy): Bacteria > Bacillota > Clostridia > TANB77 > CAG-465 > CAG-465. The sequence continues at coordinate 1,949 of JAEYPQ010000008.1, read as the reverse complement.
AGCAATATGCCAAAAGCTTGAATATCCAGGTGAAGAAATATTTGATGTTAAAGATGAAATTGATATGACTTTTATTGGATATGTAGCATTTTTAGATCCACCTAAGGAAGATGCAAAAGAATCTATTGAGGCAATCTATGATTTAAATGTAGATATAAAAGTTTTAACTGGAGATAGCCCATCTGTTACTCGAAACATTTGTGATAAGGTTGGAATAAAATATAGTCAAGTATTAACTGGTGTGCAGGTTGAAAGTATGTCTGATCAAGAACTATCTGAACAAGTTGAAAAAACAAATATATTTGCAAGACTGGATCCTTTACAAAAAGAGAGAATAGTCACAACACTTAAGAAAAATGGTAATGTTGTGGGATATATGGGTGATGGTGTAAATGATTCACCTTCACTTAGAGCAGCTGATGTTGGAATATCTGTTGATACTGCAACTGATATAGCTAAAGAGTCATCTGATATAATACTACTAGAAAAAAGTCTTATGGTTTTAAGAGATGGTATAAATGAAGGTAGAAGAATTTATGGAAATATAATGAAATATTTGAAAATGGCACTTAGCGCTAATTTTGGAAATACGTTTAGTGTACTTATTGCAAGTATATTTTTGCCATTTTTACCAATGCTACCAATACAAATAATAATACAGAGCCTTATATATGATTTATCTCAAATAGCAATACCATTTGATAATGTTGATGAAGAATTTAAGAAAAATCCTAAAAAGTGGGATACGAAAGATTTAACACATTTTATGAATGCTCTTGGAATAACAAGCTCAATCTTTGATGCTTTAACATTTTTAGCACTTTGGTATATATTAGGATTTAATTCAATAGATAAGCAAGCATATTTTCAAACTGGCTGGTTTATAGAAGGATTAATTTCCCAAACATTAATTGTACATTTTATACGTACATCAAAAATACCATTTATACAGTCTATTGCAGATAAAAGATTAATTTTTACTACTGTATTAAGTATAATCCTTGCGATTTGTATACCATATGCATTTATACATGTAAGTGAATTCGATTTTGTTTCATTACCGATGTATTATTATGTATATCTTATAGCAATTTTATCTATTTATGTGATATCTGTTGAAATTGTAAAAAAGATGTATATAAAGAAATATGGTAATTGGTTATAATCAATACTAGTATTTTAAAGAATTTCTAGTATATTTTGTATATATATACTAATTATATTACTAAAATATTGCATTTCTGTTAAAGTGATATAAAAAATGCAATACTAATTGAAAAAGTATAAATTTGTTATAAAATTATATAGTAAATAGGAGGCAAAAGATGAAAAAAAGAGGTATATCGTTAATAGTATTAGTAATTACAATAATAGTAATTATAATCCTAGCAGGTGCGATAATATTAAATCTAACTAAGAATAATCCAATAGAAAGTGCAAGAAAAGCAAAGTTTTTGAATGATATTGATGCATTTAAAAGTGAACTATCATTATATGAGCTAAATAAAATGGCAAGTACTGATGGAAATTATAATCCAAAGTTATTAAATGCCGATAAAAGTGGTTCAACAGAAAATGGAGATCCAACAAATACTAATAAAAAAATAACAGATATAATAACATCAATGGATAATACTAACTATCCAGATAAGCTAGAAGTAATAGCAGGAGAGTTAGTATATGTAGGAGATAATGAAAATGAATCAAACTGGTCAGATGGAGTAATAGAAGTAAAAGATTTTAAAATAAATGTGTCAGTAGTACCTGATACAACATATTTTAATGGAACAATAACACTTAGTGGAATTATGGTGGATTCAAGTAAGATAGAATATTATAGAATATATTTATCACAAACAAGTGGTTCACATGGAGATACACCAGTACAAGAAATAACAGAAAAAAGTGCAACAGTAAACTTTAATATAACAGAGGGAATATCTCCAAAT
>JAEYPQ010000072.1 GCA_023410645.1 Bacillota bacterium | reverse complement strand
TAGTATGAGTGAACAAAAACATCCTTTTCTTACCAAGTCCTTGTTATTAGTTGCGCTTAGCCACGCAATCACCGATTTAAGTCAGGGGGCTTTACCGCTCTTGCTGCCATTTCTTAAGAGCGCTTTTTCCCTCTCCTATTCCCAGGTTGGGTTCATCGTATTGACCCAGAATCTAACCTCCTCAGTGATTCAGCCCATTTTCGGATATATCAGCGACCGCTTTCCGATGCCCTGGCTGGTCCCGGCCGGGCTTTTGCTTTCCGGGGTAGGCATGGCAGTCACCGGCTTAGCGCCGTCTTACGCGAGCCTATTAATGATAGTCATCATAACCGGCTTAGGAATCGCGGCTTTCCATCCTCAAGGCGCAAAAATGATTCACAATACCAGCCATTCTGATACTCGCGGCCAAAGCATGGCCATATTTTCGGTTGGCGGTAATCTGGGGCAAGCATGCGGCTCAGTGTTTATGATGGTTTTGTTAGCTTTGCCAGGCTCGGTAAACAACACCCTTTACTTCTGCCTTCCGGCTATTCTGCTCGCTTTTATGCTCTGGAGGAACCTGCCCGTACTATCGCCCGCAACAGTAAAGCAACCGCTAAATACCATTCAGAAGAAAAAGACCTCTGCGCCCATACCGTGGGCAATGGTGACACTCCTGCTGGCATATATCTTCTTTCGCAGCAGCATTGCCGCCGGGCTGACTACCTATATTCCTCTCTACTTTGGCGACTATCTGGGCGGCAGTCACGCCTATGCCAGTTATCTTGTCTCCGGCTATCTGCTGAGCGGCGTATTAGGCACTTATATCGGCGGGGTACTTGGGGATAAAATTGGCCGTAAGACTATCATTCTGGGTTCCATGCTCCTTACATTGCCTTTATTGATCCTGTTACCGCATGCAACCGGTTACTGGGCTTTGCCGCTGGTTGTAATAATTGGTTTTGTCTATATTGCCTCTTTCTCGTCCACAACCGTGCTGGCCCAGGAGATGATGCCAGGCTACGAAGCGCTTGGGGCCAGCCTTACCATCGGTTTCAGTATTGGTTTAGGGGGGCTGGCAGTTACTATCCTGGGATACATTGCCGACCACTTTGGCATCCACAGTGTATTTTCGGTTATTTCCCTTGTACCTGTTGCGGCTGCCGTATTGGCGTTTTTCCTGCCAGGCCGTCTTTTTAAAGCCGATAATGTGGCCGTAAGTAAGCAGCCGGCTTCTTAAGCCAACTTCTTTGCTTAAACTTTATCTCTTATCGCAATCTTTTCCCGCTTACACATAGTAAGCCTCTGCTTTGGGGCACGCTACAAGTAACTAACTATGAAGGGGTTGCGCAATGAAACTAATTTCAGTTGGTGAGAATGCACCGAATTTTACTTTGACTGATAACAATGATCAGTACGTCTCTCTGACAAACTTTCAAGGCAAGAAAGTACTACTTTCCTGGCATCCCTTAGCCTGGACACCGGTATGTACCGATCAAATGCGAGCATTAGAGAACAATTTTCAAACTTTTCAAAGCCTGAACACAGTTCCGCTGGGTTTTAGTGTAGATCCTGTCCCCTGCAAAAAGCTTTGGGCTGCCGCCATACAACTAAAGAAACTGCAAATTTTAGCTGATTTCTGGCCTCATGGACAGGTCGCCAAGCAATATGGAATATTCCGTGAGCAGGACGGTTACTCCGAACGCGCTAACATCATTGTCGACGAGAATGGCAAAATAGTGTGGGTGAAAGTATATCCGTCCGCCCAACTTCCTGACATTAACGAGGTTTTAAGCGTCTTGTCCGGGAGTACCGGTAAGTAGATATAAAAACAACCATCATGATATCATCACCGTTAATTAGGTAAAGCAGGAAAAACAAGGGGCAGTCTCAGCAAGATTGAGACTGCCCTTTTACATCGCCTTATTTACTGTTTCACATCAGCCCTAGTTTTTTCCGCGCCAGTTAGAGACTTAAGCGGTAACGCCAGGCCTATAAGCTGTTTTGGGGTTCGCTCACTCAACAGGCCAAGCTCTATATTACAGAGACCTTTGTCAGCTTTCATGCTCCATATTAAATTTCTTTTGCAACATAATAATTTTCTCAGTAGGTACAAGGTAATCAGTATACTGTCTAATTACACTGCATTTTAAAATTTTATTTTGGCAAATTGCTTCGCCCAGTATTTCCGCTCTTATTAAAATTTCCGCCTCATTAACGCCTAATAAAGAGCGCATTCCCGTGGAGCTGCTGAATCGAGGATTGATCTCAAAAATATAGGGGTTACCCTTGAGAAGACGCAATTGAAAATTGCACGGGCCGTAAGGTTTCAGGACCCGGTCTACTTCTTTGCAGTAATCGGTGATCTCTGTAAAATCATCTGCGTCCGCTGACATAGTCATGCCTTCCTGCAAATATCTTTTTAGGGTTATCCCGGAAAGAATCCTGCCGTTGGCCCCAGCGCAAATACCGGTCGTAAATTCTCCGCAGTCATCCGGCAAATATTGCTGAAGGATAATGTCTTGTTTGTTTGCGAGGAGAGGGTGAATATCTTCATATTGATTAACAATGTATAAACCCTGCGATCCGGCGCCCTGTCTCGGTTTAATTACAATGGGAAATTGCACTGCTTTAATAAATTCATTGATTTTGTCCTGATCTTCCGGATAGCGAATGGTAACAGGAAAATTAAAGCCCTGTTCTTTAAGAAAGTTTACTGTAAGCCATTTATCATTACATATATTCATGGTTTCGGGGAGATTGGTAAACACTTTGACTCCGGTCTTTTCTTCAATATCAAGCTTATTGCGGCTATAAAAAGCAAGCTCATGTGAGGAAGCAACAAAAATAGCGTGTATATTTTCCTTGGCAATAATATTTAACAAGCTGGTTAAATATAGTTCCTCCTGGTGGGCAGGCGGTACGATATAGGCCTGATGTGCCAGGTATAGACC